>NZ_NFLJ01000036.1 GCF_002160865.1 Massiliimicrobium timonense
CTTTATCCCATCTTTAACAACATCTTCCATAAGATATGTACTATCATCACTATAATCAGTATGTACATGGTAATCACAAAGCATAATATTCCCCCCCTTTACATATAGTTTAACAAAAAAATATAAAGTTAAAAATGATTTTCTTTATATATTTGTAAATTTCATTTACAAATGGTGAAACAAACAAAGACATTTTTTTAAATGAACTTTGAAACTCTTCAACAGATATTTTTTCTTTTTATGATTTTTGTTAGAGTATGGTTGCAGGAGGGAAATCTATGGAAAGTATCAAAAGTATAAGACATGTCCGTTTATGGCAAATCTATCAAAATAGTTATTTAAGTTATTTTTTGATGTATAACTTTTATTATTTATCTTGGGCATTATTTAGTGCCTTAATTTCTGTTTATTTAATGAATATGGGATTTAGAGCGAGTGATGTTTCACTTGTTGTATCTGCTTCATTTTTAACTTCATTAATAACACAGCCTATAATTGGAAAATGGAATGATCAATATGATATGAAGGTTGTCAATACCATATTATTTGTGATTGCTATTATTGGAGCTATTCTTTTTCAAGTTATCGCTGGATATTTGATAGATTTTTATTCTTGTGATATATTTTATTTGATTTTAGTTTTATTATCTATCGCTGGAATGGTGATTTGTCTTTTCTATCGTATTCCAAGTGGTCGAGATCAGCGTTTATTTGATTAGGAGGATGTTTATGAAATTTCAAGATAAAGTTGTTGTTGTGACAGGTGGTGCAAAAGGCATTGGAAAATGTATTGGTGAAATGTTTCAAAAAGAAGGCGCTCATGTCTGTGTAATTGATGTTGAGGAAAATGATTACTTTCAAGGTGATCTAGCAAACCAGCATACTTTAGAACAGTTTCATCAAAAAGTTATTCAGGATTATGGACATATTGATTATATGATTCATAATGCGAAACCTCTTTTTAAAGGGGTTGATGAGTGTAGTTATGATGAATTTCAATATGCTATGTCAGTAGGTGTGACAGCTCCATTTTATTTAACACAGTTATTTAAAGATGATTTTAAAGAAGGAGGATGTATAGTAAATATTTCTTCTTCACGTGATCGTATGAGTCAGCCTCAAAGTGAAAGCTATAGTGCAGCTAAAGGAGGTATACGTGCTTTAACACATAGTTTGGCTATTTCTTTAGCAGGAAAAGTGAGAGTCAATTCTATTTCACCAGGTTGGATTCAAACTGAATCAGATCCAACGATTTATCAAGGAAGTGATATGACACAACATCCTGTCAAGCGTATTGGTAAAGTAGAAGATATAGGACATATGGTTTTGTTTTTATGTAGTGATGAAGCAAGTTTTATAACAGGTGAAAATATTTGTATTGATGGTGGTATGACAAAACTAATGATTTATCATGGTGAACATGGTTGGCAATATCATAAATAAAAAACAGGCTAGAAATCAGCCTGTTTTTAAAATTCATCTTCTTTGATAATATCAATTGTAGAAAAACGTCCTTTTTCAATCATCTGTGAAACACGTTTTTTTCTTTGAATATTTTGATCATAATGAAGTGTAAAAATATAATAGGAAGAGCATTGTTCCAAATATTAATGATGACAAGAATAAAGCGGTTATGTAGATTAATATTTATGGCAGTATAAACTCACTTATCTTAAAAAGAAAAATAGTGATTTTTTAAATATACGACATATTATGTGCAAATTCCTGTATAACCAAAGCGTTGTTACTAATCATAAATCATAAATAGAAGATGTTTTGAGGATTGTTTGAATAAATTATCAGCTTTACAAGGAATAACATATTCTCTATAGTGTCAAGGGTATTAAGATATATTGATTCGTTGTATAATGATGTGACAACCTTATCAAGCATGTCATATTATCCAATACATATTCAAATTACAGATTTATTTATAGCTTGTTACAGTGCAAAAGATGTATGGAAAAAAGTAAATTCATGTATTGGATGTGGACAATATGAAAGTGTTTGTCCACAACTATAGAATTTATTCTCTTATTAAAAAATAATTTTGATTGACTATCAGGCTCAGGGTGAAAAATACGATTCAGATAATTCCAAAATTCTGGATAATTTTTCTGAATCTATAGGAAATGATTTTGTAATGTATTTTGGAATCTTTTCCATTATATGTGTACCTGTATATCTATGATTGAAGCGCCACTCCTGTTCATGCAGAAAAAGTGGCAACGAACTTTTTGTAACACTCTGATATATCCCAGCAATATTATTCTTGATATTTCCCGCAATGATATTTAGCCATTTGAGTCTGTGTTCTGTTTCGCTGTATGCTATTTTCTCGGATCTTAATGTCAATTCCTTTGATGAATCAGAAATATTGTTTTTTTCATCTATATTCAATACCCTTTTAGATTATACTTTTGCTCTCATATGAAAGAACTTATGAATAAAGTTTTTATTGTCTACCGGAATGACTGAAAGCTTGATATATTTGGGATATTCATTTTCCTTGTCTGTTGATACTATCATGGATACTGACTGCTGTTCAGTAGCCATCCCTAGACTTTTCATTTGTTTTGGCACCAATATAAATGGTATTTGCTTCATAGTACATGCTATCCAGTATCTTTTCACTGTTTGATAATGTCATGAGAATACGACATTTTCTGCATAGCTTGAGTGCTGTCTTGTAGATGATATCCAATTGTGAAGTCATTTTTATTGCTGAATAGCCTTTGTTTGCAGAAAAGAATAAATATAAACCCAAGATGAGATTGAAAAGTGGCAGCTTGTTATCTTGAAAGATAGTCCCGGCAAAAAGATAATGCTGATGAACACACTTGACACATTCAAAAACATTTCTGTTTTCTAATATTGAAGTAATTGCTAACATAGCTTTAGGATTATGACTATATTTATTGATGATTTACATCATAGAATTTTTTGTTTACGTTTATTTACAGACATTATGATTACCTCATAAGCTATTATATTAAAGACGAGAAAACAAAGATGCAATGCAACCAAGATTTAACTACGTTTTTTTGTGCTAAAATCATTTTTAAAATTTTTAAATGATTTTATTAACTCTGCAACAAGTAGTCAAAAAGTAATAAAAAATAAGAATAAAACTTGATTTAAAGTTGACTTGAAGGTTTATAATATTCTTAGAAAGGGGGCTTACTTATGGCAAGTCAAAAACCAGTTCCAGGAACAAATGGAAATCATTATGTGGCTTATGGTGAACGTACAGGAAAGGAATCTATTGTTTATTTTACAAGAGATCTTTCAGCAGAAGGATTATCTAAAATTTATCAACGTATTCAAGGACATTTTAAAGAAAAGGTAGCTATTAAATTGCATACTGGAGAACAACATGGTCCTAATATTATTCCTCGACCATGGGTAGAAAAACTTGTGAAAGAACAATTACCAGAGGCAACGATTGTCGAAACAAATACTTATTATGAGGGAGATCGTTATACAACGGATCAGCATCTTAAAACTTTGGAAGTCAATGGTTGGACGTTTTGTCCAGTAGATATTATGGATGCCAATGGCACAATTGATTTACCAGTCAAAGATGGCAAATGGTTTGATCATATGACAATGGGAAAAACACTTGTTGATTATGATTCAATGCTTGTTTTGACACATTTCAAAGGTCATTCTAAGGGAGGATTCGGTGGTTCCAATAAAAATATAGGTATTGGTTGTGCTGATGGCCGTATTGGGAAAAAGATGATTCATACAACACCGGGTTCTGATGATATGTGGGATATTTCTAATGAGGAATTTATGGAACGTATGACAGAGTCTGCTAAAGCAGTTGTTGATTATTTTGGGGAACATATTGTTTATATCAATGTGATGCGTAATATGTCTGTTTCTTGTGATTGTGAAGGAACAGCAGCTGCACCAGTTGTGACACCCAATATCGGTATTTTAGCTTCACTTGATATTTTAGCGATTGATCAGGCATCTGTTGATTTGGTTTATGCTTTAAAAGAAGATCAACATCATGATTTGGTAGAAAGAATAGAATCACGTCATGGTTTACGTCAGTTATCTTATATGAAAGAATTGCATATGGGAAATGATTTGTATCAGCTTATAGATATTGATCATGATGATCAATGCATTTCATTAAAAGAAGCTGTGAAAGATGTTGTTCCATTTACAAAATAAAGGTTCAAGGACATTCCTTGAGCCTTTTTACAAAAGTTGAAAATGTTTAAGACCATCTAAAATCCCATCTTCATTTACACTTTGACAAATATATCTGCCATGTTTTTTGACTTCTTCACTTCCATTGCCCATCACAATTGGATAACCAACAATATCTAGCATTTCTATATCGTTATGACCATCACCAAAAGCCATCATTTCTTCCTTTTGGAAACCTAAATAATGTTGTAAGGCTTGAATTGCTGCTGCTTTGCCTCCTTTTTGAGGAACAATGTCATAAGCATAATCATGCCATCTTGTGACTTTGATATATTTTGTATTTTGTATGATCTCTTGGATTTCTTTTTCATCGACATATGGGTCAATTTGATAAATATTGTTGATATTGATATCTTGGCAAATAGGGGGAATCATTGTAGAAATGGATGCTTGAGCATCTTTGACTCTTTGATTGACATGATTGATATACATGCGATTATTTTCAATAAATAAACAAGGATAATGTTTTTCTTTAACAACTTTCACGATTTCCTGCACATCCTGTGCGTCTATTTTTTGGTCGTAGATAACTTGATCATGAACAAGGCAATATCCACCATTTAATAATAAATAACCATCAAATTCAAATTGTTGATTGATTTTTAATTCTTCCAGTTCGAGCATATGTCTACCAGAGGCAATAAAGAGCTGAATCCCTTGATTCCTTAATTGTTGTAATCCCTGAATCACGTTTTCTTGAACCAAAGGTTTTTGTTTGGAAATCAAAGTTCCATCTATATCAAAAAAGATTGCTTTTATCATTATATCTTCACTCCTTTTATAAAAAGCCTATAGATTAACGATAAGCATCTATAGGCAATATATTTACTCTAATGTGACATGTTTTTTTGTCTTTTCTTCTGGATGAATATTATTTCTTCTTTTCCCAATCATATCTAAGACTTTTAATCTAAAGACTGTTGTTGCTTTCATCATATTTGTATTGAATTGAAAATCTTCGTGATGATAATGTTTCATTAAAATCTTTAAAGCTTCATATTTATCATCTTCATCTACAAACTCAATTTCTCCATGTCCAATGACACTGGCATAACCCATTGTACAAGACATTCTTTCATCATAAAGAATGATATTGTGTTAACAATCCATTTCAAAAGTTGCCTTATTATTTTGTCTGATTAAATCTAGCTTTGTCCCTTGATTGGCACTATGAAAATAAAGATATAACTGTCCATCTTCAATATTCACACCAAAATTCAATGGAACAATATAAGGATATTCCTGATCAAAGAAAGCCAAACGACATGTATCACATTTATTCATAATATCCATAATATCATGAAAATCTGTAATTTCTCTATCTTTTCTTCTCATTGCATTAACCTCACTTTTCTTTTATCTCTAGTATACAGGATATAATTATATGATTCAATCGGGATATTATAATTCTTCACCATGAGAAGCAATCACTTTCTTATACCAGTCATAAGAATCTTTTTTGCTTCTTTCTAACGTTCCATGTCCTTCATTATCTCTATCGACATAGATAAATCCATAACGCTTCTTCATTTCTCCTGTTGTAAATGATACACAGTCAATACATCCCCATGGTGTATATCCCATTAAATCAACACCATCTTCTTCAACTGCTTTCTTCATCTCCTGAATATGGGCTCTTAAATAATCAATGCGATATGGATCATGACAGCTTCCATCCGCTTCTTTAACGTCGATTGCGCCAAATCCATTTTCTACAATAAATAATGGTTTTTCATATCTTTCATAGAAAATATTCAAAGCATATCTTAACCCTTCTGGATCAATTGCCCATCCCCAGTCAGATACTTTGATATATGGGTTTTCTACACTGTATTCACTTGAACCATCAGTTGCAGTAGAAACATCTTTATGTGCTGTAGAATCAACAGTATTTGTCATATAATAACTAAATCCAATATAATCCACTGTTCCTTCTGACAAGATTTTTTTATCTTCTTCTGTTATATCAATATCAAATCCTTTTCTTTCAAACATCTTCAATGCATATGCTGGATAATGTCCTCTCACTTGTACATCACAGAAGAACCAGCGATCATGCATCATTTGTGTTGATAATACCATATCAGCAGGACGACATGAATATGGATAAATAGGAACCATTGCTATCATGTTTCCAATCTTGAAATTAGGATTAATTTCTTTACCTGCTTTGACAGCTAGTGCACTGGCAATAAGAGTATGATGAGCGCATTTATACATCGCTTCTTCTGGATTATCATAATTTCCAAAATGAACTCCACTGTTTGTCCATCCAAAGATATCATTCTTGTAATTCATCTGATTGTTAATTTCATTGAAAGTCATCCAGTATTTGACTTTATCTTTATATCTTTCAAAGCAGACTTTTGCAAACTTCACAAAGAAATCAATAGTCTTTCTGTTCATGAATCCACCATATTCTTTAGCTAAATGATAGGGCATTTCAAAATGAGATAATGTAATAACGGGTTCAATACCATATTTCAATAATTCATCAAACACATCATCATAGAACTGTAATCCTTCTTCATTGGGTTCATCTTCATCACCTAATGGAAAGATACGTGTCCATGCGATAGATGTTCTAAAACATTTAAAGCCCATATCCGCAAACATAGCAATATCTTCCTTGTAGTGATGATAGAAGTCAATCCCAACATGATTAGGATAATAGTTACCTTCAATCACACCATCAGTAATCACTCTAGGAACACCATGTGCTCCAGCAGTCATTACATCAGCAACACTTAAACCCTTAGATGTTTCAAGAACACCACCTTCAAATTGATGGGCAGCTAAAGCACCACCCCATAAAAAATCTTTACTTAAAACCATATTACGCCTCCTTTATACTTATAAATTTATTATATAAAATTCACTTTAAATGAACAATAATATATTTCTATTATATTTAAAATTGAAACAATTACAGAATGAGAACTTACAAAACGTGAAAATATTGTTGAAAAACTTTTTTTAAAGATAAAATCATCACAATTATCGAAATCATTATTTGAACAATTAATAATATAGGGTTTTCTATACAATATTGAATACAATTTAACATTGGATAAAAAGATATATCTTTGAAACAATCTATCTGATTATAAATAAGAAATAAAGGAATAACAAACAGACATAAACTTATAAATAATGTTGTCATAGTATGTCTGGCTTTCACACTAATCATCAATAAAAAACTCGTTAAGCTCATGCAAATAATAAATTTAATCAACCCATCTATAAGAAACAAATGACCTAAAGTCAATACAGAAGGTAAAGATCGAAAAGTTGGTATAGAAATGACAGATGCTCCTAAAGATGAAAAACCATAGACACTATGTAAAAAGATAAGAGGTGTTCCATAAAAAATGCTCATCCCTATTCCTATTATAATAACACATCCTATAATTTTTAATTCTAGGATTCTATGATTTCCATTAATTGTTATTTGACTAACTTCATTAACATGATTTTCATATTCAATATTAATAACTTGATATAAACTTAGTGACAAGAAAATCATCAGCATTAAACTAGGTGCTAAACTCCATGAAGAAGATAAAAAATATTCCTCATACGGGCGTTCATAAACAAATTCAGCTTGGGGATGTTTTTGAATCCACTCATATTGTTCCTTGACATCATTAAAAACATTCTCTCCTATCAACTTCATAGAAATATTTTCTTTAAGAGATTGCTTTTTTTGTGATGTGAGATTGATATTATTTTCAATTTTTTCTATTTGTTGATGCAATGAATCAAAATAATCCTGCTGTTGTTCAATCCATTTTATTTTGTCATCAGTAAGAGGTCCTTGTAAATATTGCATATAACTTTGATAAATAGAAGATTCACTATCCATATAAACAGAAACATGATGATATTGATAATATTGTAAAAATAAACTTAAAATAATGAGAAAACCAACTTTTTGTATTTTTATCATCTTATAAAATTCAAAACTGCATAAAGAAGACAAATGAAGACAATGTTTAAATACAAAATGAGCATTTCTCAAAGAAAAATCTCTTTTACAAACATAGATACATATACAACTTATACTCCCAAAAATCAGTCCAGCTATTATAATAAAAATATGTAAATGATAAAGAGTTGTTGGCAATCCAAAAACAGATATATATCGATATGTTTTTAAATAAATATCTGTTTGTAGAAATGAAATCATATTGATATACTTCAATAAATAAAGTGAACTTAAGGGATGAATCATCAAATAACTGAAAACTTCTACTACAAAAAATACCAATATAGATATCCAAGATAAAATTCTATTTTTCAATACCAAACATAAATTCATCATTATTATACCTAATAATGATAATACCAATATTTTAAATCCTATCATCAGACCAATCCACTGTTTGACATTCATTTGTAAAGGACATTGTCTATAATGAGCCATTGACTGAATACTACGCGACAAATCTCCCAATCCACAGTTCCATGCCATATAACCTAATTTTCCTGCATATACCAAAAAACAAATTATACTCGTTATCAAAAACATGACAATGAACTTTGCTATAATTACTTTCATATATCCATTTTGACTTAATTTCAACAAATTCATCAATCCATTTTCTCTTTCTTCCATAATCAGATAATAGGATAAACTCAAGACAATAATCACTAAAAACAAACTCGTAAAATCAAATGAAAACACCATTTCTAGAGGATATTGGATATCATATGTCACTTCAACATGGGTTAACTTTTGAAAATCTTTAGCACTTCTTTCTATTTCATTTTGATTTTGATGACTTTGAAAAATAGAAATTCCTGAAAGTTGTTGAGCCTGTTGTTGAATATCTTTAATATATTGAAAATAAGTCTTTAATTGTGTCATTTCGTCAAACATCATTTCTAAAAATTGAGCATCTTGTTCTAAAGACGATGTATATTGAGGCTGATGATTACTGATATACTCTTGTTGATAATTTTCAACATTAGGATTCTCTTGTAAAAGTTCTTCGATAATTGAAGCATTTTTTTGCTCATTTTGACGTAATTGCGTTAACTGTTCCAAAATCATAAATGACTGATATTTTTCATACTCTTTTTTTGTAAATTCATAACGTTTTTCATTAGGCAAGGAAAGTAAAGTCTGATGAAATTTTTGATAAGCAGATAAGGGAATCTTTTGATTTAAACTTACTGAAAAAAGAAAAAATTGACTTAACAAAAGCAAAATAAGAATAACAATAAAGCTTTTACGTCCTCTCATTTTTATAAATTCATACTTGATTAAAGGCATCATATATCATCACCAAAAATCTTTAAATAAACATCTTCTAAGCAATGAACTTGAAATTGTTTTAGCAAATCTTCTTTTTTTCCTTTTCCAACAATGATACCATCTTTTAAAAAAACAATTTCTTTCGCAAGATTTTCTACATCAGAAACAACATGAGTTGCAATAAAAACAATATGATCATTTGATAGATGAGATAAAACATTTCGTAGTGATACACGTTCTTTGGGATCAAGTCCTGTTGTTGGTTCGTCAAGCAATAAAAGTGATGGATTATTCAAAAGTGCTTGAGCTACTAATATTCTTTGCTTCATACCACCTGAATATGTCTTACATTTTTGTTTGAGAAATTTGTCCATATTCACCAATTGAGCAACTCTATTCACTTCATTTTTTAATTTCTTTTTCTCTATCCCTTTCAACAAAGCCATATAAGTTAAAAATTGTAATCCTGTCATATCTTCATAAAGTCCTTGTTGCTGTGGAGCATAGCCAATATCTAGAAAATAATGTTGCCCCCAATCATCTATTTTCTTATGTTTCCATAAAATTTGTCCTTTTGTTGGTTTAAGCTGACGGCATATAAGTTTCATTAATGTTGATTTCCCTGAGCCATTAGGTCCCAATAATGCATAAATACCTTCATCCAAACAAAGATCAACGTGTTTTAAAACTTGATATGTTCCATAATTTTTATATACATTTTTCATTTCTAACATACTAATCACCTATCTGCTTTATCGTTTGATATTCATTTTGATCGTTGAGAAAATCTTTTTTAGAAATACAACCAATAAATGTCTTATCAACCTCGAATTGCATTGTTCCTGCCCATGTCTTTTCATCATGTCCAATACGATCATATTGGACTAATAGATTATCATGCATTTGAGCTAAAATCGTTACTGCTTCTGTTGGTTTTCTAGTATAATGATGTAATTCAATCATTTTGGGTGAATGAACATCAATGGCATACATATGTGAATAAACTTCATTTTCATCATCATATTCCATCAATACGATATAATCATCCACTATATCAGAGAAATAATATTGATGATTTTGTGGTAAACTCATCAATGTTTTTATTTCCTGTGTTTTTATATCATACATATTTAATTTTTCACCATCACGATAATATATTTTTTTACCATCACATAAATCATAATCATCAAATTTTTGTGATACTCTATACATATCTTTTGTATCAACATCAACACTTGTAAAAATAGTCTTTGCATTCATACATATTTCATCATATTTTTGAGTATTCCCTTGTTCTAGATATTCGGTTATATTTTCAGGATAATCAAAGCCTTCTAAAATAAGTTTTCTACCATCAACACCTGCAATCATCATATCTGGTGCATCACATACTTTTTCACACTTTCCACTTTCTAAATGGATACGATACAACCCTCTTGCTTCATCTGTAACAATAGTATTATCTCCATTCATCTTATATTCTTTTTCCTTTCCCATAATGACATAAACATATTGAGAATCAAAAGCACAATTTGTATCCACAAAATGATAACCATCTTGACAATGATATAAGACTTGGCGATTTTGACCATCTAAATCCATTTTGGTCATTTGTGGTCCTGTTCGTTGACTTTCTCCTAAAGCATTTATTTCCATAGATCCGGTACTATTCATCATATATAAATGATTCCCATACACAAATAAAGAGCTCATAGAATCAAATGGTGAAAGATAAGATGTACAGTTTTCATCTTTGTGTTCACAGCCTGATTGCTTACATAAATAAACTTCCTGATGTGTTTGATAATCACAATAAGCTAATCGACTATTTTCACCATCATTATGAATACGATAAAAACCTTTGTCATTTCCATCACCATATGTTGTATATCGCCTATCTTTCATCGTTAAATTTTCTTTTTGGATATTCGTTTTATGGTCAGTTCCTATTTCATTTTGCTGACATCCGCATAACAATATAAAACATAAAATCATTAATATCTTTTTCATACTTTTTCACCCCACATTCATCATAACAATAAGATGTATCTAAATTGTAAAAAAAAGAGTTCTTTTCAATGTTGTTTTAAAAGAACTCCATAATTCATATCTTTACTTAATATTTATAATAGTTTCAGGTGTTCCCAATAATTGAACACCTATTGATAACTGCATTGATTCTGGTTCTTGATCATTTTGACAATAAACTCTTATTTTTAAAATCTGTGACTCATAACCATATTGGTTGTATGACCAATCTTCAATATCATCCAACTCTAAATACTCAATCATATGCCAAGCCATATTTTGACATTGCTTTTCAGTATAATTTTTCCCATTTGCATCTACTACCATAATACTATCAATTTTTTCCGTATCTTTTTCACATGAAAAAGATATATTTTTATAATCTTTATCCATCCTTAAAAGCTGATCCAAATAAGGGTCTTTTTGATCATAAATTGTTCCAAAAGTAATAGGATATCGATCTTGACTTGTTTCTAGTATATCCTGATCAATCACTTTGTATTGCATTAATTTTTCAATTTCTCTTGAAAAAATATTTTGTAACTCTGTGATTCTCTTTTGAGCAGACTGACTATAAAGTTCTTTATTTTTCACAACGTATTGTGGTGAATTCTCATTATGATCATTGGAATAATAATCATTATAGATAGCTTGCACTATAGGGTGATTTTCAATAATTTTTTTCAAATTTGTTGTTTCTATTGTTTTAATATGTGAAAAATCATAATAATCTATGCTATAGACAACAATATAAGGCATAGCCAGTGATAATGATATAATAAGAAAACATATGATTTTGATTTTATATTTTTTCATGATTGACCTCCAAAGCAAAAGACATCGTTGTTCCATTATTAAGCTGCGATTGAATTTGCAAGGAACTATGATGTAATTCTAGAATACGTTTGACAATGGTTAATCCTAATCCTGCACCACCCATAGAGCGAGAACGAGATTTATCTGCCATATAGAATGGTTCTGTTGCCTTTTCTATCGCTTCTTGACTCATACCAATCCCCTGATCACGAATAGAAAAAATAACATGCTGTTGACACTTGTGAATACTCACCTTAACATATTGATTATCTTGACTTGCTTTCAATGCATTATCAATCAAGTTTCTCAACAATACAAATAATAACTCTTCTTGTGATAATACACAAACATCATCATAGTCTATGATTAAACGCTCTTGTTTATTTTGACCGAGATAATAGTTTTTAATTTGTTTTATCACATCTTTTATTTTTACACATTGCCATTGAATCGTTCGATTATTTAAAGCTAATAAATCCATTAAAGTATATGCTAAGCTTTCTAGACGTCTTCCCTCATGATAAATATATTGAGCTGCTTTTTGTCTTGTTTCCTCATCACAATCACAAGTCCTTAATAAATCTGCAAATCCTAAAATAGCTGTCATTGGTGTTTTAATTTCATGAGAAAAACTTGCCATAAATTCTTCTTTTTGAACAACATTATCTTGTAATTGTTGAATGCGTTGTTCATTCATTTGTGCCATATAGTCAAAACTCTGTGATAACTCACCAATCTCATCTTGACTTTGAATACATGTTCTTTCACTATATTGCCCACTTGCTATTCTTTTTGATACTTCATTCAATTTTAAAATAGAACGTGTTAAATAATGAGAAAGAACTTTTAAAATGAAGGAAGCCCCAATAAGCAAGAAACATCCAATGATTAAAAAACTTTGTAATTGTCTATCTCTTTCCTTATATACAAAAGACATATCATAGCACGTTTCAAGATAATAAATATCTGTCCCTACAGTAAAAGAAGAAGTCACAAACATATATTGATTCTTTTGTATTGATTGCATAAAATAGGTGTGATTATGTTCTGATGAAATATAAGGCTTCAAATTTTCATTCATATCTGTATATAATATTTGATTATTATCATGTATCAAAGCATAATATCCATTTTTTTCAACATCTTGAAACTGTTGAACATAATAAATCATCTTATTTTGAATTTGCTGGTTATCTTTTGAATAATATCCTTGAAGACTTATGCTATCCTGAAATAGTCTTGATTCTAATGTATAAAGCTCAATTTGATGGTGTGATAAATATTGATCGCGTGTTGTTTTTAAAAGCGTTACATGATTTTGATAAATCATCAATAACATTCCTATTGAAAACATGATTGCTAAAATTACCAGACAGCTATATATAATTTTTTCAGAAAACTTCATTGTTGTACCTCCAGCATATAGCCTATACGATAAACTGTTTTAATAGCATGTTGCCAATTTAATTTTTTACGTAATCTTTGAATATGTAAATCTAAAGTTCTTGTTTCTTCCTTATCATCATTCCAGACTTTTTGATATAAAACATCTCTATATAATGCAATATTTTTATTTTGAACTAAAAAAAGTAATAATTCATATTCCATATGTGTTAGATAGATTCTCTTTCCGTTTTGTATCACTAGTCTTTGATTAAGGTCAATTGTAATATCTAAAACTTTTATCTCATTTAAGCTTTTATGGTAACGTCTTAAAACACTTTCCACTCTTGCTAGTAGCTCATCAATAGAAAATGGTTTTACCAAATAATCATCTGCTCCCATTTTTAATCCTTTTACTCTTTCTTCCACTGTTGATTTAGCACTGATAAAAATGACGGGAACATTTTGTGGCTTAATATACTGCATCAATTCGTATCCATCAATAAAAGGTAACATAATATCTAATAAAATTAAATCATAGTGGTGATAATCAATCAGTATAGACCCTTCTTTTCCATTTTGAGCATAATCGCATTGATAACCCGCTCTTGTTAAATTCATTCCAATTAAATCTCTAATCGCCATTTCATCTTCTACAATTAATATTTTCAATATCATCACCCCTCACATAAAATCATATCAAAAAGTTGTATCATTATTGTATCATAAAAAAAGCTTACGACTGAGCGTAAACTTTATTGAATAACAAATTCACTATAATATGCTTTTTCATCATAATCACTGCCACCTCTAAAATCCTGTATTTCCTTACCAATACGATATTCACCATTTGACAAAGAACCATAGAGATCTTCCCATTGGATATCCCAATGTGTAAAATCCTGTTTTTGAATAGTGTAACTCACATCTGACCAGACAGGTTTTTGAGGTGTAGGAAGTTCCTGCCACTTTCCATCTCTCTTTTCTTCAACCCAATACTTCTCTCCCGTTTGCAAATCTCCTGTGACTTCTCCACCATTTTGACTACAAATCAACGTTAAACCCGTATCTGTTACATTGTCAACATTAAGAACAATGCCCCAAGAATCATCTGTTTCCACTAATTGTAGCGATGATTCTGACTTAGAGACAGATGACTTTTGTGTTTCTTGACATCCTACAATCATTAAACATAATAAACATACAATTAAAATTTTTTTCATAAATACTCCTATTTAAATAAACATGTTGCCGCAATGGCTTTTTGCCATTGTTGATAATATTGTAAAGCTTTTTGAAAATCCATTTGTGAATGATATGTCTTTGAAATGAGATGTCTACTTTTAATAGCTTCTTGACTTTCATAAAAACCAATCGCTAATCCAGCCAGATAAGCTGCTCCTAAAGCTGTTGTTTCTTTGACTTGTGGTTTCATAATATCAATATTTAAAAGATCACTTTGATACTGCATTAAAAACTCATTGTCAGTTGTTCCACCATCAACAGATAAATGTGTTAATGTCAGATGTGCCTCTTTTTTCATGACTTCTATCACATCACGACTTTGATAAGCAATGGATTCCAATGCTGCACGAACAATATGCTGACGTGTTGTCCCTCGTGTTAAACCAAAAATTGTGCCTCTTACATCATTATCCCAGTATGGTGTTCCTAGTCCAACAAACGCAGGTACTAGATAAACACCCTCATTATCATCTAGAGATTTGGCCATTGCTTCTGTTTCACTGACATGAGCAAATAACTGTAAACCATCTCTTAACCATTGCATCACACTACCACCAATAAAAACTGAACCTTCTAAAGCATAAGTCATTTGACCATTCATTCCCCAAGCAATCGTTGTGAGTAAACCATGATGTGAAACGACCGGTTTTTCACCTGTATTCATTAAAATAAAACATCCTGTTCCATAAGTATTTTTGATATCACCTGATTGAAAACATGTATGTCCAAACAAAGAAGCCTGTTGATCTCCTGCTACCCCACAGATAGGTGCTCTAAAATGTAGACCACTTAATAACGTTTCATCACTATACCCATAAATACAAGATGATTCTTTGACTTCTGGTAACATTGTTTTAGGAATATCAAAGAGTTTCAATAAATCATCATCCCATTTTAAATCATAAATATTATAAAGCAAAGTTCTTGATGCATTGGTATAATCTGTCGCATGGACTTTTCCTCCCGTTAATTTCCAAATCAGCCATGTATCAATTGTCCCAAACAAAAGATGATCTTTATTCATATTTTCAACATGATCTAAAATCCATCTTATTTTACTGGCACTAAAATAAGGATTAATGATCAAACCTGTTTTATCTTGAATCATTGGACTATAGCCATCTTTAATCAGCTGATCACAAATATCCTGTGATTGTCGTGATTGCCATACAATTGCATGATAGACAGGTTCACCTGTTGTTTTATCCCATACAACCGTTGTTTCTCTTTGATTTGTAATACCAATGGCTTTAATTTGACTCGAGCGAATATTATAGATTGTAAATAAAGATTGCACAACTTCTACAACCGAATTCCATATTTCCTTAGCATCATGTTCTACCCATCCTGAATGTGGAAAATATTGTTTAAATTCTCTTTGTTGCATATAACATAATTGTCCATTTTGATCAAACAATATAGCTCTGGTACTCGTTGTACCTTGATCAATTGCTAAAATATATTCTTCCATAAGCTAACCTCCTACATCTATTGTATCAAATCTGATAATAAAAAACGACTGATTCTACATCAATCGCTCATTCCATGAAAATATTTTCATCATTGAATTTGTTCTTTTTTGACACGTTTTAATATTTCAATGGCAACTAATCCTGTCAAAATCCCTGTAGGGATGGATGTTATCAACAAGGGTATAACATAAATCATAATCCCTGCAAAAGAAAATATAAAAGATACGACGGCCACTTGTCCGATATTATGAAAAATAGCTGAAACAATGGATGTAGATACCATTGGTAGTTGAATAAATTTATAAATAATTGCTAAAGCTAAACTACTTAAAAAGACACCACCACAACTAATAAAGAAAGGATTTTGCATAAATATACCAGTTAATAAACTAGAAACAAAAACTCTAAAAATATTAACAATAAACATTTCTTTGACACCATAAAGATGAACAACAACCAATGAAATAATATTGGCCAGTCCTAGTTTTGCTCCTACTGGTAATGGAACAGGAATCATCGCTTCCACTGTATGTAAAACAATCGCAATAGCACTTAATAAAGCCAAATAGATCATTTTTCTTGTTTTTTTATGATTCATACTACATTGTTACTCCTTTTTTGAATATAATCTAAAGCTATTTGTTTTAATGTCATATATTGTTGATAAACATGAGGATTGACTGGTGATAAACGATCAAAAGAACGCTCAACCCAATGATATTCTTGAATATATTGAACAGAACATGGATAATACAAATCAAAGATAAAGGCAATGTAAGATAACCACATATCTATATGTGTCTGTCGGTCAGGAGCATATATCAATTGTTCATGTAAAAATTGTTGATAAATCTTATCTGAAATAGATTCCTGATTGACCTGTTCTAAACTGACATATAAAAGATCCTCTATTCTTTCTTCTTCCTTGACCCTAAAATTATCTAATTTATCTCCATCTCTTATTAAATGAATAAATAATAATGTACGCTCATCAAAACCATCTTCTATACGATAACGATTATGCTGTTCTATTGCATTTTTGATAATGTCATCATATTGAGAGTCAGAAATAAATTCACGAATCAATCCTTTACCAAATAATAACTGACTTGAAAATAAAGCATGATCAATGGTTTTATGATCAGCAAAACTTTGATATTGCATCCATTGTTCAAAACGTCCAATATCATGCAATAAAGCAATCAACATCGCTAAATCTGTATCTTCTTTAGACAAATGTAAATGTTGACATAAATATTCACAACATTCTACAACTTTATATGTATGCACGACTTTCAAACGAATAGAAGGAATGGTCATATCATAAGAGCTGATATAATTTTGAAAAGCTTTTTGAGCTTGAATAAAATCAATCATGATGAATAACCTCCAATAAAGTCTGCATATCTTCTAAAGTGAGTTGTCCCGGTGCTGAAGATTGTCCTACACTGGCAAAAGTAATAGATGAACCAACCATTTCTCCCACAATTCTTGTGATTTTTCCGATCTTTCCCATTGACATTGTCACAAGTGGTCTTGTGAGCCTTTGTGACATTTCCATTGTTGTATTCAGTAATTGAATCACATCTTTAAAAGAAAAAGGCATAACAGCTATTTTACAAATATCTGCTCCCATAATTTCCATCTTTTCCAGACGCTCTTTCATTTCCATCACAGCTGGTGTTTTTTCAAAATCATGGTAAGACATCAACACCTTCACATGATTTTGATGAGCGATTTCAACCAACTGATAAACTAACATATTCCCACTTTCCAGTTCAATATCTACAATATCAATACATCCACTTTGACATGCTGTTTGAACCAGTGATAAATATTCTTGATCACTCAGTTGAATGTGTCCACCCTCTTTTAAAGAACGATACGTCAATAAAAGTGGTAGATTCGTCTGTTGTCTTACCTGCAATAATAATTCATGAACTTGTTTCAAATCATGGATGTTTTCATAAAAATCAATTCTTAATTCAATAAGATCACAATTTTGTAGTTCTTGTATTTGCTGGATGATCTTTTCTGTTGTTGTTTCAACAACAGGAACACAAATTTTAGGTTTTCCTTCACCTATTGTTAATTGGCGTACCTGACATATTTTCATGACTTTCCTCCTGATGACAAGCATCTAAAAATAAACAAATTTCTTTCATCGTTTCTAAAAAAGAATCTCGTAATAAAAAATGATTGCCATGTTTTATTATTTTTTGAATACCATAAGGCAATGCTTTGGCTATTTGTTTTGTATCATATTCTTTAATCATATCAAATTCACCTGCCAAAATAAGAACAGGGATACGAATTTGATGTAATTGTTGATATTCAATCTGTGGTTGTGTTAACATCAATCGATACAACTTCAATGTGAGTCTAGCTTTCTTTTGATATAATGCAAAAACAGCTAAACAAAGCATTTGTAAATAAAATGTTAATCGATAAAAAGATTTGATATAGCAAGGTTTGGTATTCGCCCCAATACTCACAACATGTTTTAAACGTAAATCACATTGAGCTAATAATAAAGCAATAATAGCTCCATCACTAAATCCAATGATATCATAAGCTTCCAATTTTAATTCATCTACAACACCCATCACATCTTTAGCCATTTGTTGATAGGATAATTCCCCAGCGTGAATACTTTGACCATGATAACGTGAATCAATACAAATACATTGATACTGTTTTGATAACTGTAAAACAGCCTGATCAAATATATGATGGTCTTCCCCATTGCCATGTAAGAATACAATAGGAAAACCTTCTCCACTAATTTGATAATAAATATCTTTCATTTCTATTCACCTTTTATCATTATAATCATTTTTTCTTGTTGAGTAAAACACTTTCTTTAAAACAAGTCAAATGAGATAGAAAAAATGAGAAAACACGGACGTTTTTCAACATATAAATTTCTTTTTTATGGGAAATATATTATATGTATTTTTATATGTTTAACACGATTTAGACTGTCTAATAATATATTAAACAAACTTTGTATTTGTGCTATAATTAATCATAAATAAGAAAACATAAAGATGAGGAGTGATTCAGATGGATATAAAAAAACTGATTGCTGATACAGAAAATAAAAATATTGAATTTAAAGAAACGTTACCTAATAATAGTCAAAAATATATTAAAACCGTTGTTGCTTTTGCAAATGGTATTGGTGGAAAAATTATTTTTGGTGTTAGCGATGATACTAGAAAAATTGTTGGAATTGAAAAAGAAAAGGCATTTAAAGTTGTTGATGCAATTACAAATGCAATATCTGATAGTTGTGAACCTGCAATTATTCCCGATATTTATTTAAAAACAATTGATGAAAAAACTTTAATTATCGTAGAAATTGACGCAGAAAGACAAAGACCTTACTATTTAAAATCTTTAGGTAAAGAAAATGGAACTTATGTAAGAATAGCGGGTACTACAAGACTTGCAGATGAAGCTATGATTAAAGAACTGACATTCGAAGGAAATAATCGTTGTTTTGATCAATCTATCTGTTTAGGATTAGAAATCACAAATGAAGATATCATCAAATTATGCAATTCTTTAAAAGAAGTAGCATTAAGAAATGCACCCGATTCGCTAAAACACACAATAAAGGATGTTACAGAAAAGCAACTTGTTTCTTGGGGAATATTAATTGAAAAGGAAGGAAAATTTTTTCCAACAAATGCATATGCCATATTAACAGGTAATGAAGCATTTCCAATGCATATTCAATGTGGATTATTCAAAGGAAATAATAGAGCGATTTTCGTGGATAAAAGAGAACTAAACGGACCAATTTATGAACAAATAGAAGAAGCTTATCAATTTGTTTTACGAAATATTCATCTTGGTGCAAAAATTAAAGGTGTTTATCGACAAGATGTATACGAAATACCTCCAGAAAGTATCAGAGAGTTAATTATTAATGCTGCAATCCATCGTAGTTATCTTGATAGAAATAACATTCAAATCGCAATTTATGATGATCGTTTAGAAGTAACTTCTCCTGGAAAACTCGCTATGGGTCAAACAATAGATAAAATGAAAGATGGTTATTCTAAGATTCGTAATGAAGCTTTAGCCAATGCTTTTTCTTATATGAATTTAATTGAGCATTGGGGCAGTGGAATCCCTCGTATTATTAACACAGTTTTAAACGCCGGGTTAAAAGAACCAGAGTTTATTGGTGGAGATATTGACTTAAGAATTAATATTTATAGAAGTCAAATTCATGATACTGACCTTGATGACCTTAATGTTGACCTTGATGACCTTAATGTTGACCTTGATGACCTTAATGTTGACCTTGATTATCAATCAATGAACCTATTAAAACTTATTCATAAATATCCAACATTGACTTATAAAGAATATGGATTAAGGTTAAATATTTCTGAAGCAACCGTAAAAAGATTATTTAATAAATTGAAATCATCTAAGATAGTCAAACGTGAGGGTTCATCTCGAAACGGAAAGTGGATCATCAACAAGAAATCACTTTAATTTTATAAAGAACCACATTATTTAAATACTATGATAATGTAGGTTCTTTTTATATAAGTTAATGAAAGTATAAAATAAATATTTATCAGCTTCGTTAATATGTTTATACAGACAAGCATTCTTACTCACTTGCTTACATAATTCCACTGTATGTTAGTTTCCAGACTGCATTTCTATTATACAAGATGTTTTCACATAATCCCTACAGTCAATCTTTTTTGATTATAGACCATCTATATAGATTTTATTGCACACAAAAACAAGCTCAAAAGAGCTTGTTTAATTATAATCATCTTCAATTAAACCATCGTCACCATCATCATCTGATGTATCTTCTTCATCATCTGCATAAATATCATTCATATCAATATGCACTTCATCAAACTTATGACGACTTCTTAAATCCCAGCGATTTTCTCCTACTGTAATAAAACGTCCATCTAACGTTATATTTGTATAAAACAATGATTCATTTTCTTCCTGATTATTTTGATCAAAACCTTTAATTTCAGAAACTTCCTGCCATAATTTATAAAAATCTACCGGTTTTTTCTTTTTTGTCATCAAATCATAGGCAACATCTACCATTGAACTCTGTTTATAATCAACCATAATATCCTCCTACATTTTTTCTGGTGCTTCAACACCAATTAAATTTAATGCATTCTTTAAAGTGATTTGTGTTGCTTTTACTAAAGCTAATCTTTGTGATGATAAATCTAAATGATTTTCATCAATAACATAACAATCATTATAGAACGAATGGAATAATTGTGCAAGTTTTTGAATATAATTTGCGATTTTATGAGGTGCTCTTTGTTTTGCACTTTCAACAATTTCATTTCTAAATTCATTGATATGTTTAACAAGTTCAATTTCTTTTTCATGGACAAGTAATTCATAATGATCAGCCATTTCAATTCCTGCCTGAGCTGCCTGTCTTTCAATAGAGCACATTCTAGCATGGGCATATTGTGCATAATAGACAGGATTATCATTTGATTTTGACTTAGCAAGTGATAAATCAAAATCAAATGGTGAACTTGCTGCTTTAGATACAAAGAAATAACGTGTAGCATCCACACCAATATCTTCAATTAAATCCTTAATTGTCACTGCATTTCCCGTACGCTTACTCATTTTCACAACTTCTCCATTTTCAACCATACGAACCATCTGCATAATATCAATGTTTAACTGATCAGCATTATATCCTAAAGCTTGAATAGCTGCTTTCATACGTTGAATATAACCATGATGATCAGCACCTAATAAATCCACCAAATATTCATAACCACGATCTAACTTATTTAAATGATATGCAATATCAGGTGTTAAATATGTATAACTTCCATCACTTTTGATAAGGACACGATCTTTATCATCACCAAATTCAGTTGATTTAAACCATAAAGCACCATCACTTTCATAAGTATATCCTTGATCTTTTAATTTTTGAATGGTTGGTTCAATCTTATTATTTTCATATAATGAAGTTTCACTAAACCAGACATCATGAACAACTCTAAATTCTTTTAATATATCTTTAATTTTTTGTAATTCATGTTCTGTTCCAATTTTTCTAAAATAAGCAATGGCTTCTTCTTGAGAAACATTTAAAAAACGATCGCCATATTCTTCCTTTAAGTTTTCAGCAATCTGTATAATATCTGCACCATGATATCCATCTTCAGGTAACTTGGCTTCTTTACCAAAAGTCTGTAAATATCTGGCATATAAAGACAACGCTAAATTCGTAATCTGATTTCCTGCATCATTAATATAATACTCACTTGTGACATCATAACCAGCTGCTTTCATGATACGACAGATACTATCACCAACAGCAGCCCCCTTCGCATGTCCTAAATGAAGATCTCCAGTAGGATTCGCTGATACAAATTCAATATTATATCGAATACCCTGTCCATAATCAGAACAACCAAAATGATCCTGTTCAGTTAAAACTTCCTGAATAACTGAAGTCATTGCATCTTTTCTTAAAAACAAGTTAATAAATCCCGGACCTGCCATTTCTACATGTTCAATATGTCCTGCTTCTAAATCTAATGCATCAATCACAGCTTGTGCAATCTCGCGAGGATTTCTTCTTAACACTTTTGTAAGTTGCATCGCAATATTTGTCGAATAATCACCATGTGCTTTATCTTTAGGAATTTCTATTACAATTTGTTCAAGTGGATAATCTTCCACAAATTTTAAATCAACAACCGCTTTTTGTATGACCTTCTTTAATGAAAGTTCTATTTTATTAATTGCCATGGTACCCTCCTTCTTCCATACTTTTAATACAATATCATATTTAACGATATAGTCAACATTTTTTCTACATTAAAGGTGCAAATAATCTTAAAATAGCTTCATATATTCCTTTGAAACGACGACTCTCACTGAGTGTGACTTTTTGTGATAAGGCAAAGGTTTCCTGAAAATCACGTGAAATCTCTTGAATGACAGACTTTTGTGTCAACATGATGTTACATTCAAAATGTAAATAAAGGCTACGATAATCGAAATTAATCGTTCCAACAGTGGCAATTCTCTGGTCACATAAAACCATTTTCGCATGTAAAAAACCTGGTTGATATTCATAGAATTCTACACCAGCTTTCATTAAAGAATAATAATAAGAACGTGTCACGTGATATACATTTTTCTTATCAGGAATACCCGGTGTAATAATATGAACACGAACACCTTTTTTTCTTGCCAATAAAAAAGCCTTCATCATCGTATCATCAATAATAAAATAAGGTGTCATAATCCATATCTCATTTTGTGCCTGATTAATCATATTTAAATAAATATGTTCTCCCGTTTCTTCATGATCCACAGGTGAATCACCATAAACAACCACATAACCATCATTTTGGATGGGTGGTAAAATCTCTGGAAGATAAAGCAAATAATTTTGATCTTGATGTCGATAAGCATTCCATGTTGATAAAAACATCGTTGTCAGATTCCAGACACCTTTTCCCTCTAAACGCATTCCTGTATCCTTCCAATGACCAAAACGCATTTTCACATTGATATACTCATCAGCCAGATTAAAACCACCACTATAACCAATATATCCATCAATAATACATATTTTACGATGATCACGATGATTCATCGCAACCGATAAAAAAGGAACAAAAGGATTAAAGACAACACATTGTATACCCATCTTTTCCAGTTCTTTTTCAAAATGATAAGGCAAAGTTGTCAAACTTCCTACATCATCATATATCAAACGAACTTCAACACCCTCTTGAACCTTTCTTTTCAGTAAATCTAAAATCTGTTGAAACATCAAACCTTGAGAAACAATAAAATATTCCATAAAAATATATCTTTTCGCTTCTTTAATATCCTTCAACAAATCCCTATAACAATAATCTCCTAAAGAATAATAACGACATTGTGTCTGTAAATATGTTCCATATCCTAAATCAGATAAATAATGCAAACCATCTTTTTTATCTGGATCTAAACAATCACAGACATCATCTTCTAAAATCATATAAGGACGCATTTCATCCATAACAGGTTCTAACATTTTTCTAATCTTTCTCGATGGTTTCTTATTTCCAATGCATAAATATAATAATCCTCCAAACATAGGAAACAATAAAATGACAATAATCCACACTGTTTTATATGAAGGATTTTCATCTTTACTCACTAAACCTAAAACCACAAGAAAACTGATAATATACATCAAAGGATAAATCCATGAATAATGTGTCCATAATTCCCTGCCTGCAAAAATTATCCAAATCATCTGTAGAAAGATACATATACTAAAAATAAAAATACGATTTAAAAAAATCTTGAGAAACTTCATGCATCCACCTTTATGGGATAATCTTTAAGCGTAATCATAATATAAACCATAGAAATCATTCCTTGATGATCATATAAGGCATATTTCATTTGAATCATCTGTGAAGATGCTTTAAATTTCAGAAGTTCTGTTTTTAATTCCACTGTTCCATAAGGTAATTGATAATGATTCCATACCTTCTTTTCCTTATGAAATCTTAACAGTGAATCTCCATTTTGTAGATGAACTTCAACCTCATCAAAAGAAATTTGAATCTTTCCCTGATCTGTTTGAAAATGTAGTCTTGTTTTTTGACCATAATCAATCCATCCGTCCACTTTATATTCTATAGTCTGTTTTTCATCACCTTGTTTAAAAATAGCTTTATAATGAACTTGTTTTGTTTGATTCATTTTTATCACCGCCTCCATTATATCAAAATTTGAAAAGAAAAGTCACGTTTTATTTCTCCAATGAATAGAATGATCTTTTTCGGCAAGAATGAAAGAATGAGGTGATGGACATGAAAAAAATAATCAAGTGGTTAAGAAGAATTGTCATTGCAGGTTTTGTTTTTATGATCTGTGTTTATTCAATCAGTTATTTCATTGAAGCCCCCGATTTAAATGGTGGCCATATTATCAGAATGTATGATCAAAATCAAAAATTATTTTATCAATCTCAACAACAAAGCAATGATGTCGCCTTAAAAGATGTATCACCTTATTTTTTAAAAAGCATTGTCGCCATTGAAGATCATCGTTTTTATGAACATCGTGGTTTTGATCCAGTTGGTATTTTACGTGCCATAAAAGCCAATATCAGTGCTAAAAGTCATGTCGAAGGAGCCAGTACACTATCCCAGCAATATGCTCGATTAATGTTTTTAAACAATGAGAAAACATGGTCAAGAAAAATACAAGAAGCCTTCTTAACAGTTCGTTTAGAAACCCATTATAATAAAGATACCATCTTACAAGGCTATATCAATACTGTTTATTTTGGTCATGGTATTTATGGTATTCAAAATGCCAGTCTTTATTACTTTAATAAAAAACCTATAGACCTAGATTTAAATGAAGCCAGTATGTTAGCAGGTGTGATTAATGGTCCAGAATATTATTCACCTTTTAAAGATTTAAAAGCAGCCAAAGCAAGACAAAAAATCGTTTTAGATGCTTTAGTAGAAGAAAAACAAATTACACAACAAATTGCGAATCAAACATATTCAACACCATTTCAATTGAATCCCCACCCATCTTCTACTATTCAATGTCCCTATCCCTATTATCGAGATTGTGTAATTAATGAATTAAAAACACTGGGGTTTTATACTGATGAATATGTCAATCAGGGATTGAATATTCAAACAACATTAGATACTCAAATTCAACAACAACTCAATGATGTTGTAGAAAAACAAATGAAAGATCGTGATGAACTAGAAGTCGCCAGTATTATCCTTAACACCCAAACATCAGGTGTTTTGGCTTTGGTTGGTGGTAAAGATTATGCGACATCACAATTCAATCGTGCAACTCAGGCTTCTCGTCAAGTTGGTTCAACCATGAAACCTTTACTTTACTATATTGCTTTAGAAAATGGCTTTACACCGACAACCAAATTCAAAAGTGAACCGACAACATTTCAATTAGAAAATGGAAAAACATATACTCCTACCAATTTCAACAAAAAATATGCCTATGGTGATGTTACAATGGCACAGGCAATCGCTCTTAGTGATAATATTTATGCAGTTAAAACGCATATGTTTTTAGGAGAACAGGCACTCGTTAATACACTCACATCATTTGGATACCAGCATATCTCTCCTCATCCCTCACTGGCCTTAGGGACACTTAATACCAATATCTATGATTTTTCATCCATTTATACAACATTGGCTCATCAAGGCATTTATAATGAAGTTCACACCATTACTAAAATCACCAATAACAATGGAGATGTCTTATATGAATATGAGCCTCAAAACAAACAATTACTTCAACAAGATACTTGTCTTATGATTAGTCAATTACTAACTGCTCCCTTTGAAAAATCATTTCAATCCTATGCCAGTCCCACAATGATGAATTATCCTGTTAAAACAAAGTTTGCTGTAAAAACCGGTTCTACACCTTACGATTCTTTATGTGCCGGTTACAATCCTCAATATACCCTTTTAAGCTGGGTGGGATATGATGATAACCGAGAAATGAATATGACTTCAGATACCCGTATTCCTAAAGTCATTTTCCAGACAATGGCAAATGAGCTGCAAAAAGAAAATCTATGGTATGAACCAACGGACACACTTCAAGTCAAACCTATCAATCCTATCACTGGCGATTATCAGGAAAACGGTCTTGTTTTCTGGTTTAAGGAATCCTCTTAAACACAAATAAAAAAGATGTTTTTTGATTTTCTATTTACATATTTTGACGAGTATGTTAATATAATGGCAATGAGGGAGTAGTCTCACAATATGTGTGATGTAATCAACAATCGCGAATAATTTATTATTCTGGTGCATCTTAAAGACAAGACTCGTTAAAGAATACAATCTTTAGCGAACTTGTCTTTTTTGTTTGTTGAAGATGATGAATGGAGGAAAAAATATGTATTATCAAAAAAGTATTGAAGAAACATTAAAAGAAACCCATACAACTGTGGAAGGCTTATCTTCACAAGAAGCAAGTCATCGACAAGCTAAGTATGGAAAAAATGAACTTGCTGAAAAGAAAAAAGAAAGTCCGTTTTTGATTTTCTTAAAACAGTTTCAAGATTTACTTGTTATTATTTTAATTATTGCAGCGATTATTTCTGGTTTAAGTGGACAGCTGGAAAGTACTTTTGTTATTGTGGCAGTGATTATTGTCAATGCGATTTTAGGAACTGTTCAGACATTAAAAGCTGAAAAATCATTAGAAAGTTTAAAGAAACTTTCAATTCCTAAAGTCAAAGTTTTGCGTGATGGACAATTATGTGAATTGAATTCTAATGAATTGACAATTGGCGATATTGTCCAGATTGAAGCGGGAGATGTTGTTAGTGGTGATGGACGTATTATTGAATCAGCATCTTTACAGATTAATGAAAGTGCATTGACAGGTGAAGTGGATAGTGTTGACAAAACGATTGATACGATTCATGAAGAAGTCATTGTGGGTGATCAAAAAAACATGGCTTTTTCTGGAAGTTTAGTCACAAATGGAACAGGTCGTTATATTGTCACAAGTATCGGTATGGATACAGAGATTGGAAAAATTGCATCTATGCTTAATGAAGCCAAAGATCGTAAAACACCTTTACAAAAGAGTTTAGATGATTTTAGTGGAAAATTATCTATTGCAATTATGATTATTTGTGCCATCGTTTTAGCATTAAATCTATTTCTAGCTCATGAATCATTATTAGATGCTTTAATGATTGCGGTCGCTTTAGCCGTTGCGGCGATTCCAGAAGCTTTAAGTTCAATTGTAACGATTGTATTATCAATGAGTACTCAAAAGATGGTCAAAGAAAATGCAATTATTAAAAATTTAAATTCGGTTGAAAGTTTAGGTTGTGTATCTGTTATCTGTAGTGATAAAACAGGAACATTAACACAAAACAAAATGACACCACAAACACTTTATTTAAATCAAAAGTTATTAGAAATCAATGAATTAGATAGTCATCAACATGATCATGAAGTTCTTTTAAAAGCTTGTTTATTATGTAATAATGCAGTTATCAATGGT
Source organism: Massiliimicrobium timonense (assembly GCF_002160865.1). GTDB lineage: Bacteria > Bacillota_I > Bacilli_A > Erysipelotrichales > Coprobacillaceae > Allocoprobacillus. The sequence continues at coordinate 28,522 of NZ_NFLJ01000036.1, forward strand.
GATCAAAGAATTGGTGATCCAACAGAATTAGCTCTCATTGATTTAGTGCATATGCATACTCAAAACAATTCTGAATTTACAAATTCAGCAATTCGTCAAAATGAATTACCTTTTGATTCTGATCGTAAACTGATGAGTGTTTCATCACTTCACCATCTTTATACAAAAGGAGCTCCAGATGTTATCTTACAAAGATGTTCTACTATTTTAATCAATGGACATAAAGAAACATTAACTGAACGTTATAAAAATGAAATTCTACAACAAAATCAAAATTATGCCAATGAAGGTTTACGTGTATTAGGTTTTGCATATAAAGATTTTCAAAAAGATGAAATCACTTTAGATGATGAAAATAACTTAACATTTGTCGGTCTGGTTTCTTTAATGGATCCACCAAGAGTTGAAAGTGCTGATGCTGTTGCAAAATGTAAAATGGCTGGTATTAAACCGATTATGATTACCGGTGACCATGTTGTGACTGCAAGAAGTATTGCTAAAAAGATTGGTATCTATGAAGATGGCGATTTATCTATTGATGGTCAACAATTAAATCAAATGAGTGACGAAGAACTGGATGAAAAATTAACACATATCAGTGTCTATGCCCGTGTTGCTCCTGAGCATAAAATTCGTATTGTCAAAGCATGGCAAAAACGTGGTGACATTGTCGCAATGACTGGTGATGGTGTCAATGATGCCCCTGCTTTAAAACAAAGTGATATTGGTGTTGCAATGGGAATTACAGGAACAGAAGTATCTAAAGATGCTGCCAATATGATTTTAACAGATGATAATTTCTCAACAATTGTGAAAGCTGTTATTACAGGGCGTAATGTTTATAGAAATATCAAAAACGCTATTAACTATTTATTATCTGGTAATTTTGCAGGAATTATTTGTGTCTTTATTGCTTCTTTACTATTATTACCAACACCATTTTTCCCAGTACATTTATTATTTATGAACTTAATCACTGATTCTCTACCAGCTATTGCGATAGGAATGGAAGCTGGTCGTAATGATGTCTTAAAAGAAAAACCTCGTCAAGCAAATGATTCTATTTTAAATAAAACAACATTCTTACAAATCAGTTATGAAGGAATTGTCATTGCTATATGTACAATGTGTGCTTACTTAACAGGATTAAAAGGTGATCCTTTAACAGCATCAACAATGGCTTTTGCAACAATTTGTTTAGCCCGTTTATTACATGGTTTTAATTGTCGTAGCCATCAACCTCTTACAAAAATTGGTTTCTTTACAAATCGTTCAAGTATTATAGCCTTTATTATTGGATTTGGATTACTTCATTTCATCCTATTTGTACCTGCAATGCATGGACTATTCATGATTCATACTATTTCTCTTACACAATTATTCATCATTTATGGTTTTGCATTATTACCAACAATTATTATTCAAGCAAGAAAAATGCTTACAAAATAAGCAAGTCAAATCGACTTGCTTATTTTATTTCTCCACATTTCTTTAGAATCTTTTCAACAATAGCACAAGCTGGACAATCACAATATTGAGCCCCTTGTGCTTGAATTTCCTTACTATGTACTACAATATCTTTTGCAGTTTTTTCACCAAAATAATCTTGTCCAGCCTTAGAATCAGCAAAAGCAATTAAATTTTCGATAGGCATAATATCTTCCTTTAATTCAGCAACATACTTTTCAGTCATTACTTTTTCATTTTCACTACCAATAGCATTTAACCATTCATTTGCAACATCCTTTAATTCTTGACAACATGTTGGTGTCTTCAATAATTCATGAGTAAACTCTACAACTTCATTTAAAATTTCTTTATTCATATTCCTAAATCCTCCTTAAACTCATTTTACACTATTTCTATCAATAAAACATCCAACAAACAAAAATATTTATAGAATCATCACCACTAAATTATTTTTTTTGTAATTTGTTTAATATTAAGGAACGATTATTTATCATATCAAAGGAACTCAAAGTTCCTTTGATAGTTATGAGTGAATTAACCTGTAGAAATCATTGTAGCTTATATTCAAAAAGATATAATCATCAATCCTTTCTAATTGTGTCTTACTACACTCCTTCACCCATTCAAAGTTTTTGTTTGGAAATTTCTTTAACAACAATTTCATTAATTTTTTAATTTCTCCTCGTTCTTCACCAATATCTTCTCCTTCTTTTTTTGCTTCATTAATTAATTCTTCTAATGCTTCACACATTGTCCTCTTTCCTCCTTCTTGTTTTTTGAAATAACTGACTCTTTTTTTTAACACTTCATAATACATATCATCAGGATTATTGCACAGCATATCATGCATTAGCTTTCCTAATGGTGTTTCATCCTGCATTGATGCATTTAAATAGATGATATGTAACTTATCTTTAAAAACATTGCCATCTTCTCGATATCTTTGTATATGGTCTAGCATTTTACCATTTTTTAATACATCTTCCTCACATATAAAAACAACATATATCTCTGGAAACTCTTTCCATCCTTCTTTTGGATAAGACAAATCACAATCCAATATACTGGCATGATATCTTGCCCTTATAGGTGAGGCATTGTCTTTGTTTTTTTCTACCTCTATACCTATCACTGCTCCTTCATGCGTATAGACAACAATATCCAATTCCACCGATCGACTGCCTACTTGCTTATGGTCCTCCTGTGTTTCGAATCTCTTGAGTGAAAACTGTTCACCAAAGATAATCTTCATCAACAGTTCAACACATTGATAATCCTTGAATATCATTCTCATAAAAGTATCATCAATAGGTCTTAATTTATTTAATACTTTTAGATATTTCTCATTCATTGATCGTTCCTCCTTTTTGATTTTTATAGTTGATTAAACCTTCAATATTTAAGGAACGATTATTTATCTTATCAAAGGGATTCAAAGTCCCTTTGATAGTCATGAATGAACTAATTTATAGAAATCACTGTAGCTTATATTCAAAAAGATATAATCATCAATCTTTTCTAATTGTGTCTTACTACACTCTTTCACCCATTCAAAGTTTTTGTTTGGAAATTTCTTTAACAACAATTTCATTAATTTTTTAATTTCTCCTCGTTCTTCACCAATATCTTCTCCTTCTTTTTTTGCTTCATTAATTAGTTCTTCTAATGCTTCACACATTGTCTTCTTTCCTCCTTCTTGCTTTTTAAAATAACTGACTCTTTTTCTTAACACTTCATAATACATCTCATCAGGATCATTGCACAGCATATCATGCATTAACTTCCCTAATGGTGTTTCATCTTGCATTGATGCATTTAAATAGATGATATGTAACTTATCTTTAAAAACATTGCCATCTTCTCGATATCTCTGTATATGGTCTAGCATTTTACCATTTTTTAATACATCTTCCTCACATATAAAGATAACATACATTTCTGGAAAATGACTCCATTTCTCTTTTGGATAGGACAAATCACAATCCAGTACACTGGCATGATATCTTGCCCTTATAGGTGAGGCATTGTCTTTGCTTTTTTCAACCTCTATGCCTATGATGACTCCTTCATACGTATAGACAACAATATCCAATTCTACCGATCGACTAACCACTTGCTTATGGTCCTCCTGTGTTTCAAATCTCTTGAGTGAAAACTGGTCACCAAAGATAATCTTCATCAACAGTTCAACACATTGATGATCCCTGAATATCATTCTCATAAAAGTATCATCAATAGGTCTTAATTTATTTAATACGTTAAGATATTTCTCATTCATTGATCGTTCCTCCTTTTTGATTTTTATAGTTGATTAAACCTTCAATATTTAAGGAACGATTATTTATCATATCAAAGGGATTCAAAGTCCCTTTGATAGTCATGAATGAATTAACTTATAGAAATCATTGTAGCTTATATTCAAAAAGATATAATCATCAATCTTTTCTAATTGCGTTTTACTACACTCCTTCACCCATTCAAAGTTTTTGTTTGGAAATTTCTTTAACAGCAATTTCATTAATTTTTTAATTTCTCCTCGTTCTTCACCTATTAATTTTCCACGTTCTTCTCCACGTTTTTCACCAATATTTTCACCCTCTTTTTTTGCTTCAGTAATTAATTCTTCTAATGCTTCACACATAGTCCTCTTTCCTCCTTCTTGCTTTTTAAAATAACTGACTCTTTTTCTTAAAACCTCATAATACATGTCATCAGGATCATTACACATCATATCATGCATTAACTTCCCTAATGGTGTTTCATCTTGCATTGATGCATTTAAATAGATAATATGTAACTTATCTTTAAATTGTTCCTGCTTGTCAATATAGCGTTCAATATGACTCACTAATCGTTTTGTTTTCAATACATCTTCCTCACATATAAAGACAACATACATCTCTGGAAAATGACTCCATTTCTCTCCTGGATAGGACAAATCACAATCCAATATACTGGCATGATATCTTGCCCTTATAGGTGAAGCATTGTCTTTGCTTTTTTCAACCTCTATACCTATCACTGCTCTTTCATGCGTATAGACAACAATATCCAATTCCACCGATCGACTAACCACTTGCTTATGGTCCTCCTGTGTTTCAAATCTCTTGAGTGAAAACTGTTCACCAAAGATAATCTTCATCAACA
>NZ_NFLJ01000037.1 GCF_002160865.1 Massiliimicrobium timonense
GTCTATAAAAGATTCCGACATTTTAATCAGTTCACATCAAAAAAGACCAATTATCATCAAAGATAGTTGGTCTTATGTTTTTATTTATCGGAATCTTTAGAAAGTCGGGATATCAGTTTGAATTCCGATATCGGAATTCAAAAAGGAACCAGTATGCCTGACATTTCTTTATTAAAAGAGTTAGCTAGAATTTTAGATGTGACAGTGGATGAATTATTGAATGGTGAGGATAGTTTGGAAAAAACACAAACGCAGACATCTCATTATCAAACAATGACAATAAAACGATCTATGTATAAAACATATCTTCAACAGATGATTTATAATCAACAACCTTTATTCATTATGACAATTTTAGTTGGATGTTTACTCATTTGTGGAGGTTATGCAATCTATCTTTTAAATCGTTATTTACAACACCATTTTGATATTATAGGACTTGTTATGATGATATTTGGTTTATTGTGTTTAATAAGTCTAAAAGTCAAACTGGTATTACAAACACATTTTTATAAGCCTAAAGATATTCAATATCAACTACATCAACAATCATTTGATTATATTCAAGATGGAAAGAAAATATCATATTTCTATCAAGATATTCAAGATATATGGAATTTTAATGATTATATAGTTTTAAAAATTCAAAATAAAAATCTCTTTATTTTACATGAAGATTTGTCCTACATACAACAACAATCTACAACAAGCATACATGCTCCTATCTCTTATCAAGAGAAAATACAATTATGGATAAAAATGATATCTTTGATTATTTTTGTATTACTAACATGTTTAGAAGTAGGATATGTTGTTATTTTAAAAAGAATCGGTTTTGAATATTTTTTTGATGCTTTAGAATGGATTGTTGTTGCAGGAATGATTATATCTCTATATATCTTCATCTTTATTGATAAGAAACAAAGGTCACATCAGACTTACATCATTGGAAGTTTATCAATAGGAATCATCTTTGTTATTCTATGGGATGTGGGAAGTCGTTTATCGCCCTATCATACTTATTATTCTTTATCACCAGATTTATCAAGTCAACTGATTCTTAAACAAAATAAAACAACAGGACAATTTAAAGATTTACATTATACTTTTTTATGTTTTGGAAAAGCCAATGGCATCTATGATGCTCAAGGAGAAAATATTTCAACGCTATGGTTGAATGGTGATAATAATCTTGTCAGTTATGATGATCATAATCATCAACAACAAGCTTTTATAGCGACCTATGGCGATAGAGGAAATGGTATATCATATTATTATGTTTTATCAACATTATCTGGAAATTGGATAACGCAAGATAATCAAGATCAAAATTATGAAGTCAGTGTTAATAATGGAAAAGTAGAAATTCATAGTCATAATCAAATAATGGCATTTGAATCTCCACAAATTGAACAGTTTGGAACAACAGCTATTGTATGTAAAAATGAGTATGGTATACCATGTTATGTTATTGCACTAAATAAAAATTGTGATTTAAATGATGAGGGACTTATTGCTTCAGGAGGAACGATAACGATTGTTAATGTAGAAGATCAAATACCTGTAGAGTTGTTTTGTACAACATATAAAGAAGATCCTGATGTTCAACAACAAATCAATCATGATATGGAAGAAAAGGCTGTGAAACAAATCAATGAAATGAAAACATTATTAAAACAAGATGCTTCCTTAAAAAAATTTCAAAACACCAATTATTTATTAAAGGTAGAAACCCAGTCACAAGATTTTTTTGAGATTACACGATTAGCTTATCAAGTAGATATTGGGAAAACTTCTGATAGTATTTATCAATTGACAGACCAAATCAATATGATAGTTGTGAAAGCAGGGACAATAGATGACTTTTATGTAGAAGTAGAAGCTGATACATGGATGGAAAATGAATCAACTGGTGAAATCATTGAAGGTGGGTATATTCCTCAATATCGAATTATGAAAGGTGATGGATGTTATCTGGTAAGAAAAATGGAATATCGTGTACCGGGTGATATTCAACTTATCGCATTGTCCTCTCCTTTAAAAAAAGATGTTTCAAAAAATACGCTTTATCGTTTTGAAAGACAGAGAGTTGTTATTGAATAACTTATAGTTTGTGATTTATAATGATAAAAAGTGAGGAGGTCAAGTATGGAAAGAAGACAATTTGAAAAGTTAGGAATAGAATCATCATTGCTTGGTTTTGGATGTATGCGTTTCCCTTTAGATGAAAATGGAAATATTGAAGAAAAAGAAGCAGAAGAAATGCTGGACATGGCTATTTCACATGGTGTCACATATATTGATACAGCTTATCCATATCATAATGGAGATAGTGAACCTTTTGTAGGACGTGTTTTAAAAAAATATGATCGTAACCAATATACTCTGGCTACAAAATTACCTATTTGGAATGTCCATAGTCAAGAAGAAGCCAAAGATATCTTTGAATCACAATTACAAAGATTAGGTGTAGATTATGTTGATTTTTATTTATTACATGCTTTGGATGCTAAAAAATGGGAAAAGGTGAAGGAATATCATATTATTGAATTATGTAAGCAATTAAGACAAGAAGGAAAAATTAAGTATTTAGGATTTAGTTTTCATGATGAATATCCAGTCTTTGAAACAATCTTAAAAGCACATCACTGGGATTTTTGTCAATTACAATTAAATTATATGGATATGAATATTCAAGCAGGACAAAAAGGTGTTGATTTAGCTAATCAATTAGGTGTTCCTTTGGTTGTTATGGAACCAATCAAAGGTGGGAGTTTAGCAACCCTTCCAGCAGATGTAACAAAGATGTTTCAAGATTATGATTCTAAAAGAACATTAGCTTCTTGGGCTTTGCGTTATGTAGGAACATTACCGGGAGTTAAGGTGATTTTGAGTGGTATGTCAACATTAGCACAAGTGAAAGATAATCTGAAAACTTTTGAAAATTATCAAAACTTAAATGATGAAGAAATGGCGATTGTGGAAAAGGTGGCGGATACATTACATGCCCGTACAAAGAATGGATGTACAGGTTGTGGTTATTGTATGCCTTGTCCTTTTGGTGTGAATATCCCTTCTAACTTTAAGTATTGGAATAATTGCTTTATTTATGATGATGAAAAATTATTTAAAGGAAAATACGAAAAGATGAGTGACCAAGAAAAAGCCAGTCACTGTCAACAATGTGGAGCGTGTGAAAGAATGTGTCCACAACAGCTACCAATTCGTGAAGATTTAAAAAGAGTCGTTAAAGATTTTGAAGGTTAATTTTATGATGAGAGTTGTTATATTTATGATAACGACTCTTTTTTTCATAAGATGAAGATGATAGAATAAAGATAATGAAGGGAGAGGGTTGAATGACAAAAAAGAAATGGATTATTGTTGCTTTAGCTATAATCATTATCGTTGCAGGAGCTATTGGTGGTTATATATGGTATCAAAATGATCAAAGACAGAAAATATTAGATTCTATTCAATTAACGTTTACAGATCAGACAGTGGTGGAATATGGAAGTGATATCAAAGCAGAGGATTTTGTTGATCAACAAAGTGGAAGATTGATGGCTCCAACTTTAGATACTATGTCATTAGGTCAACAAACTTTAGAGTATAAAGTGACAAAAGGAGATTTAAGTAAAACCTTTAAACATATGATTGAAGTAAAAGATACAAAGTTACCAGAAATTCAATTATCTAAGGATTCAGTCAGTATAGAATATGGAGATTCATTTGATGTGAAATCATATATTCAATCTGTTAAAGATCCTGTTGATGGCCCTTTAACATATGTGTCTAAAGATAAAATCAAAGATAAACAGACAGGTTATTATACATATGAAAATAATGTCAACACGAAAAAAGCAGGAACATATAAGGTTGTTGTGAAAGCTGTAGATAAAAATAATAATCAAAGTGAAAAAACATTGAAAGTCACAGTAAAAGAGGAAGTTAAAAAAGATGCTACAAAATCTCAGAGTTCATCATCTTCTTCATCTTCAACTTCTACACAACAATATGTCCCTTCAGCTAGTAATAAAGTGATTGTGATTGATCCGGGACATCAAGGACGAGGAAACAGTTCTTTAGAACCTGTTGGACCGGGAGCATCTACAAAAAAGGCAAAAGTTGCTGGTGGAGCTACAGGGACAACAACGAAAATTCCAGAATCTCAAACAACTTTAGAAATTGGATTAAAATTAAGAAGTGAATTGCAGTCACGAGGCTATACAGTCATTATGACAAGAACAAGTCAGAATGTTGATATTTCGAATAAAGAACGTGCGATGATAGGTAACAACAATAATGCTGCAGCAGTTATTCATTTGCATTGTGATGGTGCAGGTTCAAGTGCAAGAGGGGCACATACGATTGCTCCAGCAAAGGATAATCCTTATTGTGCTTCTATTTATAGTGCATCATCAAAACTGGCTCAAAAAGTCATTCAATCTTATTGTGCTGCTACTGGCTTAAAAAGTAGAGGTGTTTCTTATCGTAATGATTTATCGGGGATTAACTGGAGTGAAGTTCCATCTATCTATATAGAAATGGGATTTATCACAAATCCAACTGAAGATCGTTTATTAAATGATGATGCTTTTCAAACAAAATGTGCAAAAGGCATTGCTGATGGAATAGATGCTTATTTTTAAGGAGGGCATATGAAACGTTATCGTTCAAAGATAGGTATAATGTGGATTATAGCTATGAGTGTGATTGTCTATGGTAATTATGAAATCATCAAATTACTGATAGGAGATTTTTCATGGTTAGGTTTTTGGTTTATTGTGATTATATTTGGTGGTGTAGATGTTTTAATGATAGCATGTACGATAGGAACATATTATGAGTTTCATGAAGATTATTTAGAAGTGAAATGTGGTTTTTTCTTTCATGAAGATATACCTTATTTAGATATTCGCTCTTTTAAAGAAACACATAATCCCTTAAGTTCTTGTGGTTTATCATTGGATCGTATAGATATGATATATAAAGCCCAAAAAGGAAGAAATGGAAATAGTGAGGTATTGATTTCACCTGTTAAAAAACAGGAGTTTATTCAAGAGTTAGAAAAGCGATCAAGAATTTTTATGACAAAGTAGCCTTGAAAAGGCTACTTTGTCTTTGGAGATAACGATAAAAAAGTCGTGAAATAATAAAAAGTTTGTAGACTTTTATGGCGAAATTGATTAGAATAGGTGTGTAAATTGATAAACAAAGGAGATAGGAACAGTATGAGTGGTTTTTTTGGGGTAGCATCACAAAATGATTGTGTTATGGATTTGTTTTTTGGAGTAGATTATCATTCGCATCTAGGAACAAGAAGGGGTGGAATGGCTGTTTATGGAAAGGATGGATTTCAACGTTCTATTCATAATATTGAAAATTCACCTTTTCGTACAAAGTTTGAAAAAGATGTAGAAGAATTTGCTGGAAATATTGGGATTGGTTGTATTTCTGATAGTGAAGCACAGCCTTTACTGGTAAATTCACATTTAGGTTCTTTTGCGATTACAACTGTAGGAAGAATTAATAATTTAGATGAATTAAGAACTTTATGTTTTGAACAAGGAAAAACACATTTCTTAGAAATGAGTGGGGGAGAAATTAATCCTACAGAAATGGTAGCAGCATTGATTAATCAAAAGGAATCTATTGTAGAAGGTATTCAACATGCTCAAAAACTTGTCAAAGGATCTATGAGTATTTTGATTATGACAAGTGAGGGTATTTATTGTGCTAGAGATAAATTAGGAAGAACACCTGTCATTATTGGAAGAAAAGATGATGCTTATTGTGTCACTTTTGAAAGTTCAGCATTTTTAAATTTAGGATATCATCATTATAAGGATTTGGGTTCTGGAGAGATTGGATTTATTTATCCTCATGGGTTTACACAAAAAGTCAAACCTAATGATCAAATGAAAATTTGTTCATTTTTATGGGTTTATTATGGATATCCAACTTCAACATATGAAGGAGTCAATGTTGAAAAGATGCGTTATGATTGTGGAAGTATGTTAGCTAAACGTGATCAAGGAACAGTTGAACCTGATAGTGTCGCTGGAGTTCCTGATTCAGGATTGGCACATGCGATTGGTTACGCTAATGAATCTGGTATCCCATTTGCAAGACCATTCATTAAATATACACCAACTTGGCCTCGTTCATTTATGCCACAAAGTCAAGGTCAAAGAAACTTAATTGCGAAAATGAAATTAATTCCTGTTAAAGAATTAATTAAAAATAAGAGTTTATTGTTAATTGATGATTCTATTGTCAGAGGAACACAATTAAGAGAAACAACAGAATTCTTATATCAATCTGGTGCCAAAGAAGTCCATGTTAGACCGGCTTGTCCACCGATATTGTTTGGATGTAAATATTTGAATTTTTCACGTTCTAATTCAGAATTAGACCTTATTACAAGACGTGTCATTAAAGATTTAGAACAAGGCGATGTCACTGATGAGGTATTGGCAGAATATGCTAATCCAGATAGTGAAAAATATCAACAAATGTTAGATGAAATTTGTAAGAGATTGAAATTTACATCTTTAAGATATCATCGTTTAGATGATCTTATTGAATCTATAGGTATTGAACCATGTAAGTTATGTACTTACTGTTGGGATGGAAAAGAATAGCAGAGCGTTATGAACGTTCTGTTTTTCTTTAAGAAGCGATTGTATTGTTTTTTTATATGTATTCATGTAAAATAAAACAGCGAGGAGATGGGTATGGACAGAGTTAAACAAATAGAACAAAGTATTATTAAAAAATATCGTAAACCAATATGGAGAAAGTTTGTAAAAGCTATTCAGACATATGATTTAATTCAACCGGGAGATAATATTGCAGTGTGTATTTCTGGAGGAAAGGATTCTATGTTGATGGCTAAATTATTACAGGAAATTAAAAGACATGGTCAATTTGATTTTGGTTTAATCTTTTTATCAATGGATCCGGGATATAATCAAAAGAATCGCCAAAAGATTGAAGAAAATGCAAAAATTATGGGTATACCTGTACAGTTTTTTGAATCAGATATTTTTCAAGTTGTCACAAATATTGAAAAATCACCATGTTATTTATGTGCTAGAATGCGTAGAGGTTTTTTGTATGCCAAAGCAAAGGAATTAGGATGTAATAAGATTGCTTTAGGACATCATTTTGATGATGTTATTGAAACAATTTTAATGGGTATGTTCTATGGTTCACAAATACAAACAATGATGCCTAAATTACATAGTACAAATTTTGAAGGAATGGAACTGATTAGACCGATGTATTTGATTGAAGAAAAAGATATTATTCATTGGTGTCGTTATAATGATTTATCATTTATTCAATGTGCCTGTCGTTTTACAGAAGAAATGGAAGAACTAGGGGAAGTGCATCATACTTCAAAAAGAGAAGAAATGAAGAATTTATTAAAGTATTTAGAAACAATGAATCCTAATGTGAAAAAGAATGTTTTTAAGAGTGTAGAAAATGTGAATCTGGCAACCATTATTTCATATAGTGATGAACAGGGAAAACATCATTTTTTAGATACTTATGATAAAGGAGAATAATATGTTTTCTAGATTTGAATTGTTAGTTGGAAAAGATTGTATTTGTCAATTAAATCAAAAACATGTGATTGTTTTTGGTGTCGGTGGTGTCGGTGGTTATGTTGTAGAAGCACTAGTCAGAAGTGGAATCGGGCATATCACAATAGTAGACAATGATACAGTATCGCTTTCTAATTTAAATCGTCAAATCATTGCGACACAAGATACGATTGGAAAAAAGAAAGTAGAAGTCATGAAAGAAAGAATTTTATCTATTCATCCAGATTGTGATGTCCATACTTTAGAAATGTTTTATTTGCCAGAAAATGCAGATGATATTGATTTGACACAATATGATTATGTCGTAGATGCAATTGATACGATTACTTCCAAAATAGAATTAGCAATGCGTTGTGATCAGAAAACTCCTTTAATAAGTTCTATGGGAACAGGGAATAAAATGAATCCAGCCATGCTAGAAGTGAGTGATATTTATAAAACATCCGTATGTCCTCTAGCTAAAGTGATGCGTAGAGAATTAAAGAAAAGAGGCATTCAACATTTAAAAGTTGTTTATTCCAAAGAAGAACCTTTAAAACCACAAGTATCCAATGAACAAACAAATAAAAGAGTTATACCGGGTAGTACATCCTTTGTTCCATCTAGTGCCGGTTTATTAATAGCGAGTGAAGTGATTAAAGATTTGTTGAAATAGATAAATCTTTTTTCACATTTTTTGCTTATAGGCATATGTTAAATTGAGGTGTCAAAGATGCGAGATCAACTTCAATCTTATATTTATACAGAAAAATTTTTGGCTCAACTTTATCGTCGTGCAGCAGCTTTAGCTTCATCACAGGAAGAAAAAGAGGCATTATTAAGATTTGCGAAAAATGCTGAACAAAATGCTATTTATTTGAATTATTTTTATAAGTTAGAATATGGCATTAATTATGATCCAATGATTCCTGATGTGAATTTACAAGGTGGTTATAGAGCTGTTCTTAATGAAATTTTGAGATTAGAAATCAATTCTTTTTTACAGTATCGTACCCATACTTATAATCAAGGTAATAATGAATTTAGAGAAACAATGAGAGCTATTTCAGATACGAAATTAGGTCATATCCTTACTATTTTAGCAATCATTACAAATCTTAATGCTCCACAAAACAATGGCTAACTTTTAGTTAGTCGTTTTTGTTCTCTTAAAAAGCGACAAAGTCTAATATGTTCATATTTCTTTTGTTTTTTAAAAGTGTTATACTAAAATAGCAAAGGAGGGAATAACATGGGTGTTGTTTATACAAATAATAATTCCAAGAAATATTTCATTATTGGAGGTATTGTTGGAATTATAGTGATTGTAAGTGTTGTTTTATTTTTCTTGTTATCGGGGAACAATAATGAAGGCACATTAAAAGATTTTTATACTTTGATTTCAGAAAAGAAATATGATGAAATGTATGATTGTATTAGTGAAGAATCACAGAAAAAATATGATAAAGAAACATTTGTGACAAGAAATCAAAATATTTATGAAGGAATTGAAGCTAATCAATTAAGTATTGAAGTTTTAGATGAAGAAGATAACCAATTAACTTATCAAGTTAAAATGAATACAGTTGCTGGTGAAGTTTCTTTTGAAAATAAGACAACAATAGAAGATGATAAGATTGTATGGGATGATTCTTTTATTTTCCCAGACTTAACGCAAAATGATAAAGTCAGAGTATCGGAAGATGAAGCAAATCGAGGAAGAATCTTAGACCGCAATGGAAAAATGTTAGCAGGGCAGGGAGAGGCTTACTCTGTTGGGCTTGTTAGAGGAAAATTAAATGGGGAAAATGATTATGATCAATTAGCAAAATTACTATCATTAACAAAAGAAAGTATTCAAAAAACAATGAGTGCTGCTTGGATTCAAGATGATTCTTTTGTCCCATTAACAACAATTCCATCTGATGATACACAACTAGAAAATCAGTTATTACAAATACCAGGAGTACAATTAAATACTGTAGAAGTGCGTAGCTATCCTTATGGAGAAATCACTTCTCATTTAACAGGATATATGCAACAAGTAACGGCAGAAGATTTAGAAAAACATCAAGGAGAAGGCTACACAGAAACATCAATGATTGGTAGAAGTGGTATAGAAGCTGCCTATGAAAAACAATTAAAAGGAACAAATGGAGCAACTATTTCTATTGTTGATGAAAATGGAAGTACAAAGAGTACAGTAGCTACTCAAGAAAAACAAGATGGACAAGATATTACATTAACAATTGATATCGATTTACAAAAAGATTTATATCAATCATTTGAAAATGATCAAAGTGCTTCAGTGGCAATGAATCCAACAAATGGAGAAGTTTTAGCGTTAGTCAGTACACCATCATTTGATAGTAATAATTTTATTTATGGATTTTCAACGGAAGAATGGGATGCTTTAAACAATGATGAAGCACAACCACTGACAAATCGTTTCCGTTCAACTTGGGTGCCTGGTTCAACTATGAAATCTATTACAGCAGCAATTGGTTTAGAAACAGGTTCATTAGATGCTTCTAAAGATTTTGGAGCTGAAATGAAATGGCAAAAAGATTCAAGCTGGGGAGATTATTATGTCACAACATTACATGCTCCTAACCCTAATAATTTAAAAAATGCTTTAATTTATTCAGATAATGTTTATTTTGCGAAAGCGGCATTAGAAATTGGAAAAGATAATCTTGAAAAAGGATATCAATCTTTAAAGATTGGAGAAGATATACCTTTTGAATTAGCATTAACAAAATCACAATATACAAGTGATTCATTTGATAAGGATATACAGATTGCTGATAGTGGATATGGTCAAGGACAAATTTTAATGAATCCTGTACAAATGGCATCTATTTATAGTTCATTTATGAATGATGGAAAAATGATGACACCTCATGTTGTGAAATCTACTGAAACATCTGTATGGGCTGAACCATTCTCAAAGAAAACAACGGATGAAATCAAATCAGATTTAATTCAAGTTGTAGAAGATAGTCACGGAACAGCTCATAGCTTGAAGAATAGTCAATTCCAATTGGCTGCAAAAACAGGAACAGGAGAAATTAAAGAATCACAAGATGATACGACAGGAACAGAAATAGGTTGGTTATCTGTTGCTTCTACAGATTCATCAAATCCTATTGTTATTACAACAATGGTAGAAGATGTGAAAGGTCGTGGTGGAAGTGGTTATGTTGTTGATCATGTGAAACAACCATTAATGTCATATTTACAAAGATAGAAAACGGAGAAATCCGTTTTTTTGTTACACAACAAAAAGGAGTTGATTGAAAAAATATATATTTGATAAAATGAAAGCAGGAGGAAAAAGTTGTGAAAAAAATATTAATGACATTATTTGCATCAGCAATTTTATGTGTAGGAGTATTTATTCATAGACATGATGAAAATTGTGGATATAACCTTCAAACAAAGACAGGATGTATTTATGAAGAAGTTGGATTGTTAAAGGATGAAGGACCAGCAATATAAAGTAGGAGGCAATCATGATAGAAAGTATTGGTGGAATTATTAAACTTAATAGAATCCAAAATGAATTAACTTTGAAATATGTGAGTTATAAAACCGGTCTTTCAAAAGGCTATTTAAGTCGAGTTGAAAGAAATAAAGAAGGAATATCTTTTGAAAATGTTCAAAAGATATTTTCCTTAATGGGTATAGAATTTTCTACTGAGAAAATTGATGAAAAATTTGAAAATGATTTTTATCAATTTATAAATGATGTTATATATATGAAAGATTTCGAGAAATCATTTTTGAAATTAAAAGTGTATGAAAAAAATATATATTCATCATTTTCATATATAAAATATTTATTAGCAGAAATGATTTATAATATTAATATTTATGATTCTATTAATATAACAGATTATTTTTATATTGAAGAATATTTTGATTACTTAGAAAGTTATCAAATAGTGTTATTTTATGATTATATTGGTGTTTATTTTTATTATAACAATTTACATACTGAAGCAATCATGTATTATGATAAGGCTATGATGTATAAAGGAAATCAATATAGCAGTGCAATGTTGAATTATCATAAAAGTATCAGCTTAACATGTATAGAAAGGTTAACAGAAGCATTTGATTGTGCCATTCAAGCAAGAGAATCTTTTTGTGAACAATTAAATTTGAGAAGACTTGTAAGTATTTCTTTTCAAATTGCGGTAATTTATTGTCATATGAGAAATTATAAAAAAAGTGAAGAAATTAATTTAAAGTGTATTGAGATGTTTGAAGAATTGCAAATGCAAAAATCTGTAATTAGTACGTATAATAATTTATTTTGGGATTATATTTGTGCACAAGAATATAATAAAATTTTATCAAAAAAAGATGAGGCTCTATTAAGAAGCAATAATGATGTAAGAATTCTTTTTTATATATCCTTTGCTTATTATCAACTAAATAATTTATCTTTAGCTAAAAAGTATATTAAAAAAGCTAAAAATAATATATCTTCTATTTCGGATCAATACTTTATTGATATAATACAAGCTTTTTATGTTCTTTTATCAGATTCAAGTTATGAGAGAAAAGAAAAAAAGCTTTTCAATGTCTATAAAACATCAAAGAAAATACAAAATATTCAGACAACGTTATTCATATTAGAAATTATAAAAGATTTTTACAAGAAATATAATAAACAAGATAAGTATATACAATGCTTAGAAAAATTAAATAAATCATATAAGCAAATAGATTATAGTTTTATTTTTGATGAAAATATAGGATAAGTTACACAAAAATAGCAACTTGAAAATAAGTCAATAACAAGTTATATTTGAAGTATAAGATAATTCATATATGAAAGATATCTTTAGAAAAAACTTATTGAATGAAAAAATTAGGATTAATATTTGTAGATGCAATGATTTATGGAGGAGTAGGAACTGTTTAAGTGTTGGATATTCAACCAAGAGGACCACAACTCTATAACAAAAAGTACAATAAAACCATGTTATTATAGAAGCTCTATTAAAATTTTTTCTTTAAAACATTCTGCAAGATTTTTGCTAAATAAATATTCAGTTAGATTATTAAACATAGAGGGGTTTTACTCCTCTATGTTTAATATAAATTTGAATAGTACGTTTACGTTGGGAAGTACATAGTATCAAATAATTCAGTATAATGAAAATATTAAAATTTATTGATTGGTTAATAGGAGAATAATATGTTAGAAATTAAAAATATCAATATCTCATTTCAAAGAAATATATTCAATGATGCAAAAATTCAATTCTATGATTCTCATATACACGCTATTATTGGAAAAAGTGGATCAGGAAAAACAACATTTTTAAGAAGTATGGTCCAAGATTTTCCTCAATTACAAATGGAAATGGTTTATAATAATAAAATAATTAATCAAAAGGATGATTTTGTAAAAGAACATATCGCATATGTTGATCAGTTGGGTAGTTATTTTCCTAATATGTCTATAAAACAACATTTTTCTTTTTATGCACAGATGAAAGATGAAAAGATAGAAGAAAGTGAAATAGAAAGATTTTTAAATCAAGTGAATTTACACCATATCAATATCAAGAAATCTCCAAGTGTATTGTCCATTGGTGAAAGAAAGAGGTTTTTGATTGCTTTAGCTTTGTATTGTGATAAGGACATTATCATTTTAGATGAACCAACAGCCTCTTTAGATAAAAAGAATATTATCCTATTGAAAGAAGTATTGTTATCATTAAAAAATAAGATGATTATTTTAACCACACATACACCAGAAATCTTAGAGATATGTGATGTCATCTATAAGATAGAAAATCAACAATTTGAAATTGAGAAACAAGAAATACATGATCAAAATGAAATGACTGATAAGGTAAAGAAATATCATTTTTCACCTATTAAATATTGTCAATATAAAACACCTATACAGTGGATACAGTTTGCAGGAATTATTATTATATCAATATTTATACTGATTCAATCAATGCCATTGACACAATCTTTTATGAATACCACAGAGGTAGATCCTTTGATTTTTAATCAATCATCAAAAGAAATGATTTTTATGAGAAATAGAAGTGGGCAATTAGATATGATATATGCACCTGCTTATGAGGATGAAATCATTCAACCAATGAATAAAGATGATTTTAATAAAATTCAAAATATGGATGGAGTTAGGAAAATAGAAACATTTAAAGTTTTAACGCTTTTTAATCCAAATAGTACAGATGAAACTCAAAGTATGGAAATTATTGATCAAAATGGGCATTCAAGTATCTATTCAGTTGAAGCAGATGGAAGTCGTGCACCGGCAATTTTCCCATATTATGAAGAAAATGATTTTAATGCTCATGATAACGGAATTTATATAAACAGTATGTTGTCTGAGATATATAATATTCATGAGGGAGATACAATCAAAGCGAAGTTTTATATTCCTTATCAACAATATGTATTAGATATGAATCCATATAGAAAAATATCTTATGTATTAAAAGAACTGGAATTAAAGGTGGATAAGGTTTTAAACAATGATGAGAATTATCGTTCAGTTGCTACTGATTTTATGATTTATGTGCCTGATCATATGTTTCGTGATATGATAAACAATGTCAATGAAAATGATGAAATGGTTCCTTCTTCTAGTGTTAATAGAGCAGCTGATCAAGTTGATGCACAACCTTATACAATGGATGAATATGTTATTTTTGTGGATGAAGATCAAGCGAAAGAGGTTTATGATGCTATATTAGAAATGGATAGCCATTATGATGCATATTCTGTATATTTGGATTATCTTGAAATAGATGTAATACAAAAAGATGCCTTTCAAACACAGCTTGTGAGTGTTGCAGGTATTTGTGGTATAGCACTGGCTGCTTTTATAGTGGTGCAATATTTTATGATGAAATCAAGAAAAGAAGAAATGAATTTGTTAAGAAGAAATGGAATCAATAAACAAAAAATTCATCAAGTGATTTTATTTGAAAATGGAGTTTATTTTGTTGTTGTGAGTGTGGTTGGATTGATATTGGCTTATTTCTATCAAAGTTATTTAGATGATTTTACAAATATGTTTGTATTTAATATTATTGTGTTGGTAATCAGTTTATTCTTATTGCTAGTGAATGTCATCGTATCTCAGTTCTTACTAAAAGATAAGAAACATTTAAAAAATAGAAAGTTATAAAAAGAGGTAGGGTATGTTATCTTTAAAAAATATTAACTTAACTTTTGATAGGGAATTGATCAAGAATGGTGAGCTTTATGTGCCTAATGAACAATTGACAGTGCTTTTTGGTCCTAGTGGTTCTGGAAAAAGCAGTCTATTATATGATATGGCTTTTCTAACAAAACAGATTCAAATGGATTACATCTTTGATGGTATTGATGTTCATACTTTATCTCAAGATGAAATTAAAGATATTCAAAAAAATCAAATAGCTTTTGTTTTTCAAAATATTCCATTGTTTGATAGTATGAATTTGATGGAAAATATTCGTTTTTTCTCTAGTTTGACACATGATGAGTTTGATGAAGATCAAGCAAGACAATATCTTACAGATTTAGAATTATATTTAGATGACCAGACACCTATTGAACATCTTTCTGGTGGAGAAAGACAACGCTTAGCTATCATTTGTGCTTTAATGAAAGATACACCTTATATATTTATGGATGAACCTACGGCTTATTTAGATGAGGATAATCGACAAGAGTTTTTAAAAATTATTGATTTATTAAAAAATCAATATCATAAAACGATATTGATTGCGACGCATGATGAACTGATAAAGGACGTTTGTGATTGTCTTTATGAAATTCGCAATCAAAGAATCTATTGTTTAAAAAAACAAGATGTTTTTGAAACAAAAGCAGTTCATCATATATCCAATACATTCCACCAATTATCAGTTTTCTTTCAATATCAATTTAAAAAAGAAAAATGGAAACATCGTATTTTTCAATTATTTCTTATCCTTATCTTATTTATAAGCACATTTATGGGAGTCTATTTTCAATATTATCAAAACCAGTTAATGCAGACAGTTAAAGATTATGAAAGTTTACAATTGATTGTTGAAATGAATCATAATATCAGTTCTAGTCAGATAAGAGATATAGGGAATATGGAACATATTCAAAGAATAGAGAAAATTTTTCCACTTGTATCAGATAATAATTATTTAGTATGTCCTTATTTGGAATCTGATTTCTTTTATCGTGATATAGCTCAAACTTTTGATACTCCATCGTATACAGGTGTTTACATCAACTATGAAGTTTATAGAGATACGCAAAATCAATCTATTGAACTGTTGTTTGATAATCAAAAAATAGAAGTGAAACCACAATTTCAATTAGATAAGAATTTTGATGATTATTCATTGAATTTATCTCTAGCAAGAATTATTTATATACCTTATGATGATTATATGGAAATATATCGTGCACAAGGATTTGATAATAATCAAACATCATTTGCTTTAATCAAAATAGATCAAAAGGAATCATATATTGAAGTTTTAGAAAAATTATCAAGTCAATATGATGATATAACTTTAGAAAGTCATCAAGAAATTTTAACGTTATTAGATGTTAAACAGATGGCAGATTATTTGAGTGGAACAATGATGATTATTCTCTTTATTATTGTTGTTGTATCAATTATTCTTTTAAAAATAAATGATTATTATCATATGAGATTTGCACAAGTTTTATTAGAAGCAAATGGTATAAAAGATCAAAATATTATGAAAGCACATATTCTTAAAGATGCCTCTTTATATATTTTACCTATGTTCATCTCTTATATTATGTTGATTGGATGCTTTTGTGGACTTGGTATGTTTCAAGTGGATATAGCCGTTTATTCATTAGTAATTCTTATTTTCAGTTCGTTATTGATATTTGTAGTATCTATGATTATATACATGATGATTAGAAAAATATTTACAACGACAAGAATCTTAAAATCAATATAAACATCTTTGAAAGAAGATGTTTTTTCTTTATAAAATGACTTTACATTTAAATGAAAGATGATATACTAAAAGTAGAATAAATATTATTTTTCATATTTAAATTATTTTAATGATTTATGATGTGGGAAAGGGTGAAGAATATGAAAAAGATTTTCATAACATTTCTAGGTTTGTTTCTTGTATTAGGAATAAGTGGTTGTCAAAAAAGTCATGTAGATGTTGAAGATGTTGCGAAAAAAATTGTATATTTTTCACAGGATCTACTTCAAGCAGAAGGTAATGAAATAGAGGAAATTCTTCAAAATGTCAATGATGAGTTTAAAAATCAAATGAAAGATAATATCATTAAAGATGTACAAATAAAGGTTTTGGGTAATGTGGAAAATGATTTAAAACCATATGATTTACCTATAACGATACAGTCAGTGGCTATAGAAGAAGGAGATAGTCAGATTGTGACAGTTAAGTTTGTAGATCAAAAACAAAAAGAAGGACAAACAGTTTTACAAATGCAGAATGATGGAAAACAAGTGACATATGTGGGGTATAGAAGATGAAGAAAATAGATGGGATATTGATAAAAATACAATGGCTTATTATTTTGATTGCTGGAATCTTTTTATTGTTTCATGGACATAATCATGATTTTGTGATTGTGTTATGGGTACTTTCTGTTGTGTGCAATGCATTTTGGTCAAGAGGATATCGTGTTGCGAATGTAGAATATGCATATAGTCAAATTATTCAACGTTATCCCATCGTTTGGATGGTTTTGAGAATGTTGATTATCGTTATTATATCTATTTTTGTTATAGGATATGTTATATAAAAACATCTCGATTAAGAGATGTTTTTATATAGCGATTTCTTTTAATTTTTGAATTAACATATCGGGTAAAGTTTCAATGTTTTCAATGAATAAACCATTTGGATATGTTTTAGTAATCAATGGAGCAGTTTGTATACCAATTCCTATAACATCAATATCTTGATCTTTTTTATATAAGCGTGTTAATTCGTGAATATGTTCTACGCCATGCGTATCGCCATCAGATAAGACAAAGACAAAACCTTTGCGGTGTCTTTTGTAGGCAGATAGTTTCTTTAAAATATATTCTAAAGCGATATCTTCATGTGTTCCACCAGATGTATGCATAGCATAAATACGATTCAGTAAATATCTTTTTTGGCAATCTTGAAAGGAAATAATTTCAGTGAGCTGAACCTGTGTTTTTCCAAGTGCTTTATGTGCAGAAATACAGAAGGGTATTTTTAATGTCTGTAAAACTCTTGCGAGTTCAAAGCATCCTTTCATTGTATTGATAATTTTGTCACCACTCATTGATTCACTTGTATCAACAAGAATAGAAACACATAAATCTTTCTTCTTTCCTTGTTTATGAGTCTTAAATACACGTCCATCTAAAGAAGCACGATAGAGATTTTGTTGATCTAATTGTCTTCCATATTCTAATTTATGCTTTGTCTGACTTTTTGAAGCATACATTCTTTCACGCTTAAATAATCTCGCCAGTTTGTTACTTCTGATAATACTTTCATTTTGATTTCTTAAAGCAATAGTACCGTATTGAGTAGGTGTTGTTCTTTCTAAAGGTGATAAAACAATAGATTGTTCAATGGAAGAATGATAAGTTTGAGATTGAAAGCTTTTCTCCTGTTGTTTTCTTTGTTTTTCTTCACGTCTATGAATATCTTGTAGAATTTGATGTTTTTGTGTTTTTTCGGCTTCATTTTCAAGTGATTCAATACGTTGAAATTCTTCATCAGAAAGATTAAGCTGATATTTAGTTGGTGTTTGTTGAGGTGAATTTTGTGATTCACCTTTTTGAAATTGAATTGCAATTTCACTAGACATTTGAGAAAAAAGACTTTGAGAAATACCAGATATTTTAGAACCGTTTTGAATTGTATCAAATATTTCTTTGACAGTTTCATCCATAATGGGTTGACATAGATTGAGAATTTCTTTAGCTATTTCTAAACGTTCTTTTGTATGATTTGTCTGTAAACGCCCTTGAATTGCTAATTTTCTTATTTGGATAAAATTTTGTGAAAGATAGTGAGGTAAATAGATGATACTGTTATTTAACTGAAATCTGTATCCATAGGTACAGATGACCATGATTTCTTTAATGATTTTATCCATTAAGAAAGCTGTATCAGTCTGTTGATGTTTTTCTTTAAGAAAAGATGAAGTGATAGCTTGTCGGGCATACATGAGAGGATTCCAAGTTTCTGGAAAATCAATGCCTAAAGCATTTTCAACAGCACCTTCTTCAATAGCTTTTAAAACAAGTGGTAGATTGGTTTGAAAGACATAATTTGTAATGATGGATTTGAGTTCTCGATAAGACATCTGTTTGTTAAGAAAGTCTTTTGCGGCAGAATTAACTTGGGTTAAAGCTTGAGAAGCTTGAATGTAAGTTTGTGATAAGATTTGAAAATCACAATAGCGTAAACTTGCGAGTTCATGGAACAAAAGTCCTTCCATAAACATCTCATAACCTTGAGGGTGAAAGTGTTCAAGATAATGATAAGGAGCTTTTTCACCAAGAGTAATAGTTGCTTGATGATTTTTGATTTGTGAATAACATTGATTGCTTTCATCAATAGTGAGATGAATAGGCATCTGAGCATAAAGAACTGTATCTTTTTTGAGTTTTTGTTTGATTTGTGATGATAACATAGAGATTATTCAACAAATTCATGAACAATGAGTGACATGACAGAAGCAGCAGGTCCATTTGTCGCAAGAATTTGACGAGCATCTTCTAAGTTTAAGATTTCATCATCTTCTTCAGCTAATTCTGAAATAATTGTGACCAGACTTGCACGAATCACATCACCATCTAAATCAACAGTTTTATTAGCCCAGTTCAGCAATGTTCTTAAGTCAATTCTTTGTGTTGTTTCATTACCTTCATTAATAATAACATTATGGAAAGCGTCAAGTAATGATGCCATTTTTGTTGCAGTTGTATCATCAATTCCTGTTTCTTTGACAATGATATGTGACATTTTGTCGATAGGTAATTGACTGATTTTTATTTTATTTTGAATACGTGATTTATGAGAAAGATTCATTTCATTTGTTCCTGCATAACCAATATTCATGCTTTCACCAAATCTAAAGAGTGGATGAGCATGAATGATTTCTCCATTGTCTAAAATCTTTTGCTTTGTACCATCTAAAACATCATTTAATGATGAAATGATGTCGCTATCAACCATATTGATTTCATCGAAAATAAACATACCACCATATTTCATCATTAAACTTAGAGGTCCATATTCAAAAACAGTTTCACCATTTCTTAAGACATATTTACCAAATAAAGTGGATTCATCAATTGAACGGCTTCCTACCATTTTTAAACTTGGTAATCCTAATGCTCCAGCAACACAGAGTAATTTTGTTGTTTTACCAGTTCCAGAAGGACCATAATATAAACATGACCATGTTTTTCCTCTTTGAAAAGATTTAATTAAATCAAAGTCATTTTGATCTAAAAAATGACGATTTTGCATATACAAACGTTCATTATCTTTAATTGATTCTTGAAGAAATAATGGTAATTTCATTCTTTCTTGTGTTGAATAGAGAGGGGTTACATCTAATATAGTATAGGATGAAGAAGATAATGACTGATAGATTTGTTGTTTTGATTGTAAATCTAATAATAAATGTTGAAGGTCTTCTTGAAATAAAAAGACAGGTGTTAAAGATTGAGTATTAAATGTCATATGAAGATGGTTTAATAATTCTTCAACAGAATCATAATGTAAAGATAAAAAACAATCTTGAAGTTGAAGAATATCTTTTAATATTTGAATCAATCTTTTAGCAATGTTTAAAACGTATTTATAGTGATTTGCATCCCATTCATTAGCATGATGATGTTGGCTCATATCAATGTGACGCCAGTTTTCATAAATATCTTGAAATGTTTCTGTTTGGTATTGATTATATATGTAGTTGATTGCAACGAGTAATAAACGATATAAACTATCGCTTTTTTCATAGGCACTTGCTATAATGAAACGTTGATCTTGTAAAGAATATTCTAAATACGCTTCTTTTTGGTTATTGTGAATAATTTGAAATAATAATGAATGTTCATGAGTAAAAAGATAGACCTGATCATTGTTGTATTGACTATGTACAAGACCCATGATGGCTTTAGCAGTTTCGTATTCATAAGTATAGGTAGTTCCATCAATATAGTCCAGTGTCAGTTTTTCTCCATAAAGAATATGCTCGCTATGATAACCAGGGGAAATGGAATAAGGTTTATATTGTTTGAGTTCGTCAAGTATCATATTTTATCGGCTCCTTTTCTTGATACATATTATAACATGAATAGACTATATCACAAATCATCTGCTTATATAAATAAAAAAACGATCTGACGATCGCTTTGTTTTCATATGGTGACCTGTACGGGATTCGAACCCGTGAATGCATGCGTGAAAGGCATGTGAGTTAACCGTTTCTCCAACAGGCCATAAAAATGGCGCTTGAAGTAGGACTCGAACCTACGACCGATCGGTTAACAGCCGATTGCTCTACCAACTGAGCTATTCAAGCGTATGGAGCGGGTGATGGGAATCGAACCCACGTAGTCAGCTTGGAAGGCTGAAGTTCTACCATTGAACTACACCCGCAAAAGAATGGTGCCCAGGGCCGGAGTCGAACCGGCACGGATTTTAAGGTCCGCAGGATTTTAAGTCCTGTGCGTCTACCAATTTCGCCACCTGGGCATATATGTTTATGAATGGTGACCCGCAGGCGACTCGAACGCCTGACCCTCTGATTAAAAGTCAGATGCTCTACCTACTGAGCTAGCGGGTCAAAAGAATGGTGGGGAGGGGCGGATTCGAACCACCGAACCGAAAGGAACTGAGTTACAGTCAGCCGCGTTTAGCCACTTCGCTACCTCCCCGTATATGGTGCCGGCTAAAGGACTTGAACCCTCAACCTACTGATTACAAGTCAGTTGCTCTACCAATTGAGCTAAGCCGGCAAATAAATGGTGGAGGTTAACGGGCTCGAACCGCTGACCCTCTGCTTGTAAGGCAGATGCTCTCCCAACTGAGCTAAACCTCCAACATGGCTGGGATAGCTGGATTCGAACCAGCGCAATGACAGAGTCAAAGTCTGTTGCCTTACCGCTTGGCTATATCCCAACAGTGCTTATTTAATATATCAATTTTTTGGAGTATAGTCAATATTTTTTAAGCGAAAATTTAATTTTTTTCATATTTCACTTATAAAAGGAAAAAAGATGAACCATTGGATTCATCTTAGTTTTCTAATAATTTTTCAATACTTACAAGTTTTACACATAAGACAAAGAGTTCTGTTGCCTGTTTTAATTCATCTAAAGGTGGATATGAAGGAGCAATTCTGATAATGGAATCATGGGGATCATGACCATAAGGGAAAGTCGCTCCAGCATTTGTTAAAATCACACCTGCTTCTTTACATTTTTGTACAATATTTTTAGCACAATCTTCTAGAGCTTCAAAAGTGATAAAATAACCACCTAATGGTTTTGTCCATTTCCCTATTTTTAAATCAGCTAACTCTCTATTAAAAATATCAATAACCATTTCGAACTTAGGTTTTAAAACATCTGCCTGTTTTTCCATATGTTGTGTTAAACTTTCAACATTATGAAAATATTGAGCATGTCTTAACTGATTCAATTTATCATGTCCAATTGACTGAATACTCATATGTTTTAAACTATCTTTTTTGTTGTTGAGTGAAGTAGCCATAGCAGCTACACCAGCACCTGGAAAAGTTACTTTAGATGTTGAGCAGAATTCAAAGACCATATCTGGATTTCCAGCATCTTCACAAGCCTTTAAAATATCTTTAACATGACTTTGCTTATCTGCATATAAATGATGAACAACATAAGCATTATCCCAAAAAATACGAAAATCTTTCGCAGCTGGTTTTAAATGAGCAAATCGATCAACGACTTTATCTGAATATGTAATACCAGAAGGATTGGAATATTGAGGAACACACCAGATTCCTTTCACTGTTTCATCTTCTTGAACATATTTTTCTACTAAGTCCATATCTGGTCCATTTTCATCCATTGGAATGGGAATCATTTCAAAACCAAAATGTTCTGTAATCGCAAAATGACGATCATAGCCAGGAACAGGACATAAAAATTTAATCTTGTCTAAACGACACCAAGGGGTATTTCCTAAATAACCATGAGTATAACCACGACTGATCTGATCAAACATAATTGTTAAACTGGAATTTCCATAGACAATAATATGTTCAGATGTCGTCATTAACATATTTGCAAAAAACTGTTTTGCTTCATTGATACCATCCAAAATACCATAATTACAATAATCTTTTTGATTTGAAAAATCATAATGACTATTAATAGTATCTAACATGGGCATAGAAAGTTGAATTTGTGAAAAGTCAGGTTTTCCACGTGCCATGTTTAATTGTAAATGTAAATCTTTCATTGCTTGATATTGTTTTAATAATTCTTGATGTAAAGTTTTTAATTCTTCTTGATTCATGTCTTGATATGCTTTCATTTTTAATCCCCCACTTTGAAGTCATTGTACCTTTTCATTCAATAAATTGCAATCTTTATTCGATAAGAAAAAATATTTATTCATTTGTATGTAATCTATGTAAAATCACAATAAATGTTGTTTTATCCTGGTGACTCGTAGCTAAGATTTCTCCATTATGAATTTGAATAATATTTTTAGCAATCGCTAAACCTAGACCTGTTCCACCCGTTGATGAAGAACGTGAGGCATCACTACGATAAAATTTATCAAAAATATATGGTAAATCAGCACTATCAATAGGATTGCCATAATTCATAATCTTAATAGTTACTGTTTCATCATCATTCAAAACTTCAATTTTAATCTTTTTACCATCCTTACCATATTTTACAGCATTAGATAATAAATTATCAAAGACTCTTGCAATTAATTGTCCATCACCTTTAATAAAAAGGTTATTTTGACTTGTCTTGACTTCTGGAATGATATGATATTCTTGAAAAGTAGGATAAAATTCATCAACAATCTGTAAAACCAGCTCACTAATATTGATTGTTGTCATATGAACTTTCACATTCGCTTGATCTAGGCTAGTAAATTCAAATAAATCATCCATCATACTTTGTAATCTTTTGGATTTTTCATAAGCCACACTAGAATATTTTTGAATTTCTTCTTTTGTCAGTTGCTGATTATTTTTAATCAGTTCCAGATAACCGACAATGGTTGTCAGTGGTGTTCTTAAATCATGAGCAACATTTGTAATTAAATCATTTTTTTGTTTTTCAGCATTTCTTTCAGCATCATAAGCCATACGTTCATTTTCTTTAAGAATTTCACTTTCTTTTTCTTTATCACTTAAAGTCTTAGCTAAGGCATTGATATTAGCCGCTAGTAAACCAAGTTCATCATCATATTTAATTGGTGCTTCAACTTCATAATCACCAGCTGTGACTCTTTGAATTGTTCCACTTAAAACATCAATGTATTTAAGTGTGATATTCATTAAATCTGAAAAGGTCACTAAAAAGATAAGTAATGAAATAAAGAAAGCCAGAATGTATAACCATTCATAAGATAAATGAAATATATTGGTATGTTGTAGGATAATCATTAATGCCAGATCACATAGAAAAGCAATAAAATAAGCAACAATAATATTGATAAATAAACGCCATCGAAAACTACTGATAAGTAATCGTTGAATCTTTTGAATCATAGTTCGAATTTATAACCTACGCCCCAAACTGTTTTAATATGTTGAGGATTTCTTGGTTGCCTTTCTATTTTTTCTCTTAGTTTTCTAATATGGACCATAATTGTATTATTAGAATTATTTGATTTCATATGCCAGATTTTTTCAAAAATATCTTCAATAGAAAAGACTGTTCCCGGTTGACTAGCCAACAAGACAAGAATTTCATATTCAATTCTTGTAAGAGCTAAAGGTTTTCCATCCAGTGTTACTAATTTCTTTTGTGTATCAATAATTAAATCTGTTGCTTCAATCAAATGTGAAGAATGATTGATAGGCTTATTAAAAACTTGATAGCGACGAAGCTGTGATTTGACTCTGGCAACCAGTTCCATAGCATTAAATGGTTTACTGACATAATCATCGGCACCTGTCAATAGTCCTTCAATTTTATCAGTATCAGCAGTTTTGGCTGAAACAATAATAACAGGCACATTATATTTTTCACGAATCATTTTTAAAGCATGTATTCCGTCAATTTCAGGCATCATAATATCCAAAATAACAAGATCAATATGATACTCTAAAATATCATTCATCAAAGTGAAAGCATTATATCTTTTTTCCACTTGATATCCCTCTTGTGTTAAATAAATTTCAATTAAATCAGTAATTTCTTTTTCATCATCTACAACGAGTATATGAGGTGTATTCATGTCTTATCGCCTCCTAAACATATTATATAGAAATTTATAGAAACAACAATCTTTTTTCTAAAGAAAAAAATGTTTTAATGATACTGAACATTTCATTTTGTTTTTCATAAAATAAAATAAAAAAGTCAGAAAGTTTTAAGAAAATCATCAAAAAGCAAAAAAGATTGAAAGAAAGTTCCAATGAATTTCCATAATATTGAAAGCGGTATCAAAAATCAATACAATAGGCTCAAAAGGAAGAGGAGGAAAATAATATGACAGACAAATTAATGGAAGCTATTTTAAAAGTAGCAGAAAAATTGCAGACAAATCGTTATATGTCAGCGATTAGAAATGCTTTTACAGCGTTATTGCCAATTACGATTTGTGGAGCATTTAGTGTTTTATTTACAAGTGTTATTTGTACACCAAATGAACAGGGGATTAGTTTAGCTAACTTTGAGATATTTAGCTGGTTAGAAAACTTAAATCCAATGTTTGATGCTGCATATTATGCAACATTAAACTTCTTAACAATTGGTTTAGTTGTCTTAATTGCGATTGAACTAGGAAAACAATATGGAATGCAACAAGATATGACTTTACCATTGGTAGCATTATCTTGTTATATTACATTATGTGCCACAACAATGGTTGTGACAAATGATCAAGGAATTTCTTTTGATGTTGCTGATGTATTGGCAGTACAGTATACAAATGCACAAGGATTATTTATGGCAATGATTTCAAGTATCCTTTCTGGAGAAATATATATTAGACTAGTTAAAGGTGGAAAGATGAAGATTTCTTTACCAGAAACGGTACCAAGTAATGTTGCTAATGCATTTAATGTATTGATTCCGGGTGTTGTGACTATCTTTATTATTTCAGGTATTGGATTATTATTTAATGAAGTATTTGGATATTCATTCTATGATGCTATTGCAAAATGGATTCAAGCACCACTTACAGGTGTTTTAACAGGTTTGCCAGGTTATTTGTTATTGTTCTGGGTATCTACATTACTATGGGTTGTTGGTATTCATGGAACACAGACTTTAGGAGCTATTTATTCAGCACCAATGTTATTAGCTTTAACTGAAAATACAGATGCCGTTTTAAAAGGAATTGAACCTACAAATATTTTAAATACTGGATTTATTAGTTGTTTTACAATTATTACAGGTGCCGGGATTACTGGTGGTTTATTGATTGCTATCTTGTTATTCTCTAAACGAGATGATTATCGTACAATTGCAAAATTATCAATTGCTCCTGCAATCTTCAATATCAATGAAACAATGACATTTGGTTTACCAATTGTCTTAAACCCAATTTTAGCTATTCCATTTATGTTTGCTCCAGTGATTTCAGCAACATTTGCTTATTGGATGACAGTGATTGGATTTGCACAAGTGATTTCATTCCAAGTCCCTTGGACAACACCAGTAGGTATTATGGGATTTTTAGCAACCGGTGGACATATTGGTACAGCAATTACACAAATTATTTGTGTGGCTTTATCAGTTGTTATTTATACTCCATTTGTTCTGATTTCTAATAAACAGGCACAAATGGAAGAAAATCAAGCTTAAAAATAAAAATGAAAGGAAAAGGAAAAGACATGAGTAAAGTAGAATTAACAGAAACACAGAAAAATATTATTCAAATTCGTAAAAGAATGAATCGACGTTCTATTGAAGAAGAAAAATTCAATGGTTTTACAAAAAAGAAAATGTGGACATATTTATGGATTTTCCTTTTCACACCTTATGGGCTATATCGATTATTTGATGAAAATAATGAATTTTTATATCAACAAAAAATAGTATGGTTAATAGTTGGTATTGTTTATATTATTTGTATGATTAATCAATTCATTCATATATTTTAAATAGAAAGGGTAAAGAATATGAAATTAATTATTGAAGAAAATGAAGAAAAAATGAGCGAAAGCTGTATGCATATTGTCTTAGGTGCTATGATGCAAGATAAACGTGTCAATATTTCATTGACTTCTGGACGTTCACCAAGAAAAATGTATGAAATGATGATTCCTTATGTTAAAGATCAGGAAAAATTCAAAGATATTCAATATTATATTTTTGATGATGGCCCTTATATAGGACAAGAACATGGTCCCATCTGGGAAGAAATGCATGAATTATTTTATACACCTGCCAATATTCCTGATTCTCAAATTCATTGTGTAACAGAAGATAACTGGGATACATATGATGAAGAAATTAGAAATGGTGGAGGTTTAGATGTGATGGTCATTGGTTTAGGATGGGATGGGCATTTCTGTAGTAATTGTCCTCGCTGTACACCAATGGATAGTTATACTTATAAGATTTTACGTGACGATCAAGTTGCAGTCAATGAAACATATCGACCTCGTGACAATATCCCTTATGTTTATACAATGGGACCAAAGAGTTTAATGCGTGTTAAACATCTTGTGATGATTGTTAATGGTAAAGAAAAGGCCGAAATCTTAAAACAAGTTTTAGATTCACCAATTACTGATGAATTACCATCAACAATTTTAAAATTACATCCAAACTTTACGATTATTGCTGATAAGGATGCTGCATCATTATTAAATCCAGAAGATTATAAAAGATATTAATAAAGGAGAAAAACATGGAAAAGAAACCTGTAAAAATTGTTACAATTGGTGGAGGAAGTAGCTATACACCAGAATTAATGGAAGGATTCATTAAAAGATATGATGAACTTCCTATTAGAGAAATTTGGTTAGTTGATATTGAAGATGGAAAAGAAAAACTTGAAATTGTTGGAGCAATGGCTCAACGTATGTGGGATGCTTCACCTTATGATGTCAAGGTGCATCTAACTTTAAACCGTAGAGAAGCATTAAAAGATGCTGATTTTGTGACAACTCAATTTAGAGTTGGATTATTAAATGCCCGTATTAAAGATGAAAGAATTCCTTTATCATATGGAATGTTAGGACAAGAAACCAATGGGGCTGGTGGTATGTTTAAAGCTTTAAGAACAATTCCAGTGATTTTAGATATTGTAGAAGATATGAAAGAATTATGTCCAGATGCATGGTTAATTAACTTTACAAATCCAAGTGGAATGGTTACTGAAGCTGTCATGAGATATGGAAAATGGGATAAAGTGATTGGTTTATGTAATGTTCCTGTAGGAGCAATGATGAAAGAACCACAAATGATTCATAAAACATTGGATGAATTAACATATAAGTTTGCTGGATTGAATCATTTCCATTGGCATAAAGTCTTTGATAATGCAACAGGAAATGATATTACACAAAAAATTATTGATGCCATCTATGATCCAGATGTTGATGATGGAACACCAAAGAATATCTTTAATGTGAAGTTCTTTAAAGAACAATTAGATCAAATGCAAATGATTCCATGTGGATATCATAGATATTATTATCGTCAAGAAGAAATGTTGAAACATTCTTTAGAAGAATATCATGATGTCAATGTTGGAACAAGAGGTCAACAAGTTAAGAAAACAGAAGCAGAGTTATTTGAATTATATAAAGATCCAAATTTAAATTATAAACCAGAACAATTAACAAAACGTGGTGGAACACATTATAGTGATGCTGCCTGTGAAACAATTGCTTCTATCTATGCGAATAAAAACACACATATTGTTGTATCTACAAGAAATAATGGAGCAGTGCCAGATTTACCAGCTGATTGTACAGTAGAAGTGTCTTCATTTATTGGAGCCACAGGAGCAAGAGCGATTGCCTTTGGACCATTACATCCTGCTCAAAGAGGATGGTTGCAATGTATGAAAAATATGGAACTTTGTGTAGAAGAAGCTGCCGTGACTGGTGATTATAATTTATTGCTTCAAGCTTTCACTTTAAATCCACAAGTGATGTCTGGAACAACAGGGAAACGTATTATGGATGAATTATTGATTGCCCATAAAAAATATTTACCACAATTTGCTGATAAGATTGCCGAGCTTGAAGCAGAAGGTATCACGATTAAAGATGATATCGCAAGAGAATTAACTGAACAAGGATTATAAGATGACACACCTTATTGGAATCATTCCATAAGGTGTGTTTTTAAGGTGTGCCGGGCATGGCACGAATTCAGTTGGAGATAAGCCAACCACAGGTATTTACCGCCAAGTGTAGTGAACCACAAGTCGTTAACAGTGATGTTGAGGATGGAGGAAGTGGAGTAGCGATTCTTTCGAGCGTACGAACAGAAACCTGATATAAGGCTAAATGGTGGATGAAGTTGCCTAACAAACTGAAGTCCAAAAGGTAAACGTAAAACCAAGACAGTAAATCAGGACGTTGTGAAAGAAATAGGATTCGTGAATTACCCCGGGAGGTCTTGTGGACGATGAATTCCAATATCTTTAAAATCAGTGATGGTAACATCGGTCGAAAAAGGTCTGCCACAAGAAGTCAGCTGAGGTCGTAGTAGGTAAGGACATCTATACCAAAGGACCTAATGTTTATATGGTGCAACTCACCATGCGCAATGTCTGGACAGTTCGGAATCAAGGATAGTTCCATAAGTGGGAATCGTAATCCTATGGGAATGAAGGTAGAGGGAATGGTTCCAGATATATCTACAAAAGGAAGGAGAAGCAACAACATGAAATTAATCGAAGTGATTTTAAGAGATGAAAATCTCGAAGAGGCAATCAGAAGAGTCAAGAGTAATAAAGGTGTACCTGGCATTGATAAGATGACAGTGAATGAAATTGACGCGTATTTCAAGACCCATAAGGAACAGATAAAGAAACAGATACTGGAAAAGAAATATAAACCTCAACCTGTAAGAAGAGTCTATATTCCTAAATCAAATGGTAAGAAAAGACCTTTAGGAATTCCAACAGTAGTAGATAGAGTCATCCAACAGGCGATAGCACAAGTATTATCAGAAATTTATGATAGTAAGTTTAGTGAGAATAGTTTTGGCTTTCGACCAAATAGAAGTGCCCATGATGCCATCATGCGAACACTGGACTACCTGAATGAAGGATACGAATGGGTCATTGATTTAGATATAGAAGCATACTTTGATACAGTCAATCACGATAAATTAATTTCAATACTTAGAGAACATGTGAATGACTCGACAACACTGCATTTGATTCGCAAATTCCTGCAGGCAGGAATCATGGAAAATGGTCTTGTAAAAGCTAGTACCATAGGAATGCCACAAGGAGGACCTCTAAGTCC
>NZ_NFLJ01000038.1 GCF_002160865.1 Massiliimicrobium timonense
TTTACCAGCTTCATAGTTAAGTCCACTTTCTTCATAATTATATGTCAATGAAACTCTATTTTTTTCAACGTCTGGATTTGGATGAGGGATTGCTGATAACAGTGATTTTGTATACGGATGCAATGGATGATTAAAGATTTCTTCAGAGGTTCCTGTTTCCACAAGATGCCCCAAATGAAGAACACCAATTCGATTGCTAATATACTTAACCATAGACAAATCATGTGCAATAAACAAATAAGCAATGTTTGTCTGTTTTTGTATCTTCTTCATCAAATTAACAACTTGTGCTTGAATAGATACATCTAAAGCTGAAATTGCTTCATCAGCAATAATCAAACTTGGATTCATAATTAATGCTCTAGCAATTCCAATACGCTGTCTTTGTCCACCAGAAAATTGATGAGGATATCGAGATGCATGTTCTCTTGACAAACCAACAAGTTCTAAAATCTGATAAACTTTTTCGTTTCTTTCTTCCGTTGTCTGGTATGCGTGATGAATATCTAATCCTTCAGCTATTATATCTAAAACTTTTCTACGTGGATTTAAACATGCCATAGGATCTTGAAATATCATTTGCATATTTGTTCTTAAATCAGATAATGTTTCTTTATCCATTTTTCCTGAAATATCTTTTCCATTAAAAACAATACTTCCAGAAGTTGGTTTATATAAACGGATAATACTTCTCCCTGTTGTTGATTTTCCAGAACCTGATTCTCCAACAAGTCCATAAGTTTCTCCCGGATTAATTTCAAAAGAAATTCCATCAACTGCTTTTACGGTAAAATTACGATTGATTTTAAAATGTTGTTTTAAATCTTTTACAACAAGGATTGGTTCTTGATTAATCATTTATTAACCCCTCCTTTTTCATTTTCTCGATACGTTTCTTTAAAGATTCTGGCATTTCTACTTTAGGTGCTTTTTCATGCATTAACCAACTTGCTACTTTATGTGTATTTGAACCTGGTACGTCAAACATAGGAGGATCTATTCTTAAATCAATATTTAAAGCATATTGATTTCTTGGGGCAAAAGCATCTCCTTTAATTTCCTGTGTTAAATTAGGTGGAGTACCTGGTATAGTATATAATTCATCATCATTTGTATCTAAATCTGGCATAGATGATAATAAACCCCAAGTATAAGGATGTTTAGGATCATAGAAAATTTCATTGATTGTTCCTGTTTCTACAATTTTACCTGCATACATAACATTCACAAAGTCAGCAACTTTTGCAACTACACCCAAATCATGGGTAATATAAATAACAGATAAATCTTTTTTCTTTTGAATTTCTTGAATCAACTCCAAGATTTTAGCTTGAATCGTCACATCCAATGCTGTTGTTGGTTCATCGCAAATCAATACATAAGGATCACATGACAACGCTATAGCAATGACAATTCTTTGACGCATCCCACCAGATAATTGATGGGGATAGTTTTTCATTCTTTTTTCAGCATCTGCAATTCCAACTTCTTTAAGGAGTTCTACCGATTTTTGATAAGCCTCTTCTTTTGATTTTCCATAATGAAACATCATTGGTTCCATGATTTGTTTTCCAATCGTCATTGTTGGATTCAAAGAAGTCATTGGATCTTGGAAAACCATTGCTATCTTACGACCACGAATTTCTTTTTGCATTTCTTTTTTACTTAACTGTACAATATCTTTTGTAATGGCTTCCCCAGTATTTTCATCATGCCAAGTATATTCAATAGATCCTGAATCAATGCTTCCATTATTAGCTAAAATCCCCATAATTGCTTTTGTTGTAACAGATTTCCCCGAACCAGATTCACCAACAATAGCAACAGTTTCACCTTTATATAAATCAAAATTTACCCCTCTAATCGCATTGACTTTACCATTTCCCGTTTTAAAAGATATAGTCAAGTCTCTAATTTTCAATATTCTTTCTCTTTCCATAGACTACATCTCCTTCATCGTTGGATCTAAAGCATCTCTTAATCCATCACCAAACAAATTGAAACTTAACATTAATACAGATAACACAACTGCAGGTATTAACATCATATATGGATAAACAAGAAAGCTTTCAAATCCATCGTTAATTAATGTTCCTAGTGATGCATTCGGTGCAGGTAAACCTAAACCAACAAATGATAAATAAGCTTCATAGAAAATAGCATTGGGAATAGACATCATAATCATAATAATCATCTGACTATAAATATTAGGTAATATTTCTTTAAAGATAATAAAGAAACTTTTTGCTCCTAAAGTACGTGAAGCCAAAACAAATTCTTCCTCTTTCACTTTTAATACCTGAGCTCTGACAATACGACTCATACCAATCCATTCTGTTAATGACAAAGCAAAGACAATTGTCGTTAAACTTGATTTCATAACCATAAGTAATAATGTTAAAACAACTAATGTTGGAATAGAGTTAATAATTTCTTGAATTCTTTGCATAACAGAATCAACCATGCCACCAAAATATCCAGAAATCAATCCATATGTCGTTCCTACAATAACATCAATAAAAACTGCGCATACCGCAATGAACAATGAAATACGTGCCCCTGTCCATAGACGTACCCATAAATCTCTTCCTAAAGTATCCGTTCCAAACCAATGTTCTAAATTGGGAGAAATACTTTGTAAAGAAGTATTTAAATCATCAAATTTCCATGATGATAACATTGGTGCAAAAATTGCCAATAACACAATTATAATAATCATAATTAGTCCTATAACAGCCCCTTTATTTTGTGCAAAAATTTCAATAGCTTCTTGCCATGCAGGTTTTGCAGGAGCTACAACATCCATAGAAATATCCTGTTTATCCCCAACAAACTCAAAGTCATCAGGTAGAAATTCAATATCTTTTAATTTTGTATCCATCATGAATCCTCCTTCCCTAAACGAATTCTTGGATCAATGATTCCATATGAAACATCAATAATCAACATCATCACAATATACATGGCTGCATATAAAAATGAACAAGCGAGAATAATATTAACATCATTAGACAAAATACTATTGATCAATAATTTTCCTAAACCAGGAACTCCGCATATTTTTTCTACAACCATTGTTCCGGTCATTAAATTAACTAAAATAGGTCCTAAAATAGTGACAACCGGTATCAAAGCATTTCTTAATGCATGCTTAAAAATAAGTGTTTTACTATCTAAACCCTTTGCCTCAGCAAGAGTCATATATTCACTATTTATAACAGAAACCATTTCTGTTCTTGTAAAACGTGCAACATTTGCAATGACTCCCACAGATAATGCCATAACTGGCATAATAGATGACCCAATTGGATTCATAGAACTATATTGCGTTGGAAAAATATGCAATTTTGATGCAAATAGTATTAATATCATCATTGCAAATACAAATGATGGAACAGATACACCAATAACTGAAATAACTGTAGCCAAAGTATCCCAAATTGTATTTTTATGAAGGGCCGCAAATACACCTAATAATGTTCCTAATATTCCCCCAATCACAACAGCACTTAATCCATACAAGAACGAAATTTTTGCCGCTGAACCCACAAGTGAAGATACAGGCATATCTTTATACATATTGTAAGAAACACCAAAATCCCCTGTCAGCATATTTTTTACATAATTCACAAATTGCGTTAATATAGGTTGATCCAACCCATACCTTGCTTCAATAGCTGCCCTTTGTGCTTCAGACAATCTTTCATTATTAATCGGTGACCCAGGCAATAATTTAACAATTAAAAATAAGACAACAAGTATGACAAATAGCGTGACTACTGATATGAGCAATCTCTTGCCAATATATTTTAATGTTGATTTACTCATCAAATCCCTCCTTTTAAAAGATAAACACAATATAGAAAACCATATTGTGTTTATCAGCTTTCATGACTTTAATTGTTTTATTCTGCCTTTTCTACATATGTGAATGTATAAGGTACACCAACTGGTCTATGAACTAAACCAGAAACTTTTTGATTTTCTAATGCTGAAGTTCCTTTTTCAAAGACTGGAATATTTGGTAAATCTTTCATAATAATCTTTTCAGCATCAATCATATATTGCCAACGTTTAGTAGTATCAGATTCAGTTGATACTTTTGCCATAATTTCTTCATATTCTTTACTATAATATTTACCATAGTTATTAGCATTTCCATCTAACAATAAGTTTAAATATGTTGTAGGATCACCATAATCTGGTCCCCAACGAGTACATGCAATATCAAAATCTCCATTTTTCATTTTGTTATAGATTCTATCTTGTTTTGTTGTTGCAACCATTTCAACGTTGAATCCATCCAATTTTGTAAGAGCGTTTTGTAAATACTCAGCCATTTGATCCATTGGTGATTCATCAGTACCATAAGTCAATCTTACAGTAATTGAATCTTTACCAATTTCTTTTAATCCTTCAGCAAATAATTGTTGTGCTTTTTCTAAATCATATGTTGTCACATCGTAATTACCTGCATCATCTCTAAAATCACTTCCAGAAGGACTTACTGATAACTCTCTAGGTACAAATCCTGCTGCTGCTTTAGAACCATCTTTTAAAATATTGTTTGCCAAATCATCTCTATCTATAGCCATTGAAATAGCTTGTCTAATTTTATTATTAGCTAAATCAGTATTCTTTTCATTAATTTCAAGATAGAATAAATAACCTTCATTAAATGAAACATAAGAATCATCATTCTTATATTTATCAACCAATTCAGAATTGATTGGTGCAAAATCAGTTTCACCGCTACCAAAACTTGTTGCAGCAGTTTGTGGATCCTGAACTAAATTCATAACCAAATTTTGAATTTTCACTGCATCAGCATTCCAGTAATCTTCATTTTTTTCAAAAGTTGCCTGTTTATTAGGTTGCCAATCTGTCATGATAAAGGCACCATTAGATAAAACGTTAGTTGCACTTTTTGCATATTGGTCACCTTTTTCTTCACAGAATTTTTGATTAATTGGATAATAACATGGGAAAGTCATTAATTCATCAAAATATGAAACAGGTTTTGTTAATTCAACAACAAGTGTTTTATTATCTCCATCAGGATGAGATACACCCATATTTTCAAAATCAGCATCAGTTAATTCCTGTTGACTATCCATTTTTGCTAAAATTTCATCTACACCTTTGATAGAGGCTGCATCACTACCTAACATATAAGCATAGTTTCCATTATTTTTTAAAATTCTTTGCCAAGCATAAATGAAATCATCTGCTGTAACCGGATCCCCATTTGCCCAGTTAGCATTTTCTCTTAAATGGAAAGTATAAGTTTTCTGATCATCGCTCACATCATAACTTTCTGCAATAGCACCAGTAATATTTCCATCTTCATCCAACCCCATCAAACCATCAATACAAGCATGCATGGCATTGAACGACATACCATCATCTGCATCTGAAGAATCTAGATTTTTAATATCTAGTTCACTTGAAAAAACGTAAGTATCCGTGGCAGCAGTTCCACTACCGCAACCAACAAGCATTGCAGCTGCTAGACACATCACAATTAAAGCTTTTAACTTCTTCATTTTCTCTCCCCCTTTTTAGAATTACAGGTTTTCCTGTATGAAGGTAGTATATACTCTATACATAAAAATGTCAATAACTTTTTTGTCTAAAAAACAAATAAGTAATATTTTTTTGTTTTTTACACAAAATACTTTAAAATCTATATTTAAATGTATACAATTATTATAGAATTCACAAACATAATATATACATTATATTTATTTTCATAATACGATAACCAACAAAAAAAGCAATCCATAATAATAGATTGCTTAATAATCAAATTTCCATTTCCCTATACTATAAATCACAATTGCTAAAACTAATGCCCATACAATATCCATAAAGGCATGTTGCTTAATCATAACCGTAGACATACAAATCAGTATTGCTAAAACAATAATCAAAAAACATAACCATGTATGTTGTTTAATTTTGCGACTTTTTAATAAAGATACACACATCATGACACTATTATAAACATGAATACTTGGACAGACATTTGTAGATGAATCAACAGAATAAATAAAACTCACCAAACACTGAAAGATATTATCATTATAAAGCTGAACTCTTAAATTTTGTCCAGTTGGTATCAATGCATAAATAAGCAAAGACGAACTCATTCCTAGAAACAAATAAAAGTAGGTTCTTTTGACTCCAGATTGATCAATAAAGACAAAATAAGCAAAACCTAATACCATAAATACAAACCATAAAACATATGGAATAACAAAATATTCATTAAAG
Organism: Massiliimicrobium timonense; assembly: GCF_002160865.1. Classification (GTDB taxonomy): domain Bacteria; phylum Bacillota_I; class Bacilli_A; order Erysipelotrichales; family Coprobacillaceae; genus Allocoprobacillus. The sequence continues at coordinate 6,277 of NZ_NFLJ01000038.1, forward strand.
GGAATATATTGATCTATCCATGTATCTGTAATAATCATATGTGAAAAATCTTGATTTTCTAAAATCATAAAGCCAATCATATAAGCAATAAAAAAATATATCAGATATTTTAAGCTTTGATATTTTTCTAAAAATGCTTTCATCTATGCAACCTCCTATGCTAGAATATATAAGAACATGATGGTTTAATTATGTGAATTTGATATGAACGGAGAATAATTTATGAAAAATATTATTTTTGATATAGGCAATGTCCTCTTAGATTTTCAACCCGAAAAGTATTTACAAAAACATTTCAATGCCTCTGTAATGGGGGATTTGATGATGATTATCTTTTCTAGTGATGAATGGATAGAATTAGATATGGGTACAATGATGATTCAAGATGCTATTGAATCATTAACTTTAAAACATCCTCATTATCATGATGAAATTATCTTTGTGATGGAAAATTGGACTCATATGATGACACCTTTAGAAAAAAATGTAGAAATTGTAAAAGAATTAAAAGAAAAAGGTTATCATTTATATCTTTTATCTAACTTTCATAAAGAAGCCATTCAAACAATGTTTCAAAGATACGACTTCTTTCAATTATTTGAAGGAGGCATCATTTCTGCCAACGAACAACTTGTTAAACCTGACCAAAAGATTTATCAGCTGCTTTTACAAAGATATCATTTACAAGCTGAAGAATCACTTTTCATTGATGATATGCTTTCCAATATAAAAATGGCTGAAGAATTGCATATTCATGGTCTTTATCTTCCTTATCAGGCTGATTTAAGAACTGAATTAGAAAAACGTCATATTTTATAAACCTGTGATATAAAAACCACAGGTTTTTATGTATTCTGTAAAATTCTTTTCTTTTGTATACAATAATAAGCATACAATCCTGCACTTATAGCCATAACAATACCAACAATCATCATAAAACAATGCATAAAGAAGGCTTCTGGTAAAATAGTAATAACAGGATCAGTGGCTTCATTAAAAATCCAATAATCATTTCTAAAGACAATTTGATGGAAAATCACAAAAGCTTTATTAAAATCAATAGCTGCTAAAAAACCAATGACTGTTGGAATACCTATCGCGAATAAAGATGTTAATCTTAAAAAACGATATTCTTTTTGTTTCAAACGACGATAAACCATAATCAAAGACCATAAACCACTCACAAAACATGTGATTTGAATGATTTCAAAAATTCTTTTGACTTCTTCAAAATGAATACGTCCACTATTAGACATCACAAAGTCTGGAAGATTTAAAGTACCTTGATAAAAAAGACTCTGATATTGAATCAAAACATCATAATTATGACGAATGACATCAACAGATAAACCCGTTGTTTCACTGATATGCAAATAATCAATATCAAAATAATACAAAGGCTTAAAAAAAACCGTTATAACCACCGCAAGACTGATAATAAAAACTGTCAATAATAAAGCTAAAAAAATATCACTTTTTCTATTCTTTATAGATAAAATCTGCACCTTTTTGTACCTCGACTTTTGATAAACCCGGATAATTTTGTTGACGTAAAACTTCATAAATACCAATCGCAACACAATTTGATAAATTTAAACTTCTGGCACCTGAATCCATTGGTATACGTACACATTGATCAAGATACTTCTTTAAAATATCATGGGGAATACCATCATGTTCATGTCCAAAGATAATATATTGATCATTATCAGAAACATAACTTTGATCACTATAACAAAGTTTTGAATAACGTGTAAAGAAATGATAATCTCCTTGATTCTTGCTGACAAAATCTTCCCAGTTTTCATAAATTTCCATTTCTAAATCTTTAATATAATCTAATCCAGCTCTTTTCATATGCTTATCATCTAAAGAAAAACCTAAGGGTTTAATCAAATGAAGCTTAGAATGTGTCGCTACACAGGTACGCATAATATTCCCTGTATTTTGTGGAATAGCCGGATGAACTAAGACAATATGATTCATTATGCATTCCCCTCATTCTTTAAAATATCATATAATTTTTTTAATGCTTTGGCACGATGTGAATATTGATTCTTTTCTTCCATGGATAACTCAGCTGATGTTTTATGTAATTCTGGTACATAAAAAATGGGATCATAGCCAAAACCGTTTTCACCAGCGATATGGTCATAGATTTCTCCATTGAAATATTCTTCAATAAGAATAGGTTCTCTATCAGGAATACATAAAGCCATTGCACAGACAAATCGTGCTCCTCTTTCTTTACCTTTGACTGCATCAATAATATATTGATTTTTCACATCATAACTTGTATCATGTCCCATAAAACGTGCTGAATAAATACCCGGTGCCCCATTTAAGGCATCCACTTCTAATCCTGAATCATCAGCTAAGACAGGCTTATGGATACGATCACAAATTGTCTGTGCTTTAATCAAAGCATTTTCTTGAAATGTTTTTCCATTTTCTTCAATTTCAATATCTTCATGAAAAACATCTTTTAATGACTTGACTTCAATACCAATTTCATTGAGCATTGCTTCTATTTCTTTTATTTTTCCTTCATTTGTAGAAGCTACAATAATTTCTTTCATTTTCATCACTCCATTTTTAAACTTTTTTTCACTTGTTCTATAGGCATTTCTTGATTTGTCCAAAATTTAAAAGACTCAGCCCCTTGATAAAGAATCATTCCTTCTCCATTCATAAAATCAAGACCTCGTTTTTGAGCCATTTTTAATAATTTTGTTTGTTGTGGATGATAGATAATATCAGCCACTTTTAAATGTTCAGGTAAATAAGTATCATCTTTTATTAAACATTCATCCTCATCAGGTGCCATACCAACATTCGTCGTTTGAATCAATAAATAACTTTCCTGTAAATCTTTTTTTAAACTTTCTAAATCACTTAAAGATTTCAAAGTGATTGGACACGTCAATTGTTGATTCAGTTCCTGAACCCACTCTTTTTGACTACGATTATAAATAATAATTTCACTGACATATTGTGCCAAAGCCACTACAATCGCTCGACAAGCTCCTCCTGCGCCTAGAATCACAACTTTTTGTTGTAAAAGATGCCATCCTTTTTCTTGACAAGCCTTTACAAAACCAATACCATCACTGATATGACCAATCAACTTCCCATTGATATTTTTGACTGTATTTACCGCATGACATAACTTAGCTTCAGGTGTTAATTCATCTAAATAAGGTAAAATATCAACTTTATAAGGCATGGATACATTAAAACCTTTGATAGGTAATATCCTGGCACTTGTGATAAATTGTGAAAAGTCTTCTTTTTTGACTTCAAAAGCTAAATAGACATCATCAATACCTAAATATTGAAAAGCCGTATTGTGCATCATCGGTGAAAAAGAATGTTTAATAGGATTAGCAACAATTCCATATAATCCTGTATAACCTGTAATTGTATTCATGAGAGTTCACCTCGATTTCTTTTCTATTATATAGCAACTTGCTTATATACTCAAAGATTTATTTTAAGAATATGAAAAAAAGGGACATGATATTTTGATTTCAAGTATAATAATACAGGAGGTACATTTTATGATAAAACAATTAATCGTTAATGCTGATGACTTTGGTATGACACAAGCCAATACGATAGGAATATTGGTTGCTCATAGTCAAGGCATTGTGACTTCAACAACTTGTATGATGAATATGCCTTATGCTCATTTTGCCTTAAAACAGGCACAGAACTATCCGCATTTAGGTGTTGGCGTTCATCTAGTCTTAACTGTAGGTCGCCCTCTTATTGATGGCGCTCATTCTTACACTGATGTCAATGGAAACTTTATAAGACCAAAAGATTACCCTGATGGAAAACCTCATGGCGATAGTGAAGAATTATATCGTGAGTGGAAAGCACAGATTGAAAAATTTATTGAAATGGCAGGTCATAAACCAACACATATTGACTCACATCATCATGTGCATCTCTTACCTTGGCATATTGAAGTCACAAAAAGATTAGCCAAAGAATATGATCTTCCAATTCGTCAACGTGAACAGATTATAGATACATATCCTTATATTCCTGTTTACGATAAGATGTATAATGAAGATGTTAACTATCAATATGTCACAAAAGTTTTACAGTCACATTCTGGTTCTTTAGAGTTTATGTGTCATCCTGCTTATCTTGATCAAAGACTCTATGATATGTCAAGTTACAACTTACCTCGTATGAAAGAACTGGAACTTTTGACATCAAATGAACTCAAAGATTTTATTCAACAAAACCATATTGAATTAATCAACTTCTCACATTTACACAATAAACATTAATATTTTGACAAAAACTCTTGCTTTATCGACAAAGACAATGTTATAATATTTTTGTCCGTAGAGATACGGATATGGTGAGGAAGAACAAGGTGGAAGTTATTTGGAGAGATGGATGTTAGTCGTTTATAATAAGTACAATCCTTTCAAAAAATAATAACAAGAAAAAAGATTACAGGTTAAACTTGTAATCTTTTTTTCTTTATATAAACTTTTATTTCTTTTCCATTTGATTTAATACACCTAATACTGCTAAAAACAATCCCGGAACCATCAATCCTAGATAATCCATTCTTTCACCTTCCCCTGCTATTTTAACAAATCCTTTTTTAAGAAATGTTAAAAATGGGTAAAAAGATATTTCAAATTATGTAATCTACCATTGTCTATGTAAATCTTCTTTCGTAATAGAACGCAGAACACGACAAGGATTACCTGTTGCTATAACATAGGGAGGAATATCATGGGTGACAACACTACCCGCTCCAATAATAGCCCCCTGATTAATTTTAACACCCGGTAAAATAGTGACATTCCCACCAATCCAGACATGATCATAAATTTTTACAGGACGTGTATATTCCAATCCCTGCATTCTTTGTCCTTCATGAAATGGATATGATGCAGTATAGATTTGTACATGTGGTCCAAAAACAACATGATCACCAATTTCTACAAGTCCCTGATCTAAAATTGTTAAATTCACATCACTATAAAAATTAAGTCCCACTGTAATATGATAACCATATTGACAATAAAAAGGTGGTTCAATACATAACTCACCCTTACAATTCATCAGTTTCTTTAAAAGAATATCCTTTTCTTCTTTTTGCACAGGTGTATAACGATTATATTCATAAAGCATTCGTTTACAAATTTCTCTTTCATGATATAATTCCTGATCATAAGGCTGGTATAAATGACCAGCCATCATTTTTTCTTTTTCACTCATTCTTTCCATCCTCTATATTCTTTTCAATTTCTTCAATCATTGCCTGACAGTCATAAGTCGCAAATAAACTCGGCGCCACATTATAAACAGGAACAGGTTTTAATTTCATGGACAATTCATGTTGCTTATATCTTAATTGTGGTGCAATAAAAATGAAATCATATTTTTGATATACATTTTCTAATTCATAAATGGCTGTTGCATCAATGTGATATGGTAAATGATTCAATTGACAATACTTATTCAGTTTTTGAGCAAAATACCCTGTTGTCATTCCACCACTACAACATAATAAAATATGATAACTCTGTTGATCATCTTCCATGAGTTTATCCATCATACGATGAAAGAGATTAGTTGCATAATGGAAATTATAAAACTGATAATGTAAATAAAAAAGTAGTTCTTCTCCTTCAATAATAGCTTCTTCTACAATACCAATCGGCCAAATAACAAATCTAGCAATTCTTTTTTTATAATATATTTTATATGTTCTTGAATCATATTTTTCTAAAGTCAAACGAGGATCAGAAACAACTTGATAATAAACCCACTTTCTAAAAACTTCTAAGTCTTCCTGTTTATAAAAAGTTTCCATATCCCCTCACCTCACTATTTTATTATACACAAATTCATGATAAAAACCAACTGCTTAATATATATCAAAATAGACACCACTTTTTCATACGAAAATAAAAAAGCCAACATTTCTGTTGACTCGTTCCATATAACTTAATCTAAATCTTCTCCATTTGTCGCAATGACTTTCTTATACCAATCAAAAGATTTCTTTTTCATACGTTTTAATGTCCCATGACCTTCATCATCTTTATCTACATAAATAAATCCATAACGTTTACTCATTTCACCTGTACTTGCTGAAACAAGATCAATACATCCCCAAGTTGTGTAACCTATTAAATCAACACCATCATCAATCACATCACTCATAGCTTTAATATGTTCTCTTAAATAATCAATACGATAATCATCTTGAATTGTTCCATCTTCTTCAATGACATCTTTAGCACCTAAACCATTTTCTACAATAAATAATGGTTTTTGATAACGATCGTATAACGCATTTAAAGTAATACGTAAACCTAAAGGATCAATTTGCCATCCCCAGTCACTTGTTTTTAAATAAGGATTTTTAACAGATTTCACAACATTTCCATCAGTTGCTGTTAATGAAGAATCACTGCTGGCACATCTTGATTGATAATAACTAAATGATACAAAATCCACAGGATATTGTTTTAAAATATCTAAATCTCCTTCTTGAATATCCAAAACAATCCCTTTTTCTTTAAAGACACGTTTTGAATAACTTGGATAATAGCCTCTTGCCTGAACATCAATAAACATAAGATTTTCTCGATCCTTGTTCATAGCCAACCAGACATCTTCCGGATTACAGCTATATGGATAGAATTGTCCTCCTGCTAACATACATCCCACTTTATTTTCTGGATTCACTTCATGAGCAATCTTTGTCGCTAAAGCACTCGCTACAAGTTCATGATGAGCTGCCTGATATTTCACCTGTTCACGATTTTCTCCCGGTTGAAATGCAATCCCTGCTCCAGAGAAAGGAGAATGTAATAAAATATTGATTTCATTAAATGTCAACCAGTATTTAACTAAACCATCAAACGCTTCAAAACATGTACGTGCATATTGTGTAAAGCAATCAATCATATGACGACTTCTAAAAGATCCATATTTATTGACTAATGCCATTGGCACATCAAAATGACAAAGTGTGACCAAAGGTTCAATGCCATATTTACGACATTCTTCAAACATACTTTTATAAAAAGCGATTCCCGCTTCATTAACTTTCCCTTCACCATCAGGATAGATTCTTGCCCATGAAATTGATGTTCTAAAACATTTAAATCCCATCTTGGCAAACATAGCAATATCTTCTTTATAATGATGATAAAAATCAATAGCCTCATGACTCGGATAATTTTCTCCCTCTATAAATTCAACAGGATACATATCTCCTAATTTCACATACATTCTTTTTTCACCATGAGGAATCATATCTACTGTTGTTAAACCTTTACCATCTTCAAGATAAGCACCTTCTGCCTGATTCGCAGCAATCGCACCACCCCATAAAAAATCTTTTGGAAAACTCATTCTTCATCCTCCTATCTATTAATCTTTGAAGTTCCACAAGACATAAAATCTTCAATTTCAGATATTGTAAAGCGATTCACATCACCATATATTGTATGCTTTAAAACCGATGCACAACATCCAAATTCCAGACTATACATCAAATCTTTATGTTGCAATAAACCATATAAAACACCTGAAATAAACGCATCTCCTCCACCAACACGATCAACAATATCATCAATATGATAAGTCTTAGATATATGTAATGTTCCATGATACAAATAACCTGTTAATTCATTAACACTCGTTGATAAAATATCACGTTTTGTAGATACAATATATTGTAATTGGGGATACAATGCTTTCATTTGTCCATAAACATCTTCTAATCGCTGTTCAAATGTATCTGCTTGACTTAAAATACCTAATAAATTTTGGGCATCCAGATAACCTGCTGATAAAATATCAACATAAGGTAGTATACGTTTTAATGCTTGCCCAGCTGCTTCTATGCTCCAAAGTTTAGCACGATAATTACTATCATAAACAACAAGAATATGATTTCCTCGGCAATATTTGACCATTTCTACCACAATATCTTGAATTGTCTGATTTAAAGCAACCGTAATCCCAGAAACAACAAAAACATCAACATTTTGAAATAATTGTTTCAAATCAATGTCACCTGACGTTAAAGATGTCATCGCACTATAACAGCGATCATAAATCACTTGACTGGCACGGTTCCCACTGCCATTTTCTAAAAAATAACTTCCTATGGTTAATGATTCATCTTATAAATTTTTCTTTCCAGTGAAACAAAGAAATGATTTTTTTCACTTTGATCATAATGTATCAGATATATAGATAAAATAAGACCTCCAATCACTGCCACTAGCATATCCGTGATCGTATCATGAACACCTGTTGAAAAATGTTTAATTGCATCATATTGAAAGAAAACAAGTAAAACATATTCATAAAATTCCCAAAGCAATGCAACACTTGCATTCACCGCATTCAAAAAAATAAACATCAATGATTTTCTATGATCATGTCTTAAATAATGTTTATAAAGCAGAAAGATCATTTCACATATCACAACACCACTAGCAAAATGTGTAAACTTATCATAATAAGGAAGCTGATAACCACCTAAACAACTTCCCCATAGACTTGCAAAATAGACAAAAATAATATTCACAATATGGAATTCCAAAGGAACTCTCACTTTTATAAGCTTCATAAAAACAGGCACAATAAACGGTGTCACACATGCCACAAAAGTCATCCCAAAATACTTTCCTTGCCAATTCACATAAAAAGCATATATAAGTGTCATTATATAAATAATCACACATGTTATCCATGTTCCTTTGAGTTTTTTCATCTATGCCACCTTCTTTTCTTTATTGTACCACTATTTGATGTATCATAAAATATTTTGATTATAGAATTGATGCATAACTTTTATCGAATAATATTTTTTATTTTTTCGATGATACTGTACAACTTGATACAATATAATTAAACTTCCTAGACAAGCACATATCATATCAATCATTGAATCATGAATACCTGTAGTATAATGATGAATACAATCATTTTGAAAGAAAATCAGCATAGCATATTCATAAAACTCCCATAATAATGCGATAGACATATTAAATGTCATGATAAAAATATAGTAAATCTTTTGATCTGAAGGTTGTTGAATCTTGATGTTTTTTTTGATAAAGCTATAAATCAGACAAGCTAACATCGTTATAATGATACCACTAAAGAAATGAACGATTTTATCATAATAAGCTAACGCATAACCATCTAAACAACTTCCTATCAATGAAGAAAAATAAATAAAAACGAGATATATTATTTTAACCTCATAGGTTATCTTACAATGAAATTTATACTTTAAAACAGGAAGTAAACAAGGTAATATACCAGCTATGATGCACATCTGTAATCTTGATCCTTTTATAACAGCATACATCAAAGTCACAACATATATAATGATACACACACCATATAAATATTTATAATTTTTCATTATTCAAGACTCCATTTCTATACTTATTAAAATATAGACAGCTAAGGTTTTTTTATGCATACAGAAAAGTGGATAAATGCCACCTCTATATATTTATTATAAACATGGATCATAAATCATATTTTTTCATTTGTATACTTACAAGTATACTACTTTAAAGTATACAAATTTTCAATAACTGTAAAACCATTATTTTAAGTGTGTGTATCATTTGAATATAAACATCATATGCGTATTTATTCTAAAAATACAATAAAAGATGGAAACCCATCTTTTATTGTATAAATTACGCACATTCTATTATTGACACATCTTTAAAAACAACATTATTTTTTTAATTGGCTACAATACCCTATAAATTGTATGATAAATATTAATCCTATAATAATCAATGCAATTCCCTGTATATGAGCAATCTTAACCACTCCATTATCAGGAAGCAATAAGGTCAAAAATCCAAGTAATATTATCTTATTGCACAAGGAAGCATCAACATTTCTCATCTTCTGTATTTCATCGTTGTTCCAATCAAAACGCTTTTTTAAACGATCCGAATACAAAATAAGTCCTATTGCTCCAGCAGTACCAAATATAATGATTGGTGCAAAAATCTCAGATGTTTCTTGAGTAGGAACATAATTTGGAATAAGAATTACAACAGCGGCTAGAATACAAAGAATACCCAAAAGGCACTTTGTTATAAGCAGATAGATTATTTTATGATTCATAATAGTTCTCCTTATCTTCTATCACTGCCTATATCCAAACCATTATAATTATTCCTTTCATTGATAAACTCTTTCTACTTTTATTATATCATCAAAAATTCTTATAAAAAGTGAAATTATATTGTTATTCATGAAAATAATCTGCTATTTCCTTCATTCTTTGCATCTGGTCAACATGAAATGGACAACGATGATTACAATGTCCACATTGAACACAGTCACTTGCTTTTTTATTCAAATGATGATAATGATCTTTAGCTAATTCATCACCTAGTAAACACAAGTCATAATATTTATTAATCAATGCAATATCCAATCCCATTGGGCAAGGATGACAATGTTTACAATAAACACATTTTCCTTGATGCTCTACTGCCTCAAATGTTGAAATCATTGTATAATCTTTTTCTTCATCAGTGGCTTGTATATATTGTAAAATATCTTTTAAATCGTCACGATTTCTCACTCCCGGTAAAACTGTCACAACAGCAGGTTTGTCTAATGCATACTGAATACATTGAATACGTGTAAGAGCTTGAGGAAATGGAGATTTTTCTTGATCTAGCAATTGCCCAGCACCAAAAGCTTTCATCACCGAAATAGCGACACCTTCTTTTTCACAACGCTGGTATAAAGTCATTCTTTCGTCTGTCTGCCCTATTGCATATTCTCCATGCTTATAATCATAAGCCGGATTAATACTAAACATCACCATATCTAAAACATGCATATCTAAGATTTGATGAACAATATCTGGTGTATGTGATGATAACCCAATATGTTTAACAATGCCTTCTCTTTTTAATTCTTTGATATAATCAATAACCCCTGCTTTTTCAATAGCTTTTATATCAGCTTCTTCATCAATACAATGAATAAAACCAAAATCAATATAATCCGTTTGTAACATTTTTAATTGCCATTCAATAGATTTTTTGATTTCATCCAAATTGGTTGTCCATCCATATTCACCTGTTACATAATTGGCTCCAAAATGAACCTGTAAATAAACTTTTTCTCTTTGTCCTTGTAAAGCTTTACCTATTGCCTCAAAAGTTTTTGCATGTCCACTCGCCAAATCAATATAATTGATTCCATTTTTTATAGCTTCTTGAATGGTTGCGATGATCTCTTTTTCACTTGATTCTCCTAAAGAACTTGTTCCTAAACCAATAACACTGATTTTTTCATTTCCATGTGGTAACTGTCTATACTCCATAGTTATAACTCCTTTCCATATAAATATATCGTAAAATCTTTTTCTTTTTGATATGATGCTAATAATTTCATTTGATGCGCATCATAGAAAGAAAATGAGCACATTGAATCTGTATACAACATATAATTTTGACATCCCTGTTCTTTTAATATGTCTTCAGAAAATGTATACATCCTTGTTCCAATTCCTTGATGTTGATATTTTTCATCGACAATAAACAAGACAATCTCCGCATCATATTTTTGGTGAATTTGTTGAAATAATGAAGAACAATCTTGGTGATATTTTTTTATTTTTTGACGATAACTATTTATTTTATGAAAATCACTATGTTGATGATCAAGCATATCTTGATATTGTTGAGGAATAGTCAGATAGTCATGTCCTTGAATATTTAAAGCAATAAAACCTGTTAATTCTTGTTCATGAAAACTTACAAAAACTTGTGTGGAATGGTTTAAAACATCATAGAAATATTCTTGAGAAAAAATCATCCCATTTGTTTTATTTCCAAACATTTGATCTAAATGCCAGACATGATCAATCATTTCTATAATTCTTGGTGTATCACTCCAATGAAACTCTCTTATTTGCATCATATCACCCTTTTTTATTGTATAATAAACGATTGTTATAATCTAATACTTATATTTTATAATCTATTATACCTATAAAGCATAAAAAATCACTAGAACAGTGATTTTATATGTTGTTATTCATTTCTATCATTTTCTTTTTCATTTCAAAATAGAACATTGTTGATGTTGTTAATACAGCAATTGTATCAGCAATAGGTTCTGCTAAAAAGACTGCAAAAACTTGATCTGATATAAACATAGGTAAAATATAAATCAAAGGAATTAAAACCAAGATTTTTCTAAAGACTGCCAAAAATGCACTCTTTTTTGAATTTCCAAAGGCAATAAATGTCTGTTGACATGAAATTTGGATACCCATTAATAAGACTCCAGCCATATAAATTCTTAATGCCCAAATTGTGATTTCTGTTAATTGTGGATCACTTGTAAAAATCGCAACAAATAAACTTGGGAAAATCATAATCAATAACCATAGTATAGATGAATATGAAAAACATGAAATGGTTTGAAGTTTAAATGCTTTTTGAACACGATCACCTTGTTTAGCACCATAGTTATAACTGATAATAGGTTGTCCCCCTTGTGTTAAACCTTGTAATGGTAACATGGCAAATTGCATAACACTTGATAAGATTGTCATAGCGCCAACAGCTAAATCCCCACCATATTTTAATAATGATGAGTTAAAGCATAATACCAAAACACTTTCTGTAGCCTGCATTGCAAAAGGAGCAACACCTAAAGCAATACATGGTAATAAAATATGAAAATTGATTTTTAAATTTTCTCTTTTTAATTTTAAAATCGTATTTTTTCCTGATAAGAACCAGAATGCCCAAATGGCACTTAAAGCTTGTGACATGACTGTCGCAACTGCTGCACCTTGTACCCCCATATTCAATCCAAAAATGAAAATAGGGTCTAAAACAATATTTGTGACAGCTCCAATAACAACAGTTAACATACTAATTTTTGAAAATCCTTGTGCTGATATAAAGGCATTTAACCCTAATGTCAACTGTACAAAGATTGTTCCAATCGCATAAATAGTCATATAATCCATGGCATAACCAATTGTATTTTCACTCGCTCCAAAAAGATATAATAATGGTTCTTGAAAAATTAAAACCAAAACTGTCAATAAAACAGCAATAATCATGAGTGATGTTGTACAGTTACCTAAAATTTTTTCAGCCGTATCATTGTCTTTTTTCCCCATGAAGATACTAGCTCGTGGTGCTCCTCCCATACCAAATAAGTATGCAAAAGCAGAAATAATCATGATAATAGGAAAACAGACTCCTACCCCTGTTAAAGCTGCAGAACCAACTTCTGGAATATGTCCTATATACATACGATCGACCATGTTATATAAAGCATTGACAACCTGTGATGTAATAGCTGGTACAGCCAAAATAAACAATAAATGTCCTACGGGTTCTTTTCCTAAGTCCACTTCTTGTGACATTTTTAATTTCATAAACATACCTCCTCATTTTTTTCTTTAAAGTGATCTCTTATTTTTATTAGCGTTTCTTCCATTTTTTGAATATCTTCTTTTGGAATTTCTGATAAAATATCTTCATTAATTTTTCGAATTTCTTTTTTTAAAATCTTTATCTCCTCAATTGCATCGGCTGTTAAATAAATATGTTGAATACGTCGATCAGTGACATCACTTTCTATACGAATCAGCTCTTTTTTCACCAAGCTTTCTACACTACGACTAATGAGTCCCTTAGAAACTCCTAAAAAGACATTTAACTGTGTACTTGTTGTAATACTTGGATTATTTGATAATAAAATTAAGATATTCATTTCATTAGGCGATAATTTCAAATCTTTCAATCTCTCATTTAAAACACGTGCATAATACTTTCTAATCTGTATTGAATAATCTAATAATGTTTCAATGTTCGTTTTCATATCTCACCTCATTAGTTTACTTGTATATTGTTTACAACTAAACAATATACTCTTATTTTATGAAAATTGCAACAAAAAAGGTGTAACATTTCGTTACACCAATTGCTTTAATAACTTTTCAAATAAATCAATATCATCTTTTATCATATCAATAGAATTTTGCCAGAATGCTGGATCCTGTAAATCAATATCAACACTCTTACCCACATCTTCTAAACTCATTTTTCCTGTTAATGATAAGAAATGTTCATACGTATCAGCAAATGTAGCACCTTGTTTTTGATATAAACCATATAATCCTTTTGCAAGTAATAAACCAAATGCATAAGGAAAATTATAAAACGCATAATCAGCTTCATAATAATGTGGTTTCCATGTCCACATATAAGGATGTAGGTAACGATGATCCAAACCATGACCATAGGCTTCTTTTTGAGCTTCTAACATTAACGCTTTGATTTCTTCAACACTTAATGGTCCTTCTTGACGCTTTTCAATCAATCGACTTTCAAACAAGTAACGTGAATAAATATCCACAATCACCTGTGCACAATCACAGAGTTCATTTTCTAAAATAAATAATTTGTCTTTTGCATCAGCAGATTTGAGCGCTGCCTTTTTGATAATTGTTTCGCAAAATGTTGAAGCTGTTTCAGCAATAGGCATTGGATAGTCAGCATTTAAAGCTGTTTGTGTATTTAAACATTCACCATGAAATCCATGTCCAAGTTCATGACCTAAAGTAATAGTATCACCAAATTCATTTCCATAATTTAATAAGAAACGACTTTCCTGAATACAATGTAAATTATGACAGAAAGCCCCTCCAACTTTTCCCGTTCTTGGATAAACATCAATCCATTGATTTTCAATAGCCTTCTTGGCATAATCTCCTAAATGTTTTGAAAAAGTATAAAACTGTTCTACAACAAATTGACTACCTTTTTCAAAAGGATAAGACATATCACTTTCTACAATTGGGGCATATAATTCATACCAAGGCAATCCATCCGTATAACCTAACGCTTGAGCCTTTAATTGGAAATATCTTTCAAACATAGGTAAAGCTTTTTTCATCGTAGAAATCAAAACATCCAATGTCTTTTGTGACATTCTGGAATCTATCAAAGTACGCTGTAAAACAGAATCATAACCTCGAAGATTGGCACTTGTTATGGCTTCACCTTTAATTGCATTCAAAGCACTCGCAACACCTTGTTCTACTTGTAAATAAGATGCTATCTCAGCTTCATATGCTTTCTTTCTCACCTCTTTATCCTTTGAATAAGCCATATTTAAAACTTCTGTCAAAGGATACTCCTTACCATCCATAGATACTTTCATAGAAGCAATTAACTGATCTTTATATTTCAACCAGGCACTTGAGCCAGTTGTTTTCATTTGAGCCAAAATCTTTTCTCCCTCATCACTTAATAAATAACGATTATGTTCTTGTGTTTCTTTTAAAACAAAAAGATGTTCTTGAATATAAGAATCTTGAATATGATTCAAATCAAACTGACCAATCCAACGATCAATTTTCGCCTGTGCATCTGCAAAACTTGCTAAAAGATTTTCAATAACAGATGAATATTTCAAAGCATCCTGATTCGTTGTATCACTACTCATTGTCAATGATATAAAAGCATATATTTTTTCTACCAGATCCGAAAATTGATTAGATTGTTCTAAATATGACTTTAAATTGTCTTCTGTTTTTTCCTTTTGAGAATATTCCTGCATATCTTCTAACATTTGTTTTAATGTTTCAATATCATTTAAAAATGATTGATCTTGAAAAGATAAATATAATTGATCTAAATTCCAACGTTTCTCCATAATAACCTCCTTATTTATATTCATTATATACTTTTTTCATATTTTTTTTATGTTAAAAACTTACTAAATTTCTGATTATCTTTTCATAAGCTGGTAAATGTCGGTATAGCCTGTATTTTAGGGCTTTATCGGCATTTTCCGTTTGGAAGATACATTGCAAAAGCTGGCATTTACCAGCATGAAAATGCAACCAAAAGTAGTAAATGAGTAGTACAATCACCGATTTAAGAAGCAAGAGCCAGCCTTTCAAGTTCTGCTTTTGCTGAATTGAAAGTACCGTGTGCGTAGTACCCTAATGTCATGGTGATGTTTGCGTGTCCCATGATGTATTGCAGGGTGTTCGGGTTCATTCCTTTGTTTGCCATGTTCGTGCAGTAGGTATGTCTGAATGAGTGTGGTGTGATGTTTGGTAGCTGGTCTTTATGTGTCTTGTTGTATTTCTTCACAAGCCCACGCAACATACTTTCATAGTTTCCAGCCACTTTAGGGAAGCCCTTTTGGTTTAGGAACAGGAAATTGCTGTAACCGCCTATGATGATAGGCTCTGCCTTTCCTCTGTTCTGTAACACTCTCTTAAAGGCTTGATAGGCTCTTTCTGTCATTGGAAGCTGGCGTTCTCCTTTTTTGGTCTTAGGCGTTTCAATGTAGTAGCCAATTTCGCTGTCTTTCAATAGCTGGTGGTCTACATTGATGATACGGTTCGCCATATCAATATGGACTGTCAGACCGCAAAATTCAGAAATACGAAGCCCCGTTTCCAGAAGAATAACCACTTCATCATAATACTTACTGTACGTCTTGTCCTGTTCCATAAAGGCAAGCATTTTTTCTTCCTGCTCTGGCGTGAGAATGACTTTAGGTTCTGAATTATCTTCCAGAACGTCGCTCAATTTGAAGCTGAAAGGATTTTTTCTGATACAGTCGTCCTCAATCGCCATATAGAATGACGCTTTCAGTGAACGCTTGTAGTTGCTAATCGTCTTGTAGGAAAAGCCATTCTCATACATTCGCATAGCCCATTCCTTACCGTCCGATAGCTTCACCGTATCAATGCTCCTTGCACCCAGAGGGTCGTTTTCCAGAATTTTCATAAGATACTGGCGACCTTTTTCTGTATTGCGTTTCACATTCTTTCTCTGGCTGTTCTTCTTTGCGTAGAGCTGGCAGACTGTCATTTTCCCGCCTATGGTATTGATACCGTCGGCAAGGTCTTTCTTAATCTGTTTTTCTTTTTCTCTCAACGACAAATCTTCACGTTTCCCAGCGGGTGTCTTGTCTGTCGGAACAAGTTTCCAAGCATACTTAAACTGTGGTTTCCCGTATATATCGGTATATTTGTAAACGTATCTTCCGTCTTTTCTCTGGCTCTCTCCAAGTCGTAAATTGCGTCCCTTATTGTCTTTTCTCTTTACATTAGACATAGTGCGAAGCTCCTTTCCGTCAAGGAATGAGCCGTTGATACGCTATACTTTATTATACCATATCTACGGCTCGCTGACATTAGATTTCATCCAATGTATCAATGATTTTTTCAAACTGTTTTCGCTTAATCTGCACACGGTTTCCATTCACAATCACCCAGCCAGCGTCGAGATTTTCTTCTGCCAGCTTACGCAATTTCTTTTCCCCGATACGGAAGTATTTTGACGCTTCCTCAATCGTCAGCGTGTACTTTTCCCAGATAGGCACATCAGTATTGTTCATCATATATAAGCACCCCCTTTACTGTGTGTCTTTTGGAAGCAGACAGACGGCTCTGGAAAAGCTCCGCTGGTATCTCAACCAATCTCATTCCTATGAGCAAAACCACCTCTGGGACGTATCATTATCCTGTGATACAGGTCATGGCTGAACGACTTTTCCAAAGGTCGCTCTCGGATCACTGCGTGAGTCGCTCGCTTTTTTTTGGAAAGGTCATGGCGTACAGTCCCCGTGGCTCGCTGTATCACAAACGTATCTGTCTGCTTTATTCAGTTGTCAAAGAACAGTGGCGAAAGCCATAGGCTCTCATGTGTAAAAGCAGAGGGCAGGACAGGAAAGAGGGAATTTCAACAAATCATGCCCTGCCATAATTGCTTTATTCTTCTGTTGGAACAATACCGATATCGAAATCTAAAATCATTTTGATAATAGCTTCTCTGATACGCCCTTTAAGCTCCATATCTACTACGATATAAACATTACCGTATTCATCATACAGAGGACGCAAACAGCATTTTGATATGTACGGGTCATAAAATGCCAGTATTCTTTCAATAGACTGTTCATTCCCGTCCACAGCAGATGAAATAAGTCGATAAGGTGGAAGTTTATACCCTTTTTTCATGTTTTATTCACGCTCCTTTGTCAGTGTTTTCTTTAAATTTTGTAAAGCTCTGCAACGATTTTTAAAAACTCCCGCTCTGGAAATTTTCTGTGCTTTTGCAATTTCTGTATCGCTCATTTCCAGAAAGTAGTACATCAGAAGATTTTCACGGTTACGTTCCGATAATTGCTTTAATGCTTCTGAGAGTTCTTCATCAAGCACTCGGATTTCAACACCGCATACCTCAAACACGGTATAGTCACTCATGTACTCGTCCCAAACAGCCAGCTTTTCAACAACGATTTCTGGAAGCTCACAGAAAGGAATTTCTTTATCTTTACGACGTTTTAATTCCTTTTTATAATTCCAGATAACACCCTTAACAGTGCGCTTTAGCTTACAGTCAAACTGACACTGGATTGTTTTTTGGAAGTCAGACGGTTTCATCATCTCACCCCCTCTCTGTCCAGACGTAAAAGGTATCTATCCCTCTTTCCGCCCCACATCGGTACAGGAGTGGGTGATTTGCTAACCTGTATAAGAAAGAAATTCAAAAAAACATTGAACTTCTCATAAATAACAAAAACAGTCAATCAGCACATGAATGTACCAACAGACTGTTTTTGTTATGTTTGCCATATGAATTTTTAACTCATTTTTAGGGTGTGCTGACTGGATAACCATTATAAGGCGGTTATTCAGTTGTGAATACTGGCGTATTCGCTGATACGCAATCATGGCACAACCCCCTTATCCAGAGCTGTACCGTGAGTACAAAAGAAAAGGACAGCTCTGGTTATCCAAAACCGTCCTAATTAGATTGAAAGACATGGAAAAAGATATTACCCTAGAACGGCTTTTTTTTATTTACCGTCAAGGTAATATTGATATGAATTATTAACACATGATATATGTAATTTTAACACATTCTAATCATGTGTCATGAAGTATAAACTCATGACAGGTGATTTAAAATGAGGAAAAAGAAAGACACGCACAGCTTTGATTTCCGTCCGCTGGGACTGGCAATCAGAGAAGCGAGAGAAAAAGCTGGGCTTTCCCGTAATGATTTAGGCGATAAGGTCTTTTACGGAGAACGTCATATCGCAGATATTGAGAATATAGGGAAACACCCCAGCTTCCAGTTATTTCATGATTTAGTGACCATGTTCCATATCTCTGTTGATGAATACTTCTATCCGCAGGAGAAAGCGGAAAAATCTACAATCCGCAGACAGATAGACGTATCTCTTGATGAACTGACAGATGAAGAACTCAAAATCATTCAAGGAACAATCGACGGTATCATGAAATACAAGGGGACGGGAAGCAAATAGGCTTCTCGTTTTCTTTTTCCTCTCATAAACTATCCTGCTGATCTGCTCCGCAGGAAGCAGGATAAGCATTTAAAACTTTGTTTTCTTTGTAATTGTGTAAATGTATTCTTCCGGTGTCGGTATTCTATTACCAAAATACTTTTTAAAACGTTCCTGTACTGCTGGTTCTTGACTATTCACAGCGTTGTCAATATTCTCCTGTATCTCGGCTCTAAACTCAGATAACGACACACCTCTAGCTTTTGCTCCAGCTTTTAAAATAGTTTTCATATCTCGTTTTTTAAGACCAATCATTTTGTCACCTCATTACCGATTAGATTAGAAAAGAATTTATAATCGCTATAACAGATTTATCAAATACGCTAACTTTATGCCTTGTTACTAAATTGATAGTATCGTTAATTGAAGTCAAGTTACCATTTTCCAAAAAAGCTCGGCAATTACACTCTAATGCAGTGATAATTTTGTCTAATGTCCAGCTTGAGGATAAAGCTATCCTATGAAAGATTGCACATTCTTGTAGCTCACTTAAAATAATATCTTTATCAGCGTCCATATCTAAAATTGCAATATTCTCTAAAGAGCCGTTGTTTATCGGGAGTAAATAATTCTGTATCTGTTGAAAAATCGCTAACCCTTGATAATCTGTAATATATTCAACGTTTAAATTTGTAAGAGAGAATACCTTAATCATTATTATCCTTTCATTCTGCGTTTAAAGATAATAACAGACGGAATGATAAGTAACAGAGCATATCCTAAAACCCATACAAGCTGTAATGGTATATCTGAAAAATTACCGTTTATTGCATAATTTACCGCATTTACCGCATGACTGAATGGTAATAAATCGCAGACCGTTTTGAATGTACCGCCAATCATATCCAATGATAAAACAGCACCACTTAAAAACACTGTTGCATTTACTAAGATTGTTCCAAATCCATTGACCGCATTATTTGTTGAAAGTACACTACCAATAAATAAGCCAAAACTGATAAATAATATCGCCACTGGAATTAAGGTCAAAATAGCTATAAAAATATTTATATTTAATTCTAATCCGAAGAACAGAGCTACACCAAAACAGCAAACAGCCTGTAAAATTGCAAGCGGAATTATAGGTATAGAATATCCTAAGATGTAATCAATTCCCTTCATAGGTGACGCAAATAATCGTGTTAGGAAAGAACTATTCCTATCTGTGGACATCAACGTACCTACAAAGGTACTTAGAAACGCCATTCCTAAAATCGTCATACTCGGTGCAAAATTTTGAACTTCAAATACATCAGCCATTCCACCGATACTTTCTTTCATCAGAGCTAACGCAATAATCAACAAAACAGGAAATCCGAGACACATGAGAATACTCATGGGATCTCGCACAATCTCTTTAAAATTACGCCCTGTAAAAATAGTAAATCTCATAATTCAGTACCCCTTTCTGTATACATCAAAAATGCTTCTTCAAAATTTCTAGCACCAGATACCTTGATAATTTCATCAGCCGTACCAAGAACCTGCACAACACCCTTATCCATAATACAGATACGGTCAGCTAATTCCTCTGCTTCTTCAAGATAATGTGTTGTTAAAATCAAAGTTAATTTTCCTTTCAATTTTTCCATTGTTCCCCATAATTCTCGTCTTGCTCTTACGTCAAGCCCGATTGTCGGTTCATCAAGGAAAAGAATTTTAGGATTACTTATCAACGCCATTGCAATACTTAATTTTCTTTGCCAGCCACCCGATAACTGTTTTGCTCTGTCATTTTTACGGTCAGTTAGTTCAAAAGTTTCCATGATTTTGTCGGCTTTTTCTCTTGCTTCCTGTTTAGAACTACCATGTAAGCGGGCAATCATCATCAGATTTTCTTTAACTGTCAGCTTTGGTGCAACGGCAGTTTCCTGTGGAGAAAGGTTGATAATATCTTTTACTTTATCTGCCTGTTTTCTCAAACTGTTTCCTAACATAAGGGCATCACCACTTGTTGGCTCTGTCAGACAGCTCAACATTTTAATAGTTGTTGTTTTTCCTGCACCATTTGAACCAAGCATTGCGAAAAATTCTCCTTGTTTGATATTAAGCGAAAGAGAATTAACTGCCGTTAAATTTCCATATCGCTTTGTTAAATCTTTAATCTCTATTGCATTCATTCTTTGTCCTCCTTTTGAAATGCCATTTGAAAAGCTTCATTACAACCGTCCATTTTCTGTAAGGCAATCCCTTTGTCTTTATCAGCAAGTAGCACTAATAGCTCGCCGATATGAATACCAAAGAAATCTCTTACCTCTTTAGGAATAAGAATTTGTCCTTTTGTTCCCACTTTTAAAGTGCCTAAATATCGCCCATTGTGGGAATAGTGTTCTGTAACATCTCTATCCACTATATTTCCTCCTTTTTTGGTATAACAAGTATTACTTGTTATACTTATATTAGCACCAGAAGAGTAAAACGTCAACAGAAAAGTATTACTTTTCTTACTCTTCATTGAAAGTCATAAAAAAGACGGTGCCGTAAAAGCACCGTCTTAATAATTTGATTTATTCTGACTTCGTAGGTGACTGTCCAGAGTTAAACACTTGTTCAAAAAAATCTTCGTAAACTTCATATTTTTGAACAGCGATACCTTGTTTTGCGTCCGCTAATAAGACCAAAGTATCCCCCGTACTGATATTTAACATTTCTCTTGCTTCTTTTGGTATAACAATCTGTCCCTTTGGACCTACTTTCACAGAGCCGACAAATTTATCATTCTTTGGTTTTTTGTTTTCATCAGACATGAACTCGCTCCTCTCTAAAACTGTATAACTTTTCCCACTTATTATACAACTCGAACGATTAAAAAACAAGAGTTGGTTTTACTCTATTATCTTCCAGTTACTATCCTTATGGAGCGTCAACTCATACTGTGATACCTGTGTCGCCTTTGTCTG
>NZ_NFLJ01000039.1 GCF_002160865.1 Massiliimicrobium timonense
GAACATTATACAAGTAATACAACATTAGCTGCATAAAGAAAAATGAAGTTGTCTCCTCGGCAACTTCATCAAAAACATTTTTAATTATTTCACCTGTCTACTTGACAGGGGCGGTTCATATCAACAAATAGCTTTTTCTTATATCTTTTTAGTTTTTGACTATAATAAAAAAGAATGGTCACCCATTCTTACTGTTCTTTCAACAACGCTTTGACACGTTTTGTATTTGTAAAATTAAGCTTGACGACTTTTGTTAAAATATTTTGACCATATTTTGCTGCAATTTTTGCAGCCACTAGATCGACTTGAGAACTCGTACCACGAACTAAGTTCATCTTTAAACTTTTTGACATATTGGCAAAATATTGTAAATAAGCATATCGTGATAAAATTTCAGCTGCCAACACTGCCATGTATTTCTTTTCAGCCTCAGTCACAAACATTAAGTCTTTAACAACAATCACTTCATTTTTTAAATAATTAAAATATGTTTTTGGGGAAACAAACTGATTGATGACTTTTACTTTTACATTCTGTTTCACTTTTTGCATGACATTGACAGTTGCCTGATTGTAGAGTTTAGATTTAATATTAGCCTGATTAAAACCATCATTAATCATTTTATTATAATGAGAATTATCTAAAATCAATAAACTATAGATGAGCTGGTCTTTAATAAGTTTTGCACATTGAATGATTTCCCGATTACTTAAAGTTGTTATATCATCTATTTTTAATTCTTTTAAGAGGGCAATATCTTTTTCTTGAACATAACATGATACAACACATATAGGACCTAAATAATCTGTTGAGCCGGTTTCTGCACATCCAATATGATGGTATGGAAAGACATCATCAGTATCTGTGGTTATAGTAGCTAATTTTTTTGCAATCTTCTTAGACCAGTGTTTGGCCTCCTGAATAGCATTAGAACCTAAAAACTCAACCGTCTGATTATTTTTGGCAATAATATCACAACCAATAGCGTGGGCTTTAAATACAAGGTCTGTGTCATCAACTGGAACCATTTGACTATCATAATATTTTTTCATTTTTTCCAATGTACTTTGTTCAACTTTTAGTATAATTGGCTCCACGTTAATCACCTCATTATTATTTTAACATAATTTTGTTAATTTTGACAGAACATTTTTCAAATGTTATAATATCGGCGTTTATAAGGAGGGTTTTTCTTGAATTTTTCTTTTATTGATATACTTTGTGTCGCCTTTTTACTGATATGTGCGATTTTTGGCTATAGAAAAGGTTTTATTGTACAGCTCTATGATATTATCAGTTTTTTATTAGTTTTGTTTTTGGTTTATTTATTAAGTGAACCATTGGCTTCCATATGGACCATCTATTCTTGTGATCAAAGTGATTTTATTGCGTCCATGATAGGTAATATGATTAATCGTCTGATTGTTGGATTTATTCTTTTTATTGCATTGATGATCATCAAAAAAGTGATTGGTGTCTTTGTTAAACCAGCACTCAAAGGAATCATGCATTCTTTAGCTTTGACATCTTTACTTGATCGTTTGCTTGGCCTTATCAGCCATGTTTTAGAAGGGATTATCACACTTTATCCGGTTCTTATTTTTCTTGTTGTTCCTTTTTATCCACAGGGACGAACAATGATCGAACAATCTTTTTTGGCTCAAAAGATTGTAGACATGGTTCCAAGTGTCAGTCAGACTGTTTTAGATATGACTGATCTATTACAAGAAAATCAAAATATGGAAACCTACTCACAAGATATTCTAGCAAGGCTTACATTACAGGCTTTAACTTTTGATATAATTGATGAACAGGAGGCTTTAAAGATTTTTGAAAAACATATTTTTCAATCCAATGGACAATCTATTGAGCTTAATGCATCACAGTTTGAACAACTCAAAAATTTATTAGAAAATGCCCATTATTCACCTCAGCAAATTCAAGATTTTTTATCTCAGATAAGGATGTGACAATATGAAAACAATCTATGAAACATTAGAAATGAACAAAATTCAAGAACAATTGCTTCATTACTGTGCTTCAACACTTGGAAAAGATAAAATACAATCTTTACAAATGTTTGATGATGAAGAAGAAATTCAAGAAGCATTGGATAAAGTTGAAGAAGCAATGCAGTTTGTTGAACGACTTGGTCGATTGCCATTAGGTGGTCTTACTGATATGACTTCAAGTTTAAAAAAAGCCAATCGTGATGGAACATTGACAGGTGAAGAACTTTTATTGGTTCAAGCTCATCTTGAATGCGTCATGCATGTCCAGAATTATTTTCAAAATAGTGAAATAACCGTGCGATTTTTAAAAGATCTTTATGAAGGTTTGGTTGATCAACCGCATCTTCGTGATGAAATCACAAGATGTATTGCTTTAGATGGAACAATTAATGATCAGGCCAGTCCTCAACTTTTACATATTCGACGTCAGATTAAAAATTTACAAAGTCAAATGCGTTCACGCATGGAACATCTCGTAAAAGAAAGTCGTGATTATTTATCCATTGATCAGATGACAACACGTAATAATCGTCTGGTCTTGCCGGTGCAGTCAAGCCATAAAAATCAGATACAGGGTCTTATTCATGCTCAAAGTGCTACTGGTCAGACGGTTTATATTGAACCGGCTGAAGTCGTTGGAATGAATAATCAAATCAGTTTATATGAAGCTCAGGAAAAAGAAGAAATCAGACGTATTCTTTATCAGCTTTCACAGCTTGTTAAAAATCATTATTATCATTTTCATTTTAATTTAGAATTATTGAGTGAACTTGATTTTATTTTTGCGAAAGCTCAATTTGGTGTGCTCTATCATTGTGTTCGTCCTGTTATTCAAAAAGATGGAAACGAACTTTCTCTTTTAGAAGCCCGACATCCTTGTATTGATCAGGATAAAGTTGTAGCCAATGATATTATTTTAAAAAATCATCGTGTCTTATTGATTACTGGAAGTAACACAGGAGGGAAGACGGTGACCTTAAAAACAGCGGGGTTACTCTCTTTTATGGCTATTTGTGGTTTACCTGTTCCGGCTCGTGAAGCAACAATTCCATTATTTGATCAAATTTATGTCGATTTGGGTGATGAACAATCTATTGAACAGTCGCTTTCCACTTTTTCTAGTCATATGATGAAGATGATTGATATCCTTCATAAGGCGACATCTTCAAGTTTAGTCATTTTAGATGAAATTGGTTCAGGAACAGACCCACAAGAAGGGGAAAGTTTAGCTCAAGCTATTTTATCACGCTTTATAGATATACATTCTTTTGTTTTGACGTCAACCCATTATGGACGTTTAAAAACTTTTGCCAGTGAACATTCTGAAATTTTAATGGCAGCGGTTGGTTTTGATTTACAGGCTATGAAACCCACATATCACCTTCAATTAGAGAGTATTGGACAATCTTATGCGATTGAGATTGCTGAACTATTAGGGTTGGATCATGAAATCGTTCAAAAAGCTCGAGAAATAAAAAATGAGGCAATGAGTGAACATGAAAAACTGATGGAATTATTACAGTCAAAAGAAACTCTTTTAGAACAAAAAGAACAAGATTTACAAAAGAGTATGCAGGAAGCAATGCAACTCAAAAAACAATATGAACATGCTTTGCATCAATGGGAACATCAAAAAGATCAGATGTTGCAAAAGGCAAAAGATGAGGCCAATGATATTGTTGAAAAAGCCAAAACAGATGTTCAAGATATTTTGGATACAATGAAGCAATCGACAATGAAACAACATGAAATCATTCAAACAAAACATGATTTAGATCAGTTAAAATATGTTCAACAAGATGTTGTTTACAAGCAGCAACATGCCTTACATGTTGGTGATCATGTACGTGTTTTGAAAATGAATAGAGAAGGAGATATTGTTGAAATCTTAAAGAATCATATGATTATGGTTTCTTTATCCGGGTTGAATGTGAAATTACATGAAGATGAGGTGCTTTATTTACATCCTCAAACAAAGGTGAAAAAAGTCGAAAAGGCCAAAGTGAAAAAATCAACAGTATCAAAAACAGGAACTTATGAATTGAATATTATTGGGAAAAGATATGAGGAAGCGATGAGTCTGGTTGATAAGTTTTTAGATGATGCTCTTGTTTTAGGGTATCCACATGTACGTATTATTCATGGTATGGGAACAGGAACATTACGTAAAGGGGTGCGTCGCTTACTGGATAAAAATAAGCATGTTGTTTCATATCGTGATGGGGGTCCTAATGAAGGCGGATTAGGAGCTACGTTGGTGTATTTTGAATAATGAATGATTTAATTAAAAATAAACTCTCTTTATTACCATCTTCGCCTGGATGTTATCTTATGAAAAATAAAGAGGGGACAGTTATTTATGTTGGTAAAGCCAAAAAATTAAAAAATCGTGTCCATTCGTATTTTGTAGGTGTGCATAATTATAAAACAACAAAACTTGTGAGTGAAATTGTAGATTTTGATTATATTGTGACAGATAGTGAAAAAGAAGCTCTATTATTGGAAATTAATTTAATTAAAGACTATTCACCACAATACAATATTATGTTCATGGATAATACTTATTATCCATATATTCAAATGACAAATGAAACTCACCCAAGATTAAGAATTGTACGTAATGCTAAAGAAAGAAAAGCCAAACATTTTGGACCTTTTCCAGATGCGACAGCAGCCAGAGAAACATATAAATTACTCAATCGTCTTTATCCATTACGTAAATGTAATCACATTCCTAAGAAGCCTTGTCTTTATTATTCGTTAGGACAATGTCTGGCTCCATGTATTCAGGAGGTAGATGTTGAAATTTATAATGATATCAAAAAATCAATTACCAAATTGTTAAATGGAGATATCAAAGAAAAAGTCAGTGAATTGACAGAAAAAATGAATCAAGCCAGTGAACAATTGAATTTTGAACAGGCTAAAGAGTATCGTGACCTCATTTCTCATATTCGTTATGTCACAGCAAAACAGCATGTTCAATTTAATGATCAGGTTGATCGAGATATTCTTGGTTATTATGTAGATCATGGCTATTTAAGTATACAGTTATTTTTCATGCGTCATGGAAAATTGTTATCACGAGATTTAAATCTGATTCCTATTGAAGACCATGTTCAAGAAAGTTTACAACAGTTTATGGTATCTTTTTATCAAAATAACACACTTCC
The DNA here is from genome assembly GCF_002160865.1 of Massiliimicrobium timonense. Classification (GTDB taxonomy): domain Bacteria; phylum Bacillota_I; class Bacilli_A; order Erysipelotrichales; family Coprobacillaceae; genus Allocoprobacillus. The sequence goes on from NZ_NFLJ01000039.1 coordinate 5,186, forward strand.
AAAAGAAATTTTAGTGCCTTTGGATATGGATATTGATTTATTGTCACAAATTATTGAATGTAAAATTTTAAAACCTCAAAAAGGAAATAAAGCTTCATTAGTTCAGATGGCTATTGAAAATGCAAAAGAATCATTAGAAAAAAAATTTCAGCTTATGGAAAAAAATGAAGCCGCAACTTTAGGAGCTATTCAACAATTAGGAGAGTTATTACAAATGCCTCATCCTCCTCATATCATTGAACTCTTTGATAACTCAAATATTCAAGGAGCTTATGCTGTGGCAGGAATGGTTTGTTTTAAAGATGGTGTACCTTCTAAAAAAGATTATCGTAAGTTTAAAATTAAAACAGTAGAAGGTCCAGATGATTATGGCAGTATGCGTGAGGTAATCTATCGACGTTATTATCGTGTGCTTATGGAAAATCTGACACCACCGGACATGATTATTGTTGATGGGGGACTGGGACAGATTCACGCAGCTAAAGAAGTGATAGATGCTTTAGGTATGTCTATTCCTGTTTATGGTTTGGCTAAAGATGATAAGCATTCAACAGCAATGTTATTAGATACAGAAGGACATCCTATTTCTATTCATCCTAAAAGTGAATTATTCTTTTTATTAACACGTATGCAAGATGAGGTGCATCGTTATGCTATTAGCTTCCATAAAAATGTACGTTCTAAATCATTGTTTGCATCAACTTTAGATCAAATAGAAGGTATTGGTCCTAAACGTAAACAACAATTATTGCATCATTTTAAAAGTGTAAAACGTATGAAAGAAGCTTCTTTAGAACAGCTTAAAGAAGTTTTACCTGATAAGGTGGCTCAAGAACTTTTTCAATCTTTACATCCAGATGAGCACAGCTCATAGCCCTTTGACATATATTATTGTGGGAGGGATATAATGCATTCCTTATTAACAAAACGTGAAAAACAAATTTTTACACTCTTAATACAATCTTATACGACAAAGGATATTGCTGAAAAACTATATATTAGTGAAAAGACAGTTCGTAATCATATTTCAAATGTTATTCAAAAGCTGGGAGTAGAATCACGTATACAAGCAGTTTTAGAATTGATGAAAATGAAAGAAATTGATTTTTAGGAATCAATTTCTTTTCTTTCCTTTAAAAATAAAACAATATGTATTATAATAGTCCAGAAAGGGTGATGGCATGAAATTAAAAACATGGCACTTATTTCTTGTAATTATTATTTTATTTGGCTGTTCTTTTTATGTAGTCAATCTTCATTTTGACAAATTTTATCGTGTCAATGGCGTTAATAATGATAATCGTGTTTTAATAGAAAAATATTTAAGTGAAGATGAACAGGAATATTTAATAGATAATCAAATATCTATTGATTTGTTTATTCAATATATAGAGTATGATGATTTTCAACTTGTCAATTATCAATATTATAATTTATTAAAAGGGACAAATCGTTATGACAATACTGAAGATATTTTAGAAACAGGCAATTCTCTTGCAACACGTTTAGAATATCTCTATCATCAACAAGCCTATGATCAGGCTAAAATACTTGTACATAATGCATTAGAAGAAGCTTTTTTAAATACAGATAATTTTCATTTTGATTATATTGATATTTATACTTCTGTAAAAACATTATATCAACAAAATGATTACTCTTTTGTCCAAGATAGTGAAGAATATATTCTCTATCTACAAAGCAAAGGTTATGAAGATTTACAACAGATCAGTCAAATCATGAAGATGTTGACACAGGCTTATAATCAACAGACATTAATGAACTTATTGACAACAACTTTGCCTTCTGATGTGCATATTGTTTTTAATCCTTATGAACTGGATACTTTAGTGAATAAACAAAATTATATTGGTCAATATGAACCTAAAGAATTGATTCTGGTACAAGATATTCCAAGAATCAATTATACAATGTATCTACAAAAAGATGCCTATAATGCACTTTTAAAACTTTATAATGATTTAAGTAAAGAATACAAAGGTTTCTTATTACGTGGAGCCTATCAATCACCACAAACATTGAAAGATGATGAAATGGGATATTGTGAGGCGCAACTTGGTTTAACAATTGAAGTGACTCAATCACAATTGCCTTATCAGGAATTTGCTCAAACAGAAATGGCACAGTGGTTAGAAGAACATGCTTATGAGTATGGATTTATATTAAGATATCCTCAACGTAAAGCATCCATTACTAACCATGCCTATGACGCCCATATTTATCGATATGTTGGCAAATCGTTAGCCAAATCACTACATGATTCCCAATTAACTTTAGAAGAATATCAATTACAAAATGAAGGAGAATAAATATGGATAATCCAATCGGTGTTTTTGATTCAGGAGTTGGAGGACTCACAGTTTTAGACTATATGCTACACCAATTTCCACAGGAAAATATGATTTATATTGGTGATAATGCACATTGTCCTTATGGTGACAAAACAAAGGCACAGCTTTTAGAATATACGAAGCGTATTTGTGATTATTTTGTCAGTCAAAATGTCAAAATGATTATTCTGGCATGTAATACAACAAGTGCCAATGTCTTAGAAGAATTACAAAATTTATATAAAGGTATTCCTATTGTGGGTGTTATTCATTCAACTGTTCATGAATTTCTGGCTCGTCATCATCAACGTGTTTTGGTAATTGCGACTCAAGCAACGATTCACTCTCATAAATATCGTCAGATGATTTTACAATACAATCCCGATACTGTTGTTTATGAATTAGCAACCCCTCAATTGGTTCCAGTCATTGAATCTGGACAATATAAAGCAGGTGTCCATGATTTATTGAATCAGTACTTATCTGCTTATAAAAAACAAGTTGACGCAATTATTTTAGGATGTACTCATTATCCTGTTTTACTTAATCAGATTCAAGAAGTGTTTCCAAATGTTGATTATATTTCCAGTAGTGCCTCTATTTGCCAAGAAGTGGCATCTTATTTGAAAAATCATCAATTAGAAAATCAATCATCATGTACTGGAAATATTCAAATATATACAACAGGAGATCCTCAAAAGTTTTTTCAATCTTCGTATGGCTTTTTTGATTTTCAAAATTTTATAGTCAAACATCTTGATTTATAAAAGGTTCTTTCGAGAATCTTTTTTTATCATATTTTTAAAGGCTTCATCATATTCTGTTTTGAGGTGGAAACATGGATAAGAAGGTTGTTGTCGTAGCTCTTTTGATTGTTTGTTTAAGTACATTTTCATGGTTTTATTTAAATCAAGATCAAAAACAGGAAGCGAATGAAACTTATATACAAACTGTTATTTTCCAAGATCAGGATCATGATTTGATACCAGTCAGTATTAATCTGCATAATCAAATGGAGATGGAAACAGATATACGAAATAAGATAGATCTGATGCAATCTTCCCAATTACAGACCTATGGATTATATCCAGTTCTTGATGCACAGTTGGAAATTCAATCTATCGAACTCAATAATCATATTTTAACTGTCAGTTTTAATGATTTTTTATATACCCAGCATAATGATTTCAACGTTATTGAAGCATTGACTTATGTTTTGACTGATTATGATCAAGTTGAGCAGTTATATCTACAGATTGATGGTCAAGATATTTCTCATTTACCTAATAGTACAATTCCTTTAAATCATTTAACCAAAGATTTAGGATTGAATAATTTTGAAGATGCATCTACTTTTTTACATGAAAGTATTCCTGTCATGGTTTATCAAGAAAAGACTGTAGGTGATTATCTTTATTATGTACCTAAAACATTAAGAATTCATGAACAAGCTGATTTGTTTCTTCAAGTGAAAACAATTTTAAATCATATTAATAGTAAGATTCATTTGTTAGATGCAACATTAAAAGATCATATTTTAACACTCGAATTGGATTCACACATTTTATTAGATAATGAAACGATTGATCGTACTTTAGAAGAATTAATGATTTTGTCATTAAAATCATTAAACGATGTTGAAGATGTGCAAATTTATATTAATGGAGAAAATGTCAGAAGTCAGGAAACATCACAAATTCATTATAATTATATTAAAATGTAAAATTTTTTGGTATAATAAAGTCTAGGTGATGAAAATGAAAAAAATTGTAATTATGTCAGATAATCATGGTGATCAATCAATGATAGACTATGTTAAAGAACAAGAACAGGGGGCTGATTATTTCGTTCACTGTGGCGATAGTGAGGCATATGATATCAGAGTCCTTGAGGGTTTTATTTGTGTTAAAGGAAATAATGACTGGTCTTTAGATTTGCCAAAAGAAGCGCGTTTAAATGTAGAAGGAGTTCCTATTTTTATTACACATGGGCAGTATTTTGGATATTTTAACAGGGAACTGGTAATGAATGATCTTCTAACCAGACATCATTGTCGTGTATTGATATCAGGACATACACATATGCCTATGTTTGAAAAAGATGGAGATTTTTACTACATTAATCCCGGTTCAACAACATTACCACGTGGTGGTAGTGATAGAAGTTATGGTGTTTTATTGATTGATAATGGAAAACTTGATTTTCGTCTAAAAAAGATACAAAAATAAAGTGATTTTCATTGAGGTATAAAAACATCTCAATGAAATGTATGGGAGGAATCATGATGTCAGATGAAAAAATAGCTTTTGATATAGATCAAAAATTAGTTGTCAATGGTCAATTATATTTAAAAGATCAATTGCCACCTCAAATGAGTTTTGCTATATACGCTTATGGCAGTCCAGATATCTTGGATGTTGTTGCTTTTATAGATGCCAGTCAGGAACAGGATGGTAGTCAGGGTATGATAATCACACCACAGGCATTTTATTTTCAGTTAGGACAAACTGGACATATTAACTTTGAGGACATAACAAGTTTGCAGTTGGAAAAACATCATCAAAATCCTAGTGTGAAAGCAATTGTGAAAACTGCACAAGGAGGTTTTGCTTTTAGACGTCAAACCATTGATCCAGAAGTTTTTCTAGATATTCTTTCGCAAGTGACAGGCTTACATATTGATTTAAAGATGACCGTTCATGAAAAAGTAGCTTATTATATTTCAATTGTTCTTAATGATCTTGCAGGAGATGTTTATGAGGATCTGGAATTGAATCAAGAAGAAAAAAAATTCATGAAGGAACTGACTCAAGAACTTCAAATCATTGAAGGGTTGGATGAAGAAAATTATTGTTATGAATTGGAACATCTTTGTTCAAGAGCATGGGAATTTTTTGATGAGCTGGGATTAGATAGTGAAGAAGTTGATGAATTATATAAGATTCACGAAGAATTTGAACGTCTTCATCAAATTGATGATCAAAAAATAAATGATGCTCAAGCATTTTATGACGAGATGGTTAATCAATATCAGCAAGGAAATACACAAATGTATGATCAAGTGAAAGATGCAATGGCTCAATTGGGTATTGATGAAAGAGAACTGGCAGGGAAATCAATGGAAGACATAAAAGATTATTTTTGTCATCGATTAGGTATTTCTCGCAATGTTATGGATCATCTCATTCAGAAAATGACACATAAAAACTAAGTTTTGATAAATCAGTTTTCCTATCATGGAGATACTGATTTTTTTATATGAATTTTTTTATAAAAAAGTAAAAAAACTCTTGCATGTTCTAAAATGTTATGCTAATATATATGAGCAGTCGAAAAACAGATGTCTACGTAGCTCAGCTGGATAGAGCACACGCCTTCTAAGCGTGCGGTCGCGGGTTCGAATCCCTCCGTGGACGCCATTTGTAAATTGCCTTGATGTATCAAGGTTTATAGAATCAACTTTCTTCAATGAGTTGATTCTTTTTTTATGTTTTATAAGAATCATTAAATAAGATATATTATTAAAATAGAAAGCAGATGATATATGTTATCATAAATGATTTTATAAAGTGAATCCAATTTGAAAGTTTTTTATTGTAAAACAACTAGAGCCTATTGTCTTTCTATGCTATAATTTGAAAAGATGATAATATCAAAAAAATTGTTTTTGTAGAAGGAGGAAAGTATCAAGTTCATAAACTTGATGTAAAGATTATGCATAAAGATCCATTTTATAAAAGTTTAGGTTATGCTATTTCAGGAATTATACATTGTATTCAAAAAGAAAGAAATATTAAAATTCATTTTCTCTTTATGTTTCTTGTTGTGATATGTGGTTTCATATTTCATTTATCTGTTATGGAATGGTTTATCTGTATTCTTTTGTTTGCTTTAGTTATTTCTTTAGAATTAGTGAACACTGCTATTGAAGCAGTTGTGGATTTATGTACACATGAAATTCATCCACTTGCCAAAACAGCAAAAGACACAGCGGCAGGAGCTGTGCTGGTGAGTGCGATGGCTTCTGTTATTGTTGGTTTAATGATTTTTATTCCAAAATTGTTTAACTGAGTAAGTCATATGACTTACTTTTTTCATTTGTCGATCAATGGCATAAAGATATAAACAGATAAAAAAGATATATAATATTTCTATCATGCCAGTAATGGCACCACTGACAAGAAACAAAAGAACAAGAACCTGTAAACCTACATGAAAAATCCAATGTGTCTGTAGATAAACATTTGGAAATTGAAGTGAGAGTTCATGTGTATAGATTTGTAAGAGTAAAATAAAAAGAATGGAAGCTGACATAGAGGCATATACATGAATAGATGATAGCCATGTTGGTGTATTCGTATAGGGACAAATACTTCCAATACACATAGATAGTGTAGCTAATACAATAAGAAAAGGAATATACAAAGGATAATGATATAAATAATGAAAATGGCGATATGTCTGATAAGCAAAAAATATAGCACAGATGATGGTATAAATCATCACAAGAAAGTGATATTCGGGAATGGTTGAAACACCAGTAATGTTGTTGTAGATAATATCTTTTCTTGTTGCAATAAAAAAAGTAAAAAGAAAAATGAAAAAATAAGACATAATGACACCTCTTGAAAAAATTATATACTTTTTTTCAAAAATAAAAAGAAAAATCCATAAAAAATGTATATATAAATAGTAGGAGGATAAAAAAATGAAAGTTAATTTAAAAGAAATGAATATTTTAATGAATGATATGGAAGTTTTTGGAAAGAAGATTAATATGACATGCCATCTTTTACCAACAGAATCTCAAACAATAAAGGATGTTATTGTGGAAGCCAAAGTAGGGGTTCATGAAGATACATACAACTATCTTATGGTTGTCCATTATCAGCTTGAAATAACAGATGAAATCAAGGATGAAAAGGAATTAGTATGGAAAGCATCTGATTATATTTTGCCACATTTATCTATGTTTATGCAAATATTAGATGAACAGATTGAAAATCAAAAAAATATTTTTTGTTCATAAAACTATCACCAAATTCAAAAGAATTCATATTTTAAAATGAGGTGACTAGGAATGCTTGTTTTTGTTAATCATGATGATTTACGTGGACAGGAATTAATGGAAGAATTGATTCGTCAAGGTTATTATGTCACAGATGAGTGGAGTGATTTGCGTTTTTGTCAGATGATTTACTTAGGAATGAAGGGTGTTGATTGCAAAAATCATCTTTTCTTGCATCATGAAACGATTGTGGTAGAAGACAGTATATGGAAACAGTTGCAACCACATACAAAAATCTTTACAATCGTGCATAATCGTTATTTGGAGGAATTAGGTAAACAATATCATTTTGAATATGAAGCATTTTTGGATGATGAATATTTCATCAATCAAAATAGTCTATTAACAGCTGAAGGTATGCTTGCTTATTTGATTTCACATCGTCGTTTTCCATTATATCAAAGTCAAGTTCATGTTTTAGGTTATGGTCATTGTGGCAAAGCAATTGTCAAAGCACTAGTGGCTTTACAGGCTTGTGTTCATGTCGGTGTAAGAAATAATCAGTTATTTGACGATATTAAAAAAGCTCATGCAAAGCCGTATTGTCTTCAAGATATGGATTTATCGTCTTGTGAAATTTTGATTAATACCGTTCCATCACAAATTGTCACTCCTAAGCATTTGGATCAGGCACATTCTCATATGATGATTCTAGATATAGCTTCCTATCCTTATGGGGTCGATCATCATTATGCCTTATCTAAAGGTTTCAACAGTATTATTTTACCATCTATTCCCAGTAAATATGCCTATGGTTATGCTGGAAAAATGATGGCAGATCAAATAGAAAGGGAAATCAATCATGAATAAAATTGGATTTGCTGTAACGGGTTCATTTTGTAGTATGGATGATATGCTTGATGTATTAAAACAACTTTGTCAAAACTATGAAGTAGAGGTATTTGTAACACCGCATGTTTATAAGATGGATACACGTTTTTATTCACATTCTGAGTTAATATCACATATTCAGAATATAACAGGTAAAAAAGTGCATACGACAATTCAAGAAGCCGAAATTTATGGTCCTCATCCTCAACTTGATGCTGTTGTTGTCTATCCTTGTGATGCCACAACATTGAATAAGATAGATTTGGGGATTAATGATAATTGTGTAACGATGCTTGTCAAATCTTGTGTTCGTAATCAGATTCCTATTGTTTTAGGTGTTTATTCAAATGACATTCTTTCTAGTAGTGGTGTTCATCTTTTATCTCTGTTTAATAAGAAAAATTATTATTTTGTTCCGATGTTTCAAGATCATTATCAAAAGAAACCACAGAGTATGATTGCTGATAAGAATAAAGTCGTCAATACATTAAAAGCTGCTTTCTTACATCAACAATATCAGCCTTTTATCTTGGGATATAAAAAAATTTAACGAACGATATCATATATCAAAATAAGAGCATTATTGTGAGAAATCGTTATTTTAAAGTGAAAATGAAACCTGCTTATTGAAAAATATCAGAAAATGATTTGAAGCATCAAAGAGAATATGTTATGATATTCATACTTTTTGAAAAAATCTATACACAAATGCAAAACAAATGTATAATGATATTAAAGAGTCAATATGAAATGAAAGGGTGAAAGAATGAAAAATGATGTCATAAAATTGATACCTATGGGCGGACAAGCCGAAATGGGCAAAAGTATGTATTGTTTTGAAATTAATAATAAGATTTTTATCATCGATTCGGGTTTTCGTTTTCCTGATTCTGATAAACTAGGTGTTGATGTCATCATTCCTAGTTTTACATATTTAGAAGAAAGAGCTGATCAGGTCGCTGCCATTATTATTACACATGGTCATGATGATGCTATGGCGGCATTACCTTATTTATTGCAGATCATTCATGCTCCAGTTTATGCAACACGTTTAACGGCACTTCTTATCAAACAAATGATTGAACGTTTTCAACGTCATAATCGTGTCAAAATTGATTTAGATTTACAACCTGTTCATCGTAATGCATCGATTGATATTCAAGGTGTTCCTGTTGAATTTTTTCCAGTGACACATTCTATTCCGGGAAGTGTTGGTGTTGCTTTATGGACAAGTCATGGCTATCTTGTCTATAGTGGTGAATTTATTATTGATTTTGGAGCTCCTAAGGAATTTCAATGTGATATTCAAAAAATGATGGAAATAGGGAAGAAAGGTGTTCTGGCTTTATTAGTAGAATCTTCTGGTGCAAAACATGATGGCTATACTTCACCAAATCATAAATTAACAAATAAAATTGATCGTATTTTTGAAGATAGTTATGAAAGAATTATTATTTCAAGTTATGCTCAAAATGTTTTTAGAACACAGGAAATCATTGAGCTGACAAAAAAATACAAACGCCAGATTGTCTTTTATGGTCGTGATAAATATGATAATACGAATACTTTATTGAGAATTGCTCAAAGATCTAAAAAACCTGTTTTGAATGTTGAAGATCATCTATTGGGAGATAAAGATAAGATTGGACAGCCTCAATATGATAGTAACTATGTTATTTTATTAAGTGGAAGCCCTAGACGTATTTATCATGATATTTGTGATATTATTGATGGTGGCGATGATTTATTAAAATTAAGAAAAGGTGATACATTTATTGTAGCTTCTCCAGTTTTACCAGGAACTGAAAAGATTGCCAATAAAGCACATAATGGTTTATATAAAACAGATGCTCATGTGCATTTATTGAAAAATAAAGATTTATTTTCAATGCATGCTTCTAAAGAAGATATTAAAGTTATTATTCAGATTTTTAAACCAAAATATTATATTCCAATGAAAGGTGAATATCAGCATTTTATCTTTAATCAGCAAATAGCCAAAGACATGGATATTCCAGATGAACGTATTATCATTATGGATAATGGTGAACGTATCACATTTGAAGATGGACGTTTATTAGATACACGAGATGTTTTTGAAATAGATGATGTGATGATTGATGGTATTGGTATTGGAGATGTTGGAGAAAAGGTCATTGATGATCGTATTCAACTTGCTAATGATGGTGTTGTCGTTGTTGGTTTAACAATATCAAGAGAAACAAAGGATATTGTTGCTCAAACAGATTGTCAGACAAGAGGATTTGTTTATCTTAAAGATTCAGAATATGTTATTAAACATGTGATTGAAATATGTGAGAAAGTTGTAGGACAATTAAAAGATAATCCAGACATGGAAATTGCTGAAATTAGAAGTATGATGAAAGAACAATCAATGAAATATATTATGAAAGAAACTGGCAAGAAACCTGTTTTTATTGGTGTTGTTGTCGAAATATAAGCGAGAGAAATCTTGCTTTTTCTTTTCATTAATAGGAGATTTTGTTATAATGAAAAATTGAAAGAAGGTGAGCATGATGGCAAAATCAAAACGTTCTAAAAAATCTAAAAATCAGATTTTAGAGGAAAAACTACGTTTAAGAATTATTGTATTGTTTGGTATATTTGCTATTGTTGTATCAGCTTTACGTTTAGGCTTTATTGGAGAGGGAATGCATAATTGTTTTGCTTTTTTAACAGGTCATTTATATGGTGTTGTTTATCTGGCATTGCTTATCCTTTGCTTTTATATTTTATGGAAAGCACAGATTCCACGTTTCAATGGACCAGAAGCAATTGGTATTTATGCTGTATTTGCTAGTGTTTTGACGATGGCTTCTATTCCGGGACAATCACAGGTCAGTGGACTAGGGATCATTTCTACATATATTCAAAGTCAGCAAATGAACAAAGGTGGCTTGATTGGAACATGTTTTTATGGTGTGTTGAGTGCCTTGTTTGAAAGTTTAGGTGCTTTGATTTTTTCTGTTATTATTTTGATTATTGGGTTGGCTTTGATTTTTAGTAAGCTTTATTTTCAGCATCAAAAAGATAAAAAGAAACAAAAAAAGAAGGAACCACAGGAACCTCCTGTACAGACTATTGTTTTAAAGAAAAAATCACACTTTTTTGACTTTATGTCTAAAGATGAAGAAATTCCTCTTTTCCCTGATTCTGCTTTTGAAGATCAGCATGAAGAAAAAATAGATCCAGAAATAACGAGTGCTTTTGAGTTTGATCAAGATCAGATGAAAATAGATATTAAAGAGAAAAAAACTCTCCAAAAGAAAGAAAAAAAATTAGAAGAACCTGTTGAGGAAACACCTGTTCAAACAGATTTATCCCATTATCAGTTGCCACCTTTATCATTATTGTCAACAAAATCAACACATAATGCCAATAAAGAAAGAAGTGCAGCTCAAAAGAATGCGACAAGATTAACAACTGTACTTAAACAATTTGGTGTGAATGCTACAATTGAAAATGCCTTTATTGGTCCAACCATTACAAAATATGAACTCAAGCTGGAAATCGGCACAAGAGTCAATAAAATTTTACAGTTACAAGATGATATTAAATTAGCCCTTGCAACTGCGGATATCAGAATTGAAGCCCCTATACCGGGTAAACCTTATGTTGGTATTGAAGTGCCTAATCAAAGTGGGGCAGTTGTTGGATTTAAAGATGTTTTGAAAAATTTATTATCTCAATCCAAATTTCAACATAATCCTCTTGTTGTTGCATTAGGGAAAGATGTGTCAGGTCAACCAGTTTTTGCCCAATTAGATAAAATGCCCCACCTTTTAATCGCTGGAGCAACAGGTTCTGGAAAATCTGTTTGTGTCAATACGATTATATCATCATTATTAATGCGTGCCAGACCGGATGAAGTTAAACTGATTCTGGTTGATCCTAAAAAGGTTGAATTATCTGTATATAATGGTATTCCACATTTATTGGCACCGGTTGTGACTGATCCTAAAAAGGCAGCAGCTGTTTTACGTGAAGTTGTTGCTGAAATGGAAAGACGTTATGATTTATTCGCCAGTGTAAATGCCAGAAACATTCAAGGATATAACGAACTTGCTAAAAAATATAATCATGAACATGAAGACGGTCAAAAAGAAATATTGCCATATCATGTGATTATTCTTGATGAGGTTGCTGATTTGATGATGGTAGCCAGTAAAGATGTTGAGGATTGTATCATGCGTATTTCACAAATGGCACGTGCGGCTGGTATTCATTTGATTGTCGCAACACAAAGACCTTCAACTGATATTATTACGGGTGTCATTAAGGCAAATATTCCTTCACGTATCGCTTTTGCAGTTTCTTCAAGCATTGATTCACGTACTATTCTTGATACATCTGGAGCTGAAAAACTATTAGGAAAAGGTGATATGCTTTTTTCACCAATGGGTTCATCATCTCCAACAAGAGTGCAGGGGTGTTTTGTCACTGATGAAGAAGTTGCAGCTATTGTCCATTATGTATCTTCGCAACAGGAAGCTGTCTATGAAGATAAATATGTTAATGTCAAATCGTTGTCTTCATCACAAAGTCATGATAGTTTTGATGAAGAAGATGAAGAATATGAAATGTGTCGAGAATTTGTGATACAGGCTCAAAAAGCATCAACTTCTTTATTGCAAAGAAAATTTAGAATTGGTTATAATAAAGCGGCACGTATTATCGATCGTTTAGAAGAAGATGGTGTCATTGGACCACAACTTGGCAGTAAACCACGAGAAGTTTATATTCGACAATACCATGAAGAAGATCTATAAAACATTGATTTTATCAATATAATTTTATTTTATCATTAAGAGAAAATGACTGATTACAAAGATATTTGTCGTTTTCTCTTTTTATTTTGTGAAAATGATGTTAAAATAAGGGTAGAATGTTAAAGGAGGAAAAAGTATGAAAAAAATGTTTGCGTCTTTATTGGCATTATCTATGGTGCTGGTAGGATGTGGTAGTGGTGGAGGAGATTCAGAAGACAAAACTCCAGAAATTGCACTTGTTACTGATCAGGGAACAATCTCTGACAAATCATTTAATCAATCTGCATGGGAAGCGGTTGAGGAATATGGTGATAAAAATGAGGTGGGTACAAAATATTATAAACCATCAAGTTTTGATACAGCAGGTTATACTCAACAAATTGAAAATGCAATTGAAAATGGAGCAAAAATTGTTGTTTGTCCTGGTTACAAATTTAATCAGACAATTGCAAATATTCAAAATGAATATCCAGATGTAAGCTTTATCTTAATTGATGGAACACCTGCTGAAGCAGAAGAAACACCTGCTGAACCAGCTAAAAATGTTTACTGTGCAAAATATGAAGAAGCACAACCGGGATATTTAGCAGGATATGCTGCTGTTAAAGAAGGTTATACAAAATTAGGTTTCATGGGTGGTATTAGTTTACCTGCTGTTATTAACTATGGTTATGGTTATTTACAAGGTGCAAATGATGCTGCTAAAGAATTAGGAATTCAAGTAGAAGTGAAATATACATATACAGGTTCATTTAATGAATCTCCAGATATTCAGTCAAAAGCTGCTGGATGGTATAACACAGGAACTGAAATTATTTTCTCTTGTGGTGGACAAATCTGTAACTCAATCTTTGCTGCTGCTGAACAAACAAATAAAATGACTATTGGTGTTGATAGTGATCAAAAAGATGCAAGTCAGACTGTATTAACTTCAGCTATGAAAGGTGTTAAGAAAACTGTTGCTGATGAAATAGCTGCTGTTTATGCAGGAACTTTTGAAGGTGGATTACATATTTTAAATGCTGAAGGTGACTATGTAGGATTATCTGATGATTTTTCAAGATTTAAAAAATTCACACAAACTGATTATGAAAAAGTTTTTGAAACTGTAAAAAATGGAACAGTTAAAATCATTACAAATGATGATGTTGAAAAGGATGCTCAAGGAAATCCAAATACAAAAACTTTAAAAGATGTTTTAACAAATGTAACTGTATCTTATGAAAAATAGTGGAAAGGGGTAGGTTTGTGCCTACTCTTTTTTAAAAAATATTGTAAATATAAAAGAGGTGAGAGTTTTGGATTATGCAATAGAAATGTTAAATATTACAAAAGAATTTCCCGGTATTAAGGCCAATGATCATATTAATCTACAAGTCAAACAAGGTGAAATTCATGCATTATTAGGGGAAAATGGTGCTGGAAAATCAACCTTGATGAGTATTTTATTTGGTCTGTATCAACCCGATGAAGGGATAATTAAAATTAATGGTCAAGAAGTGAAAATTCATAATCCTAATGATGCAAATAAATATGCTATAGGAATGGTTCATCAGCATTTTAAACTTGTTCATAACTTTACTGTTTTAGAGAATATTATCTTAGGCGTAGAGGATGCTCAATTTGGTTTCCTGAAAACTGCTGATGCTCGTAAAAAAGTCATGGAACTATCACAGAAGTATCATCTCAATGTTGATCCTGATGCTTATATTGAAGATATTACAGTTGGTATGCAGCAACGTGTTGAAATTTTAAAAATGTTATTTAGAGATAATGATATTTTAATTTTTGATGAACCAACAGCTGTTTTAACACCACAGGAAATTGATGAGCTAATGCATATTATGAAGGGACTTATCAAAGAGGGAAAATCTATTATTTTTATTACTCATAAACTAAACGAAATTAAAGCTGTGGCAGATCGTTGTACAATTTTACGTAAGGGGAAATACATTGATACTGTAAATGTCAGTGAGGTTTCTAAGGAAGAACTATCTGAAAAAATGGTTGGAAGAAAAGTCAATTTTAATGTAGAAAAAGCCGAACCTCAATTAGGAGATGAAGTTTTAAGAGTAGAAAATCTGACTTATCACCCAAAGACAGCACATAAAGATTTACTTAAGAATATATCCTTCCATGTTCAACGAGGAGAGATTGTCTGTATTGCCGGTATTGATGGCAATGGTCAAAGTGAACTTGTTTATGCTTTAACAGGAATGGTTCCTATTCAAAAAGGGCATATTTTCTTGAAGGGTGAAGATATCACAAAGGCTTCTATTCGTAAACGTAGTGATATGGGAATGGCACATATTCCAGAAGATAGACATAAACATGGACTTGTACTTGATTATTCCTTAGCTGAAAATATGATTTTAAGAAATTATGATAAACCAGAATTTCAAAAACATGGCTTTATTCGTTTTGATAAAATGAAGGCCTATGCTGATAAACTGATTCAAAAATTTGATGTGCGTTCTGGTGAAGGTGGAAAATCTATTGCTAGAGGTATGTCTGGAGGGAATCAACAAAAAGCTATTATTGCAAGAGAAATTGATAGCCAGTCTGATTTATTGATTGCTGTTCAACCAACAAGAGGTTTGGATGTCGGAGCAATTGAATTTATTCATTCACAATTAGTGAAACATCGTGATGATGGAAAAGCTGTTTTATTAGTGTCTTTGGAATTAGATGAAGTCATGAATATCAGTGATCGTATCTTGGTTATGTATGAAGGTGAAATTGTAGCTGATTTAAATCCAAAAGATATTGATGTGAAAGAATTAGGACTTTATATGGCTGGATCAAAGAGAGGTGAAGGATATGAAAAATAAAATTTCATTATTATTGAAAAAAGAAGGTTCAAAATCTTTTGCTTCATCTTTGATTGCTATTGCTTTAGGACTTCTTTTTGGATTTGTTATTATTTTAATTGCCAATCCACAAGATGCTCTTGAAGGATTGAAATTACTTTTAACAGGTGGCTTTTATCGTGGTGCAAAAAGTTTAGGACAAGTTTTCTATTTGGCTGTGCCCATTATGATGACTGGACTTTCTGTAGCCTTTGCTTTTAAATGTGGTGAATTTAATATTGGAACTCCGGGACAATATATTGTTGGTGCTTTTACTGCTGTTTTCATTGCATTAAAATGTACTTTTATTCCACAGTCTATTTTATGGCTTGTTTGTATTATTGCTGCAGGAATTGCTGGAGCTTTATGGGCTGTTATTCCTGGTGTCTTGAAAGCTTATCGTAATGTCAATGTTGTTATTTCATGTATTATGTGTAACTATATTGGTATGTTACTTGTTATTGAAGGTATTAAAGCAACGATTTATAATCCAGCTGGTGCTGAATCTTATTCTGTTCCTGCTGATAAAGCGATTCCTGCTTTTGGTCTTGATAAAATATTCCCTGATTCTAACATTAACTTTGGAATTATCATTGCCATTTTATTATGCGTTGTTGCTTATATTATCATGAATAAGACAACTTTTGGCTATGAATTAAAAGCTTGTGGTTATAATCCAAATGCCGCTAAATATGCTGGTATGAATGAGAAAAAATGTATTATTATGTCAATGGCTATTGCTGGTTTTTTCTCTGGTGTTGGAGGAGCTATTGCTTATTTATCTGGGACAGGAAAAACTTTAGCTATTTCCGAAGCATTACCAGCTGAAGGTTTTAATGGGATTCCAGTTGCTTTATTAGGATTTAATAATCCAATAGGATGTATTTTTGCAGCTTTATTTATTGGATATATTAATGTTGGTGGAAACTACATGCAATCATTAAATATTGCTATTGAAGTCATTGATATTATTGTAGCTTCTATTATTTACTTCAGTTCGTTTACTTTATTTATTAAAATGATTTTTAGTAAGTTAAAAAATAAAAAAGAAAAAATAACAGAAGGAGGGCATGAATCATGAGTATTGTTTATTTCTTATTTGCCCAAACTTTATTGTTTGCTATCCCGTTATTAGTTGTTGCTTTGGGTGGTATGTTTTCAGAACGCAGTGGGGTTATTAATATTGCTCTGGAAGGAATTATGATTCTTGGTGGTTTCTTTGGTGTTTTCTTTATGAATTATATGCAGACACATCAAATCATGAGTGGTCAGGCATTATTGTTAGTCGCTTTACTTATTTCAGGTATTGTAGGAGCACTCTTTTCACTTCTTCATGCTTTTGCTTCTATTCATCTTAAAGCAGATCAGACAATTAGTGGGACAGCTTTAAACTTGTTTGCTCCTGCATTTGGTTTATTTATTGCAAAGACAATTCAAGATGGTGTTCAAAGTGTCATGTTTGAAAATCAATTTAGAATTGTAGAAGTTCCTATTTTATCACAAATTCCAATTCTTGGAGATTTATTCTTTAAAAATTGTTATTTAACAACTTTTATTGGTTTACTGATTTTAGTGATTTCTTATGTTTTCTTAATGAAAACAAAGACTGGTTTACGACTGAGATCATGTGGAGAAAATCCACAGGCTTCTGATGCGGCTGGTATTAGTGTATATAAAATGCGTTATTTAGGTGTTGTGATTTCTGGTTTTCTAGCTGGAGTTGGGGGATTAATTTATATCTTACCAATTAGTACCGAATTTAATTGTAATGTGGCTGGATATGGTTTCTTGGCATTAGCTGTGTTGATTTTTGGGAATTGGAAGCCTTGGCGTATTGCAGGTGCTGCTTTCTTCTTTGGAGCAACAAAAACGATTGCATATACATATACATCTATTCCTTTTTTAGCAACACTTTCACTACCAGCAACAGCTTATAAATTAATACCATATGTAGCGACGCTTATTTTATTAGCCTTTACTTCTAAACATTCTGCAGCACCTCGTGCTGAGGGAGAACCGTTTGATAAAGGAAAACGTTAAGATCAAGAGAATCTCTTGGTCTTTTTTATTTTAATTTGTAGAAATTTGAGTATAATATATGTGTATAAGAATTGGAGGTTATTTATGGAAAACGTCTATCAAATGGCGGGATATACTTTACATCTTATCCCAACAAAAAAATTTAAAACAATGACCATTTCATTAAGATTACAAAGTCCATTATTGAAAGACACAACAACAATAAGAACACTATTGACATTTGTCTTAATGGCAGCCACTCAAGATTATCCATCGACACAGTCTTTAGCGACTTATTTAGATGAAAATTATGGGGCAAGTTTATCAACACATATTACAACGAAAGGGCAATCACATATTATCAATGTTGCGACAAGTTTTGTTAATGATGCTTATTTACCATCACCAGAACATCTTCTGGAAAAACAGTTACAATTAATCAGTGACCTATTTTATCACCCTTATCTTGACAATGATGGTTTTCATCCATCTATTGTGCAATTAAAGAAAAAAGAACTTCAAGAAAAACTACAGGCTAACAAGGATGATAAATTTTCTTATTCATTAGACAAATTATTTGAATACATGGGTAGAGGACAAGTGCTAGGTATTCCAAGTACAGGATATGAAGAAGAAATTCAAAACATTACATCTCAACAACTTTATCAATATCTTCAAAAATGTATTAAAGAAGATGAAAAACATGTCTATGTGGTAGGAGATTTACCTGATGACATTGTCAATGTTTTTGAACGTATTTTAAAGTTTCCTTCTCATTGTCATGATTATCCTTCAGCTTATATTTTTGAAAGTCCTCGTCAAGATTTACTTGAAGTCATTGAAAAACAGGATATTACACAATCAAAATTAAATCTAGGTTATCAGATTCAATGTGATTTTACATCACCATCTCATTATGCCTTTACAGTATTTAATGCTATTTTTGGTGGTTTTTCACAATCACGCCTTTTTAAGGTTGTAAGGGAGAAACATAGTTTATGTTATTATGTGTCTTCAAGCTATGACGCATTTAATGGAATGATGATTGTTAATGCAGGTATTGAAGCCAATGATTATCGTAAAACATTACATCTTATTGGAGAGCAATTAGCCGATATCCAAGCTGGTCATGTTAATAATGATGAGCTGTATCTGGCTAAAATAATGCTTGTCAATGCCTTGAAAAAAACAAATGATGAAGCAGGAAGCATGATTGCTTTAGCTTATAATCGTGATATTACACATATTCGTGAAACAAGTGAAGAATATATTGAAAAATTAATGAATGTAACTTTAGAAGAAATTGTAGATGTTGCTAAAAAGGTGGAATTAGATACAATTTACTTCCTTACAGGAAAGGAGTTCCATGAAAGTCATTAAATATCCAACACTTAAAGAAACACTTTATTTTGAAGAAATGCCTAATGGCTTAAAAGTTTATCTCTTACCTAAAGTAGGTTTTTCCAAAACTTATGGTTTATTTTCAACACGTTTTGGCTCTGTAGATACGACTTTTGTTCCTTTGCATGAACAAGACATGATAAAGGTTCCAGATGGTATTGCCCATTTTCTGGAACATAAGATGTTCGAGATGGAAGATGGTGATGCCAGTGAAGCATTTGCTAAACTTGGGGCAAGTACGAATGCCTTCACATCATCATCACGTACAGCGTATTTATTTAGTACAACTAGTCATGAAAAAGAATGTATTGAATTATTACTTGATTTTGTACAAGACATTTATTTGACAGATGAGAATGTAGAAAAAGAAAAAGGAATTATTAACCAAGAAATTGGAATGTATGATGATGATCCAGATTGGCGTTGTTATTTTGGAAGTATCCAAAATTTATATCAGCATCATCCTGTTAAAATTGATATTGCAGGAACTGTAGAAACAGTTGCTTCTATTGATAAAGCAACATTAGAAAAATGTTATCATACGTTCTATCATCCTAGTCAAATGATGTTATTTGTGGTTGGTCATATTAACCCTGATGAAATCATGAAGCTGATTCAAGACAATCAACAACAAAAACATTTTTCTAAGGAAAATCCAATCCAAAGAGCTGTTGTGAACGAACCTTTAGATGTTGCTCAAAAAGAGGCTGTTTTACATATGGATGTAACAATGCCAAAAATCATTGTGTCCATGAAAATCAACACGATTTTAACAAAGCCTCAAGAACGTTTAAAAAGAGAACTGGCTATGAATTTATTCCTTGATATTTTCTTTGCAAAAAGTTCATCTTTATATGATGAATGGTTAAATGAAGAATTAATTAATGATAGTTTTAGTGCTCAATTTACCCAGGAAAGAGATTATTGTTTTTTACAAATTGGGGGAGATACCCTTTACCCAGAACGATTAAAAGAAAAGATTCTTTATTTTATAGAACATATTCATGAATATGATATTCATCAAGAAGATTTTTTACGTTTAAAGAAAAAAACAATGGGTATCATGATATCTTTATTTAATAGTCCTGAAAGTATTGCGAATATGTTTAGTCGTTATTATTTTGAAGGAATTATGATTTTTGATCTTATTGATTGTTTAAATGCTTTAACAATGGATGATTTAATGTCTTTAAGGGATTTATTTGATGAACATTATGCGACTTCATTTACTATTTTGCCACAAATTCAATAAAGAAGTAAAAGACATTTCATAGAATGAAAGATTTCACTATTTACACAATCAAATTTTATGTTATAATGTGATTGACCTAAGAGATATATGTATTTCCTACACGATAGATAAGGGAATCTGACTGTTGTCTAATGGTGTTGAAAACCTGTCACGAATAGGGATCCTAAAATTAGACACAAGATACCCACCTGCATATACCAGGGATTAATCTAAAAAACTCTTAGGTTTTTCTTTTTGAGGAGGAAAGCATGGAAAAAATAACTGATGAAATGATTCATGAAATTAATGAACTTGCCAGAAAAAGCAAAACAGTTGGTCTTAGCGAAAAAGAGAAAAAAAGACAGCAGGAATTACGCCAGGAATATTTGCGTTTGTTTAGAAAAGGTTTTCAACAACAACTTCAAAATGTTAAAGTTGTCGATCCTCAAGGACATGATGTCACACCTTCTCTACGTCAAAAAACAAAGAAATGTTAGAATATGTCAAAACTTGTTTGATATTCATATGTTTTTGTGTATAATGTTAGTGTGTTATAAGGAGGAAAAATGAGATAATGAATCAATCTGAACTATCAATTGCAGCAATTAGGTCACTTGGGATAGATATGATTAATAAAGCAAATTCTGGGCATCCGGGAATGGTGCTGGGATCTGCTCCTGCTTTATATTCTTTATTTACAAAAGAATTAAAAGTCTTTCCATTACATTCTCAATGGCTTAATCGTGATCGTTTTGTTTTAGCAAGTGGACATGCATCTTCATTATTATATAGTTTATTGCATCTATCTGGTTTCCAGTTAACAATGGATGATTTAAAACAGTTTAGACAATGGGGAAGCTGTACACCAGGACATCCAGAAGTGGAATTAACAGATGGTGTGGATGCTTCTAGTGGGCCTTTAGGACAAGGTATTCCTATGGCAGTAGGAATGGCAATGGCTGAAGCTTTTTTAGCATCTCGATACAATCAAAAAGATTATGATGTGATTGATCATCATACCTATGTTTTATGTGGTGATGGTGATATGCAAGAAGGTGTAACTTATGAAGCATCTTCTTTAGCAGGACATCTTTCTTTAGGTAAACTGATTGTTCTTTATGATGCTAATAATGTGACTTTAGATGGACCTTTGAATTACTCTTTTAGCGAGAATGTCAAAAAACGTTATGAAGCCATGAACTGGCAAGTCATTAAGGTAGAAGACGGTAATGATTATGAAGCCATCGCAAAAGCAATTAAAAAAGCTAAAAAAGAAATTTATAAACCATCTTTAATTATTGTGAATACGATTATTGGTTTTGGTTCTCAAAATCAAGGAACAAGTAAAGTTCATGGAGCACCTCTTGGTGAAGAAGATGGACAATTTGCAAAGAAGCAGTATGGTTATGAATATGATCCATTCTTCATACCAGATGAAGTTTATAAAGATTTTCAAAAGAATGTTTTCAATCGTGGAAAACGTGCTTACAATAAATGGAATAAAATGATGGATTCATATAAAGAAGCATATCCAGATTTGTATCATGAATTATTTCAAAATATCAATGATGAATATGCTTTTGATGAAGAAGCGTTTATGCAAAAATATCAGGATGGAATAAGTGAAGCAACACGTGTCACAAGTGAAAAGCTCATTAATGCTATTGCGGCACAGAACCCAACATTTTTATCTGGAACAGCAGATTTAGCTTCTTCAACGAAAACAATTATAAAAAATGCTGAACGTTTCAGTTGTGAAAATTATGGTGGACGTAATTTGTTCTTTGGTATTCGTGAATTTGCAATGGTTGCGATTATGAATGGAATGGCATTGCATAAAGGAATAAAAGTAGCTGCTGGTGGATTTATGGTTTTCAGTGATTACTTTAAAGCTGCATTAAGAATGTCTTCTTTGATGAAATTACCAATTATTCTACCACTTTCACATGATTCGATTGCTGTAGGAGAAGATGGACCTACTCATCAACCTGTAGAGCAATTAGCAATGTTACGTTCAATTCCAAATATTCAAGTGATCAGATCAGCAGATGCTTATGAAATGTGTGCAGCATGGAAAAAAGCAATAGAAACAAATGATCGACCAACAGCACTCATTTTAACAAGACAAAATGTAACAAACTTTACTCATGCAACATATGATGATGTCTGTCATGGCGCTTACATTGTTTCTAAAGAAAAGGGACAATTAGATGGTATTTTGATTGCAACAGGAAGTGAACTGGAATTAGCAATGAAAGCTCAGGAAGCTTTATATCAACAAGGTCATGATGTTCGTGTGGTTTCTATGCCTTCAATGGAACTTTTTGATGAGCAGGATGAAGCCTATAAAGAAATGGTTTTACCATTAAATATCAGAAAACGTGTAGTCATTGAAATGGCATGTGATTTTGGATGGCATAAATATGCTGGTTTAGATGGAAAAGTGATTTCTGTTAATCAGTTTGGAGCAAGTGCTCCAGCAGCTGTGGTCATTGAAAAATATGGATTTACTGTTGATCATCTTGTAGAAACTTATTTATCGCTTTAAGAACCTGATACAGGTTCTTTTTGGCTCTGTGTCAAGAGTGGAGGGGAAGTAACTGAATCAGTTACTTCCTTTTTTAAATAATGTCATACTTAAAACCAAGATGCAGAAGTATTCTTTTTCTTAGGTTTTGAAAATATCT
>NZ_NFLJ01000004.1 GCF_002160865.1 Massiliimicrobium timonense
CAACTTATCTTGTTGAAGTTCAGCAAGAAGATGTTCAAGTTTTCAATGAACAGATTGTCATAGAAATGAGTTCAGGAACTTCAATGGGATATTTTAAAGAAGCAAAATTAGAAGAAATAAACCTATAATCAAATAGACAATCTTTTTTGCTTTTAACATTTTCATCCCTCTTTATCTACATCATACTTAACAATTCTTATATACGATTTTTCCAATATTGCACTACTGAAACTTCAGGATGTTCATGATCCCAATGAGCTTCATGTCTTTCAAAATAACCAATAACTTGTCCCTTGACTCTTACAGGTACAAAAAACTCTCTTTCTCCAGTTTTCTGATTGAGTGTTTCAAACATTTCATCTTCCCCTTGATCAGCTCTTTGTAGAAAAGCTTCAATCTTTTGACGAGAATTTTCATTATGACAACAAAATAAACTTTGTCCAACTTGTACACGTCCAGCATATCTTTCTTTAGCCACTTTATTCATATATCGTACAATATGATGGCGGTCAACAAAAACAACCTCGTAAGCGTAGGCATCTAAAATACCAGCTAAAATATCAAATGTGATTTCCATTTTTCTTTTCTCCTTTCATATGCTTCCAATAACATAACAAACTAACCAGACTAAACAAAGCCCCTAACAACATAACCCACTCAATTTTTTGATTTCCGGCAACTCCAAAACTCATATTTGTAAAAACACCAACCATATTCATAATCATCGAATAAATAGAAAGCATAGTGACTCTTAAATGACTCTCAACCATGTGATTCATTATAGATTGTGACAAGGGTGTATACAACGCTTCTACAAAAGTTAGTATAAACACACCTGCAATGGATAACCATGCAATATGATAAAATCCCATCACTAGACACGATAAGAAACAAAGACTTATTAATCCCATCATTAATTGTTTTTCTTGAATATATTGAGCAAGTTTTCCAAGTATTGCACTACAAAACGGAATAAAATTCATTAATATAGCTAACCAGCCAAAATAAATCATAGGAATATGACTTGCTTTCCATTGGATTTGATTATAAAAAACACTTATTGTATGTGTTGTTTCTAATATAAAAGCAGTAGAAATCAAAAATAATATGATTCTCTTTTGTTTCCATAAATCTGAAAATAAACTTCTCAAATGATGTGAATTTCCTTGCTTTTCTACCGGTATATCATTCAAGAAAAAAGATAAACCAAAAGCTATCAAATAAGGAAAAATGGTCAAAAACGCTGCTTTTTCTACATCTTGAATCCACAATGAAAAAGTCAGTGATGCTATCATCATACCAGCAACACCACAGGCATGATAATAACCAAAGATACGTGGATTCTCCATTTTTCCAGTTGATAAATATAAAAATGCACTGTCACAACCCGAAAGTCCAGAAACTGTTAATGCAAGTAAAATTCTTTCTAATAAAAACATCCAAAAGCTATAAGCCTGATAAAAGATGATTTTAGATACAAAATACAATCCATAACATGATATAAGTGTTTTCTTATAGCCAAAACGATCACCTATATATCCCATAGGGATTTCTAATATAAAAACAAAAATTGAAAAAAAGCTTTCAATCAGTCCCATTTCCACTAAAGACAAACCATGACTCTGTCTATATAAAGTGGCTATAGAACCATAAAAAACCATTCCTTGCAGCCATTCAATCGTAAACAAGAGATAGATATTTCTTTTATTCATAAATAAAATAGTCCTTTCTTCATATGATAAAAACATCTACATAAAAATGTAGAAAAATATAAATTTCATTTTGTTTTTATCAAATTAAAAAAAGCACCATCTCTATCCCTCCATATATTTTATTATAGTATAATCCAACATATCAAAGCAACAATTTTGCCATTTCAAAGACAACATTCTTTTTTTCATGTATAATAGAAAACGAGGTGAAAACAATGCAAATCATAACGGGTTTAAATCAACATTATAAACGCAATCATATCATTCAAAAATATGTTCAAAAAGCCAATCAACATCCTTTTCATCAATATATTTATATATGTGACAATCCCCATGTCATTGAACAATATTTTTTTCAATATACTCATTGCTTAGTCAATATTCAAATCATGACATGGAAGCAATATTTAAAACAACTTCAAGTGCAATACCATCTGACAAAACACCATCTTGTTTCTTCCATTGAAGCGACTTATCATTTAAGACGTATCTTAAAAGAAGAAAGTTTTCATTGTTTTGATATGGGTCATCCCCTTCCTTTTATTAAGGAACTCTTTCCACTCATCAAAGATTATGAACGTTATCAGATAAATTATCCAACAATAAATCATGAAAAAATTGATGATTTTATGCATATCTATCATTCATTTCTACAATCATTAGATAATGAAACACACCTGACAATAGAGAGTATCTTTAATCATGTAAATTTTACACATCATGATACTTTAATCATTGAAGCCGACTCCCTTTATATGACACAGTCCCAAAAACTGATTGAACGTCTATCCAAAACATGTGAAGTTATCTGTTTATATACTTATCAAGATGATGAACGTTTATTCAACTTACCCTATCAATCTTTCTGTCAAGACAGTCATATCATTGATCAGCCCAATATCTTGACTGACCATCTTTTTGATTATGAGCCTGTGCCTCAGCAGGACAATCATCATATGTATACATTTGTGGCAGGAACACCTTATCAGGAAATTCAACGTGTTGTTTATACTATTTATCAAAAAGTTGTAGATGAAAAGAAACACTTTCGTGATTTTACAATCATTTATCCTCAACAAAGCTACCGAGATGATTTACTTTATGTGTTAGATTCCCTACATATTCCTCATTCATTACCACATCAAAAACAACGTCAATATGAACATAGCTATCAATGTATTTTACAACAACTCCAACAATCTTCAAGTTCCTGCTTTCATGATATAGCGATGGAATTATTAACTTTAAATCTTGATGCTGATTATATCCATTATTTCAATGAAATTTCTGAATTAAAGGGACATATAACACCTGAAGAATTCAAAGAATTCTTTCAAATGACATTTCCTCAAACTATTCAAAGTTCAGAGAAAAAACAAGATGAAGTTCATGTCTGTATGATTGGTGAAGAAAGCTATTTTCCTCAAACCCACCTTTTTATATTAGGAATGAACGAAACCATTCTTCCTCAAAGTATAAAAGATACAGCCTTATTATTAGATGAAGATATTGAATTATTAAGAAAGCAGCAAATGTCTTCCCCTCTCACAACAAGTGAATTATTAGGAATTCATCAAAATCATATTTTGAAACTTCTTTCTACTCCTTATGATACATTAACCATTTCCTACCCTATGACATCTTTAACTGGAGAAACACTTTTACCATCTTCCCTCTATAAACAATTAACGAATATGTTTACTTTTCAAAAACTTCCTGCCTTAGAGTTTTTACCTATCGAAGACTTTTATGTACAGGGAGGACAAAGTTCTGATAAATATATCTTAAACAAGCATATTGCTCAATATCAGGCAACAAAAAATCAGCCTGTACAACTCCCTATAGATTTGGCACAAAATCTATATAGTTCCTATCTTTCTGTCAGTCAAATTGAAACATATAATAAATGTCCTTTTCTCTATTTTATTCAATATGGTTTAGGTGTTTTTCCACCACAGGAACAAAAATTAATGCCTAATGAATTAGGTTCGTTGATTCACTATGTTCTTTCTATGACGATTGATCAAGAAAAAGATATAAATCATCTTGTTGATCAATATATTCATGATCATGACATTCTCCAACAAAAAATCAGCCAGCAGCCATTAAATCAATTCTTTATTGAACAATTAACAGATGATTTACATATGACTTTAAAAGTTTTAAAATACTTTTTAAAAACTGGACATTTTCAAGTGGAATATAAGGAAAAGAAAGTTCAAGACCAGATTCATGATATTGCTTTTAAAGGGTTTGTTGACCGTATTGACACTTATGATCATTATGTTTCTATCATTGATTATAAGTCCAGTGCCAAAAATATAGATTTGAATCTTGCGATGCAGGGATTTCAAATTCAAATGCTTATCTATCTTGACATGGTCACAAAAATGACTCAAAAAGATCCCGGTGCTGTTTTATACTTCAATACCAAAAAACGTATTTTAAGTGTGCAACAAAATATGAATAAACCTATTGAAGAAGATGAATGGATGAAACAGTATCGCTATGGTGGTTATGTTATTGATGATGGAAGTCACCAAAGCTTATTAAATTTAGATCCCACTTTTGATAAACGTTCATCACTTATTCCTGTCACCTATGTCAAAAGTAAAGATGAGTATAAAGGACAGATATTAACGATAGAACAGCTACATATCTTATTTGATAAAATCAGTGAGCATATCTATGAACTGTATCAACATATGATGGAAGGACATATTGAAATTGCACCTAAGGGTAGTGATCAAAAAGCAACACATACCCTTGTTAATCCTTGTTTTTACTGCCCATATCATAGTGTTTGTAGCTTTGATGTCTTTTATAATGATTATCAGCTTGTTGAATTTTTAGATGTTGATTCCATACTTGGAGGTGAAGAAGATGCCATTTAATGCTGGTCAGTTAAAAGCAATCCAACAAAGAAATTCTTCAATATTAGTCAGTGCTCCCGCTGGAAGTGGAAAGACGAAGATTCTTGTCAGTCGTATTATCGAACTTTTAAAAGAAGGTTATGAAATTTCAGATTTTTTAGTTGTGACATTTACACAGGCTGCTGGTCATGAAATGAAGCAGCGATTAACTGAAGAACTCAATACGCTTGTATCTTCTCCTATTGATGAAAAATTAAAAACCCACTTACAAAAACAATTATTTGATCTTCCCCATGCTTATATTACGAATTTTCATGGTTTTTGTAATTTATTACTGATGAAATATGGTTATTTAATTGGCATTATGCCCGGTTTTGAAATCAATAGTGATCCGACAATGATCAAAAAAGAAGTCTTACAGGAATGTTTGAATCAATGGGTTCAAGACCAGCATATTCGTGATTTCCTGACACTTTATTTTCCCGGATATTCTTTAGATGATTTTCAAACATTACTCTTATCTATTGATAATATTTCACATTCCATTGATCATTTTTATGACTTTATTGATCAGATGAAAACTTCTTATTATGACAATTTGTCTTCTTTAGAAGATTGGCCTTTATTCCCTTATTTAAAAAATATTTTTTATGATGAATTAACCATGGCCATGAATAAATTAATTGAATTACAGATTTTCTGCGAAGACAATCAGCTCATCGACTTTTATGAAAGACCCGATGAACAAACAGAAAGAAATCAATTGTTAAAAGTGCCTTTTGAAGCCTACTATGATTATATAGATGAACGTCTACAGGCATTATCACATTCTATGACTTATGATACATTTGTATCTTTAATGAATGCCTCTATAGATAAATCTTATAATATGTCATGGAAAGAGGTTGATCCTCAAGTCAAAAAAGAATTTACGAAGATGAAAAGTGCTGTTTTATCTTCCTACCAAAAAGCCTGTCAGTCTTATTTAGAAGAAGATAGTCAAGACTTTATCAAAAAATTACAGATCAGCTCTCAAGTGATAGATATGTTGCTTTGTAAAGGTCAACTTCTAGACCAATTTCAACAGGCTTATCAACAAAGAAAAAAAGAACTTAATCAATTAGATTTTGCAGATTTGGAAAATTATACACATCAGTTACTTTTACCTGAATATGGTGTTGTTGATATTTTGTATCATCGTTTAAAAGAAATTATGATTGATGAATATCAGGATACCAATCAAATACAGGAGTCTTTAATTGCTTTAATTGCTCAATATCAAGAGCCATCCATTCCATTATTTATGGTTGGAGATATGAAACAATCTATTTATCGTTTTAGACAGGCTGATCCTCAAATCTTTTTAGATAAATATAATCGTTTTTCTTTATCAGATGAAGAATGTCTACAAAGTCAAACAAGAAGAATTGACCTTGTCTTTAATTATCGTTCTTCAAAGATTGTTTTAGATTCTATTAACTATATTTTTAATCAAATCATGGATAGTCAAATTGGTGGTTTAGAATACTATTTAGATGACAGTGCCCGTTTAAACTATGATTATGATGGAAAAGAAGGTGGTCATCAAAAAGAAGCACGAGAACGATTCTTTAAAGATGATATGAAAAAAACAGAAATATTAATTGATATTTATGATCCTGCATCATCTTTGGATAAAGATCAGTATGAAGCACATATGGTAGCACAAAAAATATTGAAATTAAAAGAATCAATGACTTTAGATGGTCGTTCTGTATCTTATAAAGATATGGTTGTTCTCATGCGTTCCACTGTTTCTTTCTTAACTTTTAAAAAGGTTTTTGACCAATATCACATTCCTAATCATATTGTATTATCACAAGGATTCTTAAATGCCAACGAAATAGAAAACATGTTAACATTTTTAAAGGCTATTGATAATCCCTATCATGATATTGCCTTATTAAGCGTCATTACACAGCCTTATACATGTTCTTATATTCCATTAGATAAAATTGCTCAGTTAAAGATTGACTACCCAGATCAATCTCTTTACGAAAGATTACAGCTTTGTGATGATGAACAGATTCAAAATTTCTTATCTATTTTTGAAGAATTAAGACGTTTTGCTTACGAAAATTCACCTTATGATATTTTAAGAAAGATATATGAATTGACAGATTATCCATTATTTGTTTGTCAGTTAATCAATGGTGAACAAAGAAAAGCCAATCTCCAGCTTTTATTAGAACTTGCGAAAAACGCTCAACAACAATATCCTTATCTTCATGATTTTATGGAAATGATGGAACAATCTTCAGATGTCGCTCCAGCTATTGTTGCATCGCAAAATGATGATTATGTTGAATTTATGACAATACATAAATCTAAAGGTCTTGAATTCCCTATTGTCTTTGTTTGTCAGACACATAAACAATTCAATACACAAGACAGTAAAGAACGTTTTATGATTGATAAACAGTTAGGAATTGCGATTAAGCCTAGAGTATATGTTTCAAACGAACAATTTGGGCAAATGACTGTCGAATATGATAATTGTTATCGTAATATGATTGCCAGACATCAGTTAGATGAATCAATTAATGAAGAAATGCGTATTTTATATGTCGCTTTAACACGTGCTTCACAAAAACTGATACTAACGGGTGTTTTAAAAAGTATAGATGAAATTAGAGATACGATGAACAAACTCATTATCAATGAACATCCCGATATTTATCATAAAAAAGGAGCCGAACATGTTTTACTTTATAATCGTATACGTAAAACAAATAATTATCTATCTTGGATATTAGCAGCTGTATGTCGCCATCCTCAAATTCTTCATCAATGTCTGGATATACCAGAATTAGCTGATTTAGCACAAAAGCTGCAAAAATATCATTTTGAAAAGTATCTGACTTTTGATTCTACAGAACACGCTATGTTTTCATTATCACTGACAACAGATCAGGAACTTGAAAAGAATATCATTTTGACAGCTCATCAGAAAAACAATCTTGATAATCAAACACAGCAATATTATCAAAATTTTCAATATCCTTATGATACAACCAACCCATTAACACTTGCTGTGACAAAACTTCCTCATGTTCATGACAATGATTATTCTATTATAGCTGATGAAAGTGAGAATATAACACTGAGTGCCAGTGACAAAGGAACACTCGTTCACTTGCTTTTAAGTTATCTGACTTTTGAACATGATGACATTAAAACATTGATACAACAGCTTTATGATGAAGCTTTAATTGATGAAACCGGTCGAGATATTTTATATGATTATCAAAAACAGATACAAGGATTTATTGATAGTCCATATTACCAAATGATTCAACAGGCAAGTCATATTTATAAAGAAAAACCATTTTCTTACTATGACGAAACACTCCAACAAATCATTCATGGTATTTTTGACCTTGTCTTTGTATATCATGATAAAATCTATGTTTTGGATTATAAGACAGATCGTATCAAGAAAGAAAGCACTAATCAACAACTGATTCAAAAACATCAAGTACAATTAGATTATTATAAAAAAGTTTTAAAAGATATGTATCATCAAGATGTTCAAGCCATTGTTTATTATTTACATATTGGACGTGGTGTTGAATTTTAAAGGGTCTGAATTTCAGACCCTTTAAAAATATCTTCTTCTTTTGTTTTTAAATGAATATTTGTATGTCATTGTATAACGGGGATGATTTTGGTAAAGCATATATAATCCTACACATTCTAAAGGAATAGACAATGCTAAAATGTTTGTTAAATCTGGTAAAATCAATAAATGTGGATTTAACATACCAAGCAAAAAACTAACAATAAAGATAAAGATTGTAAAAATCTTACCCAACTTCATTAAAACCGTTCCCTCAGCTTTTTTAAGATTCAAAAATTCTATTCCTATCAATAATCCTACTACAAAAGCTATCAAAGCCTTTTCAATCAATGCACTTTGCATAAAACCAACACAAACCAATATGATATAAGGTATCATCATTCCTAAAATTTTATTCATAAATAACATCCCGTCCTTTTTTATCATTATAATTGACATATCTTGTCGTTTCAAGTCAAAGATTGGAAAATATATAATACTGTTAAACAGACAAGGATAATTGACTGATTTCATTCACATTGAATCATTCATTTTTCATTGATATAATATGTATAGATATTACAATTTAATGGAGGAAATCAAGTATGAAAGATTCAAGTCTTATCACAATCATTGGTTTTATAATGTATATCATCTTATCTATAATAGATAAGTTTATATATACTGTTCCCAATATCATTTACATCCCTATTGGCATTTTAAGCATCATCTTTGTTTTAATGGGGTCTTTTATCAATCTAAAAAGTAAGTGAAAATAGAAAAGCGGTGGTTATTTCAATCAGCCGCTTTTGTATACTCAAATCAAGATTAACATCATTGTTTAAACAATCTATCTATATTTCATTTTCAATACAACATACTTTATTTTTCAACTCATGATAACTCATATTTTCAATAATATAATGAAAGACACTCTCAATTTGTATTTCACTACATGACTCAATCCAAAGACTATCTTGATGATATTTTTCCTCAATAAGTTTCTTAGCACTTTCTAATTTTCCTCGCTTTATACCTTCTTCTCAGTTTCGCATCATTCTACTTTCAATAAGCAATCTTTCTTGTTCAATCCCATAACTTTTAATCATTTCTTCATCACTTTGAATAAATTTTTGATGCATATTCATAACTTCTTCAACCAAACTATTTAACTCACTATAAGAATGTGGTTGATTATGTGTAAATAAATAATCCAATTGTTCCATTATATGTAATGGCTTTAAATTCCTCCTTCAATAACTGTAAATGCAACAATATTGTTTTGACTTTTCCACCATTATAAGTTAATTGTCTATGAATATCACCTTTTTATATCACATGATAATAATGAGAAAAAAACTTTATAGGTTTTCCTGTATAAAAAATGAGCTGATATACATTTTTAAGATAGATATAATTCAGTCCCATCTGTTCTTGATAATTAATTCATCTTTCACTATATCTTAAAAAACGAATTTCATCTTCTAACTGAATGTCATAATTATTCATTTCAAAATCATATAAACGTCCATGATCATCTTCCACAACAACATCAAGAATTAATTTCTTATTTTGATAAGAACTTTTAAAAGTTTTACTATTTCTAACATATGTCTTTTGAATCGTGTTGTCCCCTGATACATACTGGCATAAAAAACATCTGAGTCTAGAAATATAAATCAAAAGATAGTGAAAGAAATAATCGTATTTAAACTGATAAATCTTTTGTTGACATTGATTGCACATATATAGAATCCTCCTTGTTATTACCCTTCTACTTCTATATACGCAAAAATCATGTCATTTTTCTTTTTTATTTTTCAATTTTCTACATTTATTATAACATTTATATATAAATTCACAATAAGCAAATATATTATATCTCATTATCTTTGATATGAATTTGAAATTGCACACCCTTTTCACTATTGATCACACAATATGAAAATCCATGTAAGTCTAATATAGCTCGACATATTGCCAATCCTAATCCCGTGCCATGACGATCTCCAGACACATATGTATCCCATATTTTAGTTATTTGCTCATCACTTAAATGATGACCTTCATTTTCAAATTTCAAGATTCCATTTTCATAATTCAGATAAATATGTCCATCTTGAGGTGTATGTTTGATAGCGTTACTCATGAAATTTTGAAAAACAATCTTGAGTTCTTTGAAATCTCCTTGAATATGTGGAAATTCATCTTCCAGCACAACATGAATATGTTTCTTTTTTAGAATAGGCGCAAATGTTTCTACAATTGACATTAATAAATCCTCTAAATCAATATCTTCTTTATATAATTCCACTTTACCAGATTCTAATCTTGATAAATCTAGCATAGCCATAATCAATTGATTAATATGCTCTATTTCTTGATGAATCGCACTTAGATATTGTTGTTTCTTAAGATCATCTTTCCCTGCTTCAATTAATTCTATGTAACCATTAATAATACTTAATGGGGTTTTAATTTCATGAGTAAAATTCGCAATAAACTCTTTTCTCATACCTTCTAATTTTTTTACATATTCTATTTCATCATTTAACTGTTGAATTGTTGTTTTTAATTGTTGACTCATCTGATTAATATTATGTGATAATACACCTAATTCATCTTTAGCTTTTTCATTAAGCTGAATATCAAAATCATTATTTGCAATGGATAAAGTAGCTTGACTCATCTTTTTAATACGCCTTGTCAATATATATGAAATCAATAAAGATATCATTATACAAACAATAAAGGAAAAGATATAAATAATCATTTTAGAATAAATGACTTGATGTGTAATTCTACCTATCGCATTAAGCTCATATGTATAAAAAACAAGATAGCCATCTACATCTTGAACATCATAATCTCCAAATTCGCTATTTTCAATTGGTTTGGCATCCTTAGAAATTAACGGCATACAATGAATCGAGTATATAGTCCCCTCTTTTTCCTCTATACCACTTACACCTGATGAAAATGTTTCACACTGTTGTGGCAAAAATGAAGATACATAATCAAGAACAATCTCATCATGTTTTTGATAATTATCTTCATGAGTATTATCATATTCATCTATATAAAATCCCTGAGCAGATAAAAAGCAATTCGCACTCTCATATATTTCAAAATACATCGTATAAATCTTTTCATTATTTTGGCGATGATCCACGAAAATCCGATTATCAATAGATAAATAAGAAATATCATCAATCACCATAGAAATATTGAGATTATCTTGAAAATCATTTGTAGTAAATGCTATATTTACAGGAAGTTGATTATTTTCAACTTGTTTTCTAAGAATATTTTCTATTTGCTTTTGTTGATCTATAGGAATTTGAGAGAGATTGATTTGGAGATAAGTTGTTATTCCCTCATTTTCATTTCTTAATGTTAAAGATGGAGCATTTTTTTCACGTAGATTATAGACCATATCTGAATCTGGATTCAATACAAAAAGCGAGTCTATTTTATAACCATCTTCTGCTTCTAAAGTCTGCTCTATACCTTCATAAAATGAAGAATTTAAATCATTATATTTTTGATTATAAAGAATAGATAATTGTCGACTTAAAGCATCGATATTATATATATTATCATTTTGAATATAGATATGAGATTTTTCTCGGTGAAAATCAAGAGTCACATTTAAGACTTGAATTAATACAAAACTCATGAAAACTAAAATAAAAATCTTTTTTCCTAATGTCATTTTAAACATTGTCTTCATCACTTACCACCACCTTTAACATATATCCTGTTTTGATAACAGTTTGGATATAACACGCATATTTTCCTAGTTTTTTACGTAATTTTTTGATATATGTATCAACTGCTCTTCCATCTCCATAATAATCATATCCCCATATATGATCTAGAATCTGTTGACGTGTCAATAACTGATTCACATGCATACATAAATATTCTAACAATTCATATTCTTTATGTGCTAATGTGATTTTTTGTTGATCTATAATTAAAATACGATTGATACGATCTAATTGAAGATGTCCAACAGTTAATATATTTTCTTCTTTTTTCTGATCACGTTTAATCATGGCAATCACTTTAGCATGTAATAATGATAACTGAAAAGGTTTGATGATATAATCATCTGCTCCCAGTTGATATGCCAGTAACTGATTTTCTTCTTGTGATAAAGCACTCATAAAGATAACAGGTCTTTTTGTTGTTAATCTTAATTGTTTACAAACTTCATAACCATCAATACCAGGCATCATAATATCTAGTAAAATTAAATCAATCGTCTCATTAATCATACTTAATGCTTCATAGCCTTGTGTTGCTTCAACAACTTCAATACCTTTTAATGAAAAATAATCTTTGATAATTTGACGAATATGAAATTCATCTTCGATGATTAGTACTTTATACATCTTTTTCACCTCAGCTTCATCTTAACATGCTTTTGTGGAATTGAAGTGGAATCGAAAATATAAATGTTATAAGTCTTCACAAAAACGTGACATTTTATGACAAATTATGTTAAAATCATAACGTTTTAATAGATGAGGAGAGGAAAAATGAATAAAGAAGAAAAGGTAACGACTGTAAGTGATGAAAATATTTATAAACTCAATGGACGTGTTCCATTGAAAAAAGCTATTCCTTTTGGTTTACAACATGTTTTAGCGATGTTTGTTGCGAATCTGGCACCTGTAATTATCGTTTGTGGAGCAGCTGTTGTCAGAGGTTCTGGTGAGCATTTGACATCAGCTGAAATTACTTCTATTTTACAATGTGCAATGTTTGCGGCTGGAATTGGAACTTGTATGCAACTCTATCCAATATGGAAAATTGGTTCTAAATTACCTATTGTCATGGGAGTGAGTTTTACATTTTTAGGAAGTTTATTAGTCATATCAACAAATCCATCTTTAGGTTATGAAGGTATGATTGGCGCTGTTATTCTTGGTGGTATTTTTGAAGGGTTAGTTGGATTAAGTGCCAAATACTGGAAAAGATTTTTAACGCCTGTTGTTTCAGCTTGTGTTGTGATTGCGATTGGGCTATCACTGCTATCAGTAGGAATGGATTCTTGGGGTGGTGGTTCTGGTGTTGAAGACTTTGGTGCCTGGTACCATCTTCTTGTTGGAACTTTTACGCTTATTGTATGTTTAATATCACATTATCGTTTAAAAGGTATTTATAAAAATTTAAATATTCTTGTTGGTTTAATTTTTGGATATTTATTATCTGTTATTTTGACAGTCACAGGAATTGCGCCAATGGTGGACTTTTCTAATATTGCGGAAACGATTCATCAAATTGGATATTTCAGTATTCCAAAATTAGTATTCTTTACAGAACATATGCCTGTCTTTGATTTAGGGGCTTTCTTTACTATTGCGATTGTCTTTTTAGTTTCAGCTGCTGAAACGACTGGCGCAACAACAGCTGTCTGTAAAGGAGCTTTAAATCGTGATATTAAAATGGAAGAACTTCAAGGTTCATTAGCTGTAGATGGATTTTCAAGTGCTATTTCTGGATGTTTTGGTTGTCTCCCTTTAACATCTTTTAGTCAAAATGTTGGTTTAGTCACAATGACACAAGTCATCAACCGTTTTACTATTTTCATGGGAGCTTTAATCCTGATACTAGCATCGTTATTTCCACCTCTAGGGGCTTTCTTTCAATCATTACCTCAATCAGTTTTAGGTGGATGTACAGTGATGATGTTTGGTTCTATCATGTATGAAGGTATTAAAATGTTAAAAGATAATACTTTTGATGAACGTACAATGATCATTGTTTCACTTGCCTTTTGTATTGGGGTTGGTGTCACTCAAACTTCTGGAAATTTCTTTACATGTTTCCCATCAGTTGTTGGAGAAATCTTTAATGGAAATGCAGTTGCAGGAGTCTTTGTTGTATCATTATTATTAAGTTTAGTCTTACCTGAAAAGAAAAAGAAAAAAGGAAATGAGAATATGTAAAAAGCATATTCTTGTTTCCTTTTTATATACTATCAACAATCATACTTTGAATCTGAAAAATAAAACTCTACACCAGATTCAACATTTTGAACACCATAATCATAATGATGAAGCTGTAAAATAGCCTGACATATAGCTAAACCTAAACCACTGCCCTGATGATCATGTGTCACAAAAGTATACCAGATATCTGATAAGTGTTCTTCATCAATATGTGAACCTTCATTGATGATAGAAAATCCGTGATCAATCGTTATATAAATATGTCCTTGTTCTGGAGTATGTTTTAAAGCATTGGATAAAAAATTATGTATTACTGTTTCTAATAGCTTACGATCACCTTGAATCATAGGATGTAGAACTTTGATATCCACTTGAATATGCTTTTTCATCAATAAGACTTCATATTCATCAACAATTTCCGTTACACTATTTTCTAAATCAAATTCTTCTTGATGAAGCTCTACTTTTCCAGCTTCAAGTCTTGAAAGTGACAACATGGATTGAATCAGCTGATTGAGTCTTTCTGTTTCTCGATGAATGATTGATAAATATTTTTCTCTTTCTTCCTGACTTGTCGCTTCTTCAATTAATTCACTATAACCATTAATAATACCTAGGGGTGTTTTCATTTCATGCGTAAACTGATTCACAAAATCTTTTCTTAATCCTTCCAGCTTTTTAACATGTTCAATTTCCTGATTCAACTGTTCCATTGTGTTTTTTAACTGAGAAGACATACTTTGAATACTTTTCGCTAATGAACCAATTTCATCATGAGAACGGATATTGATTTCTTCATCAAATTGATTATTTTTAATTTTTAATGCTACTTTTTCTAATGCTTGAATAGGTCTGCTGATTGTCCATGACACCAATAGTGATATACATATGACAATACAAAATGCTCCTAAAAACAATCCCCAATTCTCTTCAAAATACTGTTGAACCATAAGGCTATCAATATGCGCCTGGTCTTCCATTCCAATAACTACTGCATATAAATCCTGGTCTTGGTCTTCCCAATCTGTGAGTCCTGTCATACCAATATAATAGTAATGTCCATGATAGCTTGTATAATAGGCCGTCATGTACCCATGGTGTTTAAGTTGAAGGACATGTTCAAGATCTTTTTGTTGGCTTAAAAACAATTGAGAATCATATTGACTTTGAATTGATTTTTCGCCATCTATACAAAACTGATTAACACTTGCTGATTGGATTTGATGCTGATCCAATTGACCATAACTGTCTTCACCCCATTGAAGATAAATCAATTGTTCATTGTCTACCACATATTTGACTTCAGCTTCACCAGGAATAGAATAACTATAATCAGTTAATTTTTGCATCAGATATGTCTTTAAACTTTGTCTTTGTGACAAAGATAAATCGGCAATAGATATGTAGATTGATGAATCATCATAGATATGAATATAATTATCTAAATAAGGACTTACAGAAAACCATTTGACAACTTTATCATCTTGTTGAATTAAACATTGATAAAGGTTATTGTTTTCACTGATATAATCAATAGAATTCATTTTTTTCATGACTTCATCATATTGAGGATAATGATCATATTCAATACCTAATTGTTGTTGGAGATTATCAAGATCATCAAAATCAATAATCTGTTGAAGAAGATAATGATTTGTAGAGTCAATACGATTTTGAATATTGATTTTGGTAGATACAGCTAAAATAATGATAAAAGCTAACATGATCAAAAGAAAAATCTTAACGCTAATCTTTGTTTTCATTTTCTTCACCATCCTTAAATAAATATCCAACCTTAAAAACTGTTTGAATATAATATTGATATTTTCCCAACTTTTTTCTTATTTTCTTGATATATGTATCTACGGCTCTCGCTTCTCCATAGTAATCATATCCCCATATGGCATCTAAAATTTGTTCTCTTTCTAATAAACGATAAGGATTTTTCGTTAAGTATTCTAATAATAAATATTCTTTATGAGTGAATTCTATTTGTTGACTATCAATGTAAACTTGATGATTGGTATAATCAATCTGTAAATGATGAAAAGTTTTGATATTGGATACTTGTGGATCTTGTCTTTTACAGATAGCTAAGCATTTTGCATACAAAATAGATGGTAAAAATGGTTTGGTTATATAATCATCCCCACCTAATTGATACGCTTGAAGCTGATTGTCTTCCTCACTTAAAGCACTTATAAAAATAATAGGACATTGATATTGATAGCGAATCTGTTGACAAACTTCATAACCATCAATACCAGGCATCATAATATCTAATAAAACAAGCTGAATTTGAGAATGCATAAGTGATAATCCCTGATGTCCATCACAGGCTTCAATAATCTGGATTTCTCGCTTTTCAAAATAAGTTTTAATGATATGCCTGATATCAAAATCATCTTCAATAAGCAATACCTGATACATACTCCCACCTTCTTTACTTTTATCATAAAAAGGACTTGTGTAAAATTTGTGTAAATCTTCTATTCTTATTTTATCATAAAAAGAAAAGACGTTTATATCAAAACGCCTTTATAAAGATAAACCTTTTTCATATGCTTCCTGTAATTTTAAAGGTGGAATATAGGGTTGATGTGATTCATCATGACAACCTCCAGCGAGAACAGATCCTAAACTTTTCCAGCCTAGTGCCTTTGTATAAAAAGAATAAAAAGATAATGCCTGTTCAAAAGTCCAAAAATGATTATCCCCAGCACTCATCAATAAGAATGTTTCTTTATATGGATATTCATCATTTTGAGAAATCGCATATAAACGATCAATAAAGCACTTTAATCTTCCTGAAATAGACCAGAAATAAAGGGGTGAAGCCAGTACCAATGTATCGGCCCATTCAAACATGGCATAATATTCCTGCATACTATCTTGAATGACACAGTGATGTTGATTGATCTGACAAGCACCACAGCCTTGACATCCCTGTAAATTTTTTGATAATACAATTCGTTTCACTTCATGCCCAGCCTGAATAGCTCCTTTTTCAAAAACCCTAGCCAACTGATCCGTATGTCCATTTATATTTCCACTTCCAACAACAATAAGTATTCGACGCATTCTTTTTCCCTCTTTTCCTATTTGTATCATATCACTCCCTCTCCCCTATAACAAATACTTATACTTTATATAGTTATATGCTTACTAAGCATATAGTGTTATAATATAGCTAAAGGAGTGAACGATTATGGAATTACGAGTTTTACAATATTTCCTAGCTATTGCCAGAGAAGAAACAATATCAGGAGCAGCGCAACAATTACATATCACACAACCCACTTTATCTCGTCAAATCAAAGAATTAGAAGATGAACTAGGGAAAACTTTATTTGTAAGAAGTAATAAAAAAATCACATTAACAGAAGAAGGCATGATACTCCGTCAACGTGCTGAAGAAATTGTGAATCTGGTAGATAAAACGGAACTGGAAATAATGTCTACTGATTCTCATTTAAAAGGTGAAATCTATATTGGTTCAGGTGAATCTCACGCTTTAAAAATCATTACTAAAGCTATCAAAAAGATACAGGCCCAATATCCTGATATTCAATTTCATATACATAGTGGTAATGCTCCTGATGTGATAGAAAAATTAGATAATGGTTTGATTGATTTTGCATTATTGACACCCAATTCTAAGATTAATGATTACAATCATATGTTATTGCCACTTTCACATCATTGGGGTGTCCTTATGTTGAAAGATGATCCATTAGCGCAAAAAGAAAGTATTACATTTGAAGATCTTCGAGATAAACCATTGATTGTATCTAAAGAACTACAACAGATATCAGATTTGGTTGAATGGTTACATAATGATATTGAACATCTTCATATTATTTCATCCTATACTTTGTTGTATAATGCTTCATTAATGGTAGAAGATGGACTCGGATACGCTATTTGTTTTGATAAACTTATCAATACAACTGGAGATTCTTCACTTTGTTTTAGACCACTTTCTCCACATATTGAAGTTCCTTATTATTTTATATGGAAAAAATATCAGATTCTCACAAGAGCATCCCAATATTTCTTAAATATTGTTCAAGACACAATTCAAGAATTGAGTCAATAAAAACATATAGCTATAAAGAAAAAATATGTGGAGCCAATCAATAGGCTCCACATAATTATTTCCACAACACATCAAAGTACAATTGATTTTGTTTTCCCCAAGTTGCTTCATTATGTCCACCATTTCTCACTATATGTATATAACTTTGAGCCTCGCGGCGGACAATTTCATCATTAAATAACTGAATGTTTTTTAAGAAATATTGAACATTGGAAACTTCACCTGTTCCAAAACTCCAATAAACACGTGTATCTTTATTCAAATCATGATGATTCATTTCTTCTTGTAGTTGATGGATACATAAAGAAAGTGCCGGAGATAAACAGGCTGCTTTAGAAAAGAGTTGATTATAATGGATGACAGTATAAAAGGCCATTAATCCACCCATAGAACTTCCCCCAATACCGGTACACTCTCTAAATGGTATTGTTCGATATTTTTGATCAATCATCGGTTTTAA
Source organism: Massiliimicrobium timonense (assembly GCF_002160865.1). GTDB lineage: Bacteria > Bacillota_I > Bacilli_A > Erysipelotrichales > Coprobacillaceae > Allocoprobacillus. The sequence goes on from NZ_NFLJ01000004.1 coordinate 18,706, forward strand.
TTCATTCACAACCCAATCCATATAGATTTGACCTTTTCCAGTAATAGGACCAAAAAATCCATTTTCAACATCATATGGGCAATATTCATTTAGTCTTTCATGGCCTTTATGATTACATTCCATTCCTACAATAATAAATGGTTTATCATAATGGTCTAAAAAATCTGAAAGTCCCCATGATTTTCCATAAGTTGCATCCTGATCATTAAAGAGATTATGTCCATCATACATATACATAACAGGGTATCTTTCATGAGATTCATAATAATTATTTGGCAAATAAATATGCATAGTACGCCATAATTGAAATGGCTCTATATAAACATCAAACTTTTCTATCATTCTATTCTCCTCTTTACTTTTTAAATAATCTGTTGAGATATTAAAAATTGCGCAATACCATCTTCATTATTGGATGTTGTTATGTATTTTGCAACCTCTTTAATTTGTGGATTGGCATTTCCCATCGCCACACCAATATAATCTTTAATCATTTCATAGTCATTTAATTCATCACCAAAAGTTAAAATACTATCTAGTGGTAAATGTAAATCTTGACACAATTTTTGAATACCTTTTGATTTAGAAAGCTCTGGATTTAAAAACTCAAATAATATAGCTGTAGATTGAACACCTCGATAATGAGAATGTGAATTCATTTGATAATGCTGACTTATTTTTTGAATTTCTTCTTTTTCAGCCATAAATATCATTTTTTCTATCTGTTTATGATAATATGGTTTTAATCCATCAACAACAAGTGGTAATTTATTTTTTATTGCTATATTTTTAGCAAAATCATCTTCTTTTAAAACATGGAAAGATTCTTGATCATAAATCCCTGCATTAAAATGAAATTCTTTAAATTCATTGAATATCATTGGAATGTATTTTCCGTCCAATAAATAACATGAAAACATATTTTGAGTTCTCATATCAAAATAACAACCGCCATTAAATCCCATAATAATATCTACATACTCATCTATTTTCCAGTCTTTAATCAAATGTTTGACAGCATAAGGTGTACGTCCAGTTGCGATACCAAATAAAATATGTTTTTCTTTTAATTTTTTAATTGCTGCTATTGTTTTAGGTGTGACTATGCCATTATCATTCAGTAATGTTCCATCTATATCTACCAACACGAGCTTGATGTGATTCATAACTTATCCTCGCTTTCTTTATCTTGATTATAACATAAAAAAAAGAAATCCTGCTAAGTTTTGTTGTTAGCAGAATTATTTTAGTGACAATGATGCTGTCCTTGACATTCATGTTCATGATGATTGCATTCTGTTTCTGGATTATAATTCAAAGTTCCTTCAATGTAACTTTGAACCTGTGCCAAAGCATTACCACTTGCTCCTGGTAAAACTTTTATTCCAGCAGCATTGAGGTGATTTTTAGCACCTCCACCAATACCTCCACAAATCACAGTATCAACACCTAATTGTGATAAAACACCTGCTAATGCACTACATCCAGACGTAGAAGTATCAATCATCTGTGATGAATCAATTTTCCCATCTTTAATATCACAAACTAAAAAGCTAGGACAATGTCCAAAATGTTGAAATACTTCTCCTTCAACACATGTTACTGCAATTTTCATTTCTCTTTCTCCTTCACTATACTCTAATTGATAATGACCGCCATCTATTTCCATAGTATGACCTTCAATGATAAATCTGGAAATCTTATTTCTTGCACTATGATATAATGAAACAACACTACTTCTCGATATTTCCATCATTTGAGCACATTCCAATTGGCTATAACTCAAATAATCAATTAATCTTATTGTTTCATATTCCTCTAATGATAAAATAATTTTTAGACAATCTTTTTTTTCACTTGTAAATCTTCTATATTCGGGCATCTTTCCAATTTTCTTTACCCTATTTTGTCTTCCTATGATTATCACCATTCACATTATATAGTTATAATTGACATATGTCAATTATAATCAATTTTATGTCTTTATAAAATTAGCATAGTTCAAAAGTTATTGTATGTAATTACTTGTCTTTTTTATAATGGCCTGTTTTTCCATCCATATAATAAAAGATACCTTCTATCATTTCCCCATCAGCCCACTTTCCGCTAAGAATTGTGCCATTTGGATAATAATAAGTTCCCTCAATACATTGATCATTTTTCCATTTTCCTTTGAGTATTGTCCCATCTTTAAATATAGTTTTTCCTTCCCCATTACGTAAAACATCCCATTGTCCTTCGTAAATTGATTCATCAGTAAACACAATTTTCCCATAACCTTTAGGGTGACCATTTTCTATTTCACCATTATATATACCAGTACTAAACTCAATAGTTCCTTTACTTACACTATATTTTGCATTATATTCATCAAGATACATTTGTTGAGTAATCAAACGTGTTTTGTATAAAAAATAATTAGCCTGTGGATTTGCATAATCTCTCCATCCAATAATATATGCTGTCAATTCATCAACTTTATTATGTTGATAAGTACTTAACATAATACTATCAGGAAAATAATGTAACGCTAAATCTTTGATATTTTTCATAATATAAAAGTCTACTGCTCCAAATAAATGTAGAGTTTCATGGACAATAGTCGCCTCTAGACATGTAACATTTTTGACAAAAACCATTGCATATTCAATTTCATTTGGATATTCTTTTTGACATATATTTGCATATGAGGTACTTTTCTTATTCACAAAAAACAAAAAACTAACTTCATCATATAAATGATTGCATTTTAAAGATTCAGATTGCTTTAAATATTTTTGTTTATTTTGATTCATGTAATCATAAAACAATCTTGTACGAAATCCAGTCTTCAACAAAACCTTATCATTGTAATACTGTGACGTAACTTCAACATTAACCTGATAATATCTTGCATTATTCTTTATAATCGTTATTGCTTGTTGTACTTTCTCTTTGACTATATTTTTACTATAATTATCCCATTCACTTTCTTCATCATCCAGAAATATACAATATAACAAGATATTTCCTAATAAACATCTATTATTACCTAAATTTTTGCCATGCAACAAGAAATGTTCCATTATATATTCGCCACCTTTTTACCATACATTTTTAACAACAACTCATACATCAAAAAGATGAATACATAACTATAAATTTTATTTTCTTATGAACATTTAAATTAATTTCATCATTCAATTACATCTGGAAAAACAAACTGACTATCAATACCAGAATCAACTAAATCTTCACCATTATCAATAAGCCAATCTTCTATAAAATCATAATTAAAATGTCTACCAGTAGCTCTTGGAAAAAATTCTTGATCCCAATGATATCCATTCATTTGACTATCACACTTCATAAAACTACTTACGCATACTCCTTGTTCAATTCCACACGTTGCATCAACATGATAGTATTGATTATTAATCCTGACCAAATTCCATGCATGATCCATACTTGAATCTTCGTTTAATATACCATGAATAACCATACATTCAATATTTAAAGATTCCATTAATGTCTTAAAAGCATATGCTATACCAGAACAAATTCCTCTCCCTTCAACTAAAGGTCCATATGAAAGATGAGGTGCCGGATCTATCGTAATTGACTCTAAATCCATTGCTAAATTATTATATGCTCGATGATCATACGATGTATTTTGTTGCAAGTATGAAAAAGCTAAAAAAACTTTTACAAAAGGAGGTATAACGAGTCCTCCTGTTAAATCTTTTGCTATCTGATTTGCCTTAAATTCAGCTTGTCTTTTTTTCTGATTTAACTGATTAAGAGGTAAACAATATGTAAATTTTGTTGTTAGAGCAATATTATCTGATAATTGATCAAATGTTATTGAATTATTTTCAACTTTATATAAACCTTCATATCGAATATGAAAATTATGAAAAGAGTCTATAATACGCTGAGATAAATCACTATGCCCATCTGAAATAAAATATAGTTTTTCTGGATTAGAAAGTGATTTATAATTTAATAATGTATATGTACCATCATCAATGGTAATATCGTCCAATGAGTCAGGAGCATTTTGATTATAGTCTATAGTTACTGTATAATCAGCTATCATACTTAAACGACTATTTTTTGTATAAGAATAAGAATAGCTACTTATATAAAATAATAATCGTGGTTCTTGAATTAAAACTTCTTTTAATATTTTTTCAAAACTTATGGAAGATTTAAAAATTTGGAAGTTTGGTTTTTTATTGGATAAATAATAAATGACATTATTGACATTATCTTTTCTAGACATATACTTAATTAATATTCAAAATGTTCAGCTTGCCACATATTAATATAAAGTTCATTAAAATCATCAATATCATCATATTGAAAATGAACATCATAATGGCCATTCACATAAAAATCAAATGTCATTTCTCTCCAATCATCTCCACATTTTTTACAATAATCATGAATATCCTGTAGAATAAGGCTAACTTCATCTATGCTATCTTCTCTTAAATCATCTTCCGTTCCTTCCCAAAACTCTTTCAGCAAGTCTAAATAATCATCACCTGGTGAATATTGATAGTAAATTTGATAATTATCCATCAAGTGATCTTCTTTTATATAATAGAAAGAACCTAAAACAACATGATACCAATTTTCTGGTAATGCATTATTTAAGTGAAAAGCTAAATCTTTAAAATATTTATTCATTTTATCTTGATTTTCCTTTGTTGTTGCCATATCTATCCTCCGTTTCTAAAAGTTTTAGAATAATATTTAACATCACCATTTTCATTTTCTATACGATAAGAAATTCTAAAACGGTCCGGACGTTCACTCTCGCCTTTATAAATCATTTTTATATCAACATCAACTTTTTTTCCCTCAGAAATATCCTTTACCCAGCTTTCTTCCAAAGCTTTATATTCATTACGATTTAATCCTTTATCCATCGCAACTAAGTTATCTATTTTCCCAGATCCTTCAAATCGTGATGCAATAATATGTCCACCTTCATCATTTTCTTTACGATCTTCATGTCCTGCCTCTAATTGGTGATTCCCATATCTCTTTCCTTCTCCTAGATGCAACACACCAGATGCTTCTTTAATTCTACCTTTGGAATCTGTTTCATAATGATACCCATTTTTCTCATACTCATAGTTTTCTTTTAATCGATAAGTTGACTGAAAATGATCATCATTTTCTTTTGTTTCATCAACTTCATCTTCTAAATCTTCAATATTTCTTTTCATTTATCATCACCTAAAAAATTTTTGAGAATTTAAAATATCTATAGCTATTTGATATTTATCACTACCAGTCATAGACCAATATTTTTGACTATAAGAAAATAAAATATCATGAAAAATATCATTAAATAGTTCTGCTTGATAAGGATTTGATGGCCAACTATAATGTGATACAGGATCTACTTCTAGAGGCATAACTAAATATTGCCCAATCACCTCTTTAATATTTTTTCCCCATCTCAAAGCCTCATTGATATCTTTTTGTTTTGGAGTTGAAAATAAATCAAGGTGATCAACAATATTTAATGGAAAGATTTTAAAAACACTGGTTAATCTCAAAAAGTCAAACATAAAATCACGATAAACCCCTTTCAGTCGATTATGATTGTTCTTTTCAAACAAAGAGGCACTATTTTCAAAGAAAACAGATATATCTAAAATAATTTCTTGAATTTTATCTTCTGATAAAATATTTACCTGACCTTTTGCGGTTAATTCTTTCACCAAATCAATTGTATCATTTCTTAAATCATAATAATCTTTGTCATAAATTCGACTGAATAAAAATTGAACAACAGCTCCTTTAACCCTTATATAATTATTTCGATCATAAATGACATCTTGTCGTGTTCCTAGTACATGGTTATTCCAGATATTTCCCATTTTAGCAAGCAATGTATTAGTCCATCCGACATGATAAATAGCTGCAACACCAATATCTAATCTGCTTAATTCTTTTATTTGTTCTTCGTTTAAACTTAATGCAGCACCCATAGCTTCACAATCTTCCTTATTAGGCAATCTCATAACAATTTTAATGGCTGTATTTTTAATAGCTGTTTCATCAATAGCTGATGGTGATTGATCAATAATCATAAATCCTTCACCAAAACTTCGCATTTCTGCAATACATCCACATAGCATCTTAACTGATTGTCCTTGAACATTTCCTGATTCAATGTTTGTATCTTGTGAACAACGTTTTAAAATATTATGTGCTTCTTCTAATACTGTAATATGCTGAAGTGATGCATTTAATGTCTTACGTGTAGCTTTACGATACTCTTGTAATCTAATAATAAGAACACCCATAATGAGTGATTTTGTATCTTCTGAACCAATACTACTCAAATCAATAATTGTATTACTATCAAACAATACTTTATCAGCAATACCTATAGAATTTCCAAAAATCTGACCTTCAAAACCATTATTTAAAGAAGATACACGATTTAATAAAGCTCCTTTATAATCTCCTTTAGATTGTTTCGAGTATGGTGAATCATCAATAATCTGATTTAAGGCTATTTCTAAATCTTTAAATGTTGGATATTTGCTTCCCCTATCGACAATCCTTATTGAATATTCTAAATCCCAACCATGATCAATATAAACTTTTTCAAATGCCTGTTTTAATAATCCTGGCATAGCTCCATATAATGGCCAGCAAGCACATACTGTAGAACTCAAACGATCTAAATGTTCTCTAATATGAATATGAGGGTTAAATTCAAAAGGATTAATTTGTAATTTTCGATAAGCGCTATCTTCTGCAACAAAAATATTTATACTTTTTAATGCAGCAAATTCAACCTTATATTCTCCCTTAGCTGGCTCAATTACAAGAAATGGAATCTTTCGCTTAATCATTTCATATAATAAATTATAGGTTGTATTACTTTTACCAGATCCTGATGCTCCACAAATAAAACTATGCGAAGCAAAAGAGTCTAAATTAAGACACACTGGTGTATGCTCAATACTCCCCATATGATAAACGTTACCAAAATCGATTGGTCTTTTTATTTTTTGACGCCAATTTTCTGGAACATTACGTCCAAATTCTGCCGCACTATCAACTACAACTCCCGGAACGGAACGGTGCGGTATGCCTAACATAACTGGTAATTCTTTACCCGAAACCATTAATGCAGGAGTTAAACATTGTGCCGGAATAGATTGACCTTTCTCATCAATGAGCGAGATCATATTTCCATCATTATCTAATTTATACATTTCTAATTCAATTTCTGGGTGATAAAGATTTCCTAAGTATTCCAAAATTTTATCTCTATCAATTTGTCCGCCAGGTTTGCAAGCATTCCACTCATTAATATACGCATGACTTGCTCCTTTATTATCCCCTGCTAATAAAGAAAGTAATGTTGCTATAGCAATAGAAGCTGTTGAAGAATCTTCTGTAATAATATAACTTGCAGCATTCCACATTCCAAACAATTGGTTTGATTCAATTCTTTTAATCATAACATCAAGTTTTTCTAACATATCTACAACGGCCTTATTATCTCTAGTCACAGACACTGTACGTGTTGTACCATGTGTCCTGCCCAAAGCCTCTGATTCATTTGAATTATCACCATCAGTAGTAACATTTCCTTGACTATATCCCGTACTTATTCCTTCACTTTGAGCAAGAGTTGATGACCATGATGAACCATTAGAGAAACCAATACCATCCCATGAAGAAGAAAAACCACTATTTTTACCCTTTCCATGAGCTATACTAGATGTATGGTTTGTTCCATAAGAATTAGATATAGATTGACTTGTAGAATGACTGATTCCATTAGAAATTGTATAATTAATACTATCTGTTTCACTTTCAGCATAACTAGCTTGTTCTTTAGCATAAGGGGATAAAGATGTATATATATCTTCAAAACCACCCTTAGCCAAATCCATTGCCTCACTAGATATTTTTTGGGCTAATACAACAAGTGTATATTTCTTCCCATTCATTGTATCAATAAATTTCTCATAACCCTGTGAAGTCAAGAATCTACCCTTTTGTTGTTCTTCTTCCCTTCTTCCAGGAATCATACTCATTGCTTTAACTGTTGTGCTTCTTTTCTGCTTTAAATCTGTTGAAAAAGAATCTAATAACTTTTCTTTATCTAGATTATTTAATTTAGATAACTCACAACCAGGAAATTGCCCTTTAAAATTACTACATAGCAAATTACCAGCAACCGATTCATTATTTTCACTATTCACACATAAATATAATTGTGCATATTTACCGTCACTTTGAATGATAATTCCAACAGTTCCTCCAAAAGTATACATTGCTGAATAAACACTTACTAATTTTTCAAAATTATCTTCATCTTGATTATACATAATTTTCGTTACATTATAGATAGCAATATTCTTAAGACGATTTTTTTTATTAGCTTCTAATACACCAACTTTACTTTTGTATAAATCACCATATCCAGCAGGTTGAAGCATTTCCATATGACGACTATTTACAAAGACATCTAATAATTTTAATGAATCTTTTAATCCTTCCAAACGTTGTTTTGTCATTAATAATTGTTTTGCTTTTTCTTCTTTAGCATCTTTACTTTTTTTTGTTTGATAGCGCATGTTGGTCTTTTTATTTCCATTATAATCCGCTATATTTGGCATAAAATTCCCCCTTTACAAAGCTTCGTCAATCTCTAAATCTTCTTCATTGATATAGTCCCCTTCACGTTTACTATCAATATAATCAGATTGCTTTAAATCTTTCATATCGTATCTATCCTTAATATCTTCCATCTGTTGATTAAACTTTATTTTATCTTCATCACTCATTTCATCATAATGCATAGACTTTTTTTTCAATAATTGAAACTCATCAAATGATTTCTTCTTCATAATACTCCTTTATAAAACCATATCATCATCGTCATCCCTTTCAGGATCATCATCAATTTCTCCTTCTTTAGTAATATCTCTTTCTTGTTCTTCTTTATATTCATCATCGTCTTTTTTATCATCATCTTGATTATCATTATCATCCTTTTTATCATAACCTTCTTGATACTCTTGTCTGATTTCTTCTTCTTTAGCATCAAACTTTGCTTTATCTTCATCACTCATTTCATCATAATGGCGTTTTTCTTTTTGATCATTAATCATTTCGTCCATTTCTTCTTTAGATACTTTTTTTGCCATGACATTTCATCTCCTATCTATTTTTTCTTCTTAAAGAAACTACTAAATCCTTCTTTCACTTTATTAAAACTAAATCCTTTCATCTCACCAGCAATATCTTTAATATGTTCATTTAATTCAGATGCTTTTGCACGATTCTTACGATCACGAATAGTATCAATAACGTCTAACCACAAATCTTCTTTATAATATTCTGCTAATAATGAAATTCCTTCACTTTCCACATATTGACGAATCATTTTATCCATTTTTTGACTACAAAGAATATCAATACATATTTCAATAGCCGTACTATCCTTTTTTGTTCTTTTAGCAATAATATCAAAATATTTTTTTATTATTTCTTCTTGAACAAAAGAATCTGCATCAAACATGTAACATGCTTCAACAAAAGCTTCAGAATCCTCAATATATTTACCAATTCCTTCAATAAAAATTTGAATCCATTCTGTATCTTTTTCATCTACCACAATATGATTTTTTCTAACTTTGCTAATAAATGCTAATAAATGACTCTTTTTTAAATGCTGAACTTCTTCAGCCAATTGAGCTTTACTTAGATTCTTGGTAATCATATTTAAATCTCTACACCAATCTAAGCATTCTTCAATCATTTTTTTATCTTCTCTATTTTTAACAAAAGATGGCATAAATTGGTCAATACGACTCAACAAAGTTACTTGTAAACTCTTTGAAAATTGCTCATCTCTTACAAAACTAATCAAACGAGAAATTTCTTGATATTTATTTGATTGTGATGCTACAATTAAAAGATACTGATCAAAGAAAGAAATTCCTAATTTTTTATCATTGTCCATACTTACAAATAATAATTTAAATGCTTTCAGCAAAGCATCACTTGTTTTTCCTTGTTTTTCCATATAAGTAACTAATAACAATTCTACTGCTTTAGGTGAAATTCCTGCCAATAACATGTCTTGACATTGATTATATAAATTATTGTCAGAAATACGGCTTCCATATAGTGTAATCCAATTTTTAGTAATAGGAGTATTAAAACCAACAGTTGTTGCAAATTTCATTGTTAAAGCATTCATAACATCAGAATTATAATTTTGTACTAAATTCATAACTTTTTTATCATAGTCTTCTGATAAAATTAATTTATATAAATTAAACAATAATCCTGTCCATCCAGAATGTTCAACAAACAGTTCTTTATTTAATCCCTTATCTTTTAAATAATCGTTTAATAAGGATATGATTAAGTATCCATAATCAAAAGCAACTTCATCATCAATATATTCTAATTCCTTAAGTTTAGATATAGAACCTACTTTTTCTTCATCAAAATAATAATCACTTACGAACTTATACAAAACATTATCTTTTTTCACTGATTCCCAGAATTTTTTAGCTTGTTTAATATCAAAGCTATTTTTATTCATTATAAAGTCCACTATTTGATAAATCATCGAACTCACATTATTCATATATTTTGAGTGTTGAGATTGTAAGCTCGCATGAAAGATAAAATTAAGTAATTGATAATCATTTTTACTATCTTCTTGAAACCATTGATTTTTTGATTTATAAAGTTTATATAATTGTACACTGAGATTAATTTTCAATAGACTTTCTGGCTTCAAATAGTCATTCAATTGTTCAAGATAATGCATTAACTTTTGATATTCCCATTGATTAGGACAATTCTGATCTTTAAATAGATAATGATAAATTTCATAAATTTTATAAATGTCGTTAAAGTCATAGTGATCAAATGATTTTAAAATAGAATTAAAATCATTCATATTTTCATCGTAAGCACATACAAATTGTAAATAATCATGATTTAACTGTGTTGTATAAGAAATCTCTTTAGTTGTACCATCAATCACAATAAATGGAGAATTAGGAAGTGGTTTAAATCCAGATGCTGACATTGTCAAAGGAGAAATGCCAATAATATCATAAAGTAAATGCGGTGTCAGATTTTCATGATTAGGTGCATATCGTGCATAAGAGCCATCAGAATCTAAACAATACATAAAAGATCCTACGTTACTTTTCTCTATTTTCGCATTTGTATTAAAAGAAATTTTTTTACTCAATTCCAAAGGTAATGCATAGGTAATACAAGCTATCCACTTCAAAACGTTTAAAGCATCATCTTTGATAATTAAAACTTTTTTATGCGAAGAATCTGCTTGTTCAATAAGAAAACTGATTGCATTTTGAATAGTATCTTCTCTACCATCATGATAAAATTCTTTAATTTGTTCTTTTGTATATTTTGGTGATGGTTCTAATTCTTTTGATGGAAGGAAATCACAAGTTTCATTCATTTCATAATAATACTCAGATGGATAATCACAATAAGGATATAATGATTCATTCATATAATTGACTGGATAATCATTAACTTCACCAACATATAAATGTTTAATAAAATTACCTGCACGCTTATCTTCATGGGATAATCTTTGATGTTGAAAACCAAAAAAAGATACTTTACTATTAAGCTTCATATATTCAAATGAATCAATAAGTCCCTGTTTAGCTGTTGTTTTAGATTCATTTCTATTTTTTATATATGCCTTTGCAAGTAAACTAATCTCTTTACTATCCAAATGATCATAAATTTCTTTACTAAATGATCTTATTTTATAGCCACTACTTTTATCCTCTATTCCGTTTTTTTCTAATTGTCTACCGAAATTATTTCTAGTATATATAATTTGATCAAACATAGTAACCTCCTAATCTTTATCAATGATTTTTTCTTGAGCAAATATCCACATTAAAGGATCCAATACACGATGAGGTTCAACAGTATTTAATTGTTTTTCACCAATGGGAACATTACCAAAGCTACTAACTCCAAAAAAATGCGCATTTTTAAAGTTCATATCGATAGAATCTAGGAATGGACCTTCTCCGACTTGTTCTAAATATTGTCGAATTTCATCATTCACTAGATTTGCATCTCCTGTCTTAAACTTTCTTTCTCTGGTATGAGGACTTGGTTTTGTAATTTGTTGCTGCCCAAACTGATCTAAAAGAAGATCAATTTTTGTAAAACATATAGCTATAGGAATTTCAATTTTCCTTGTAACCTTTAAATTAGCAGCTTGTCGAATATATGATGCCATATCTTGAGCTAAATTGATAGATGCATCACTATCATCATCTTCTTCTACCTTTCCTTCTGGTAATGACCACTCTAAAACATCTTTATCTTGAACAGTTTGTTTAACCTTATATAAAGACATTGGATCAACAAGAAAAATAACATATTTTGATGCAGCAATATATGAAGCAACATCACTATCCATCATTTGTGTTTGATCTTCCCCAGCTCCATCAAAAATAGTCATACAATATGATTCAAGTCGAGACATTTTCCCTGGCTTTCTAATTCGCCATTGATAGGGTATAATTTCTCCAGAATTTGTTCCTTCAGAGGGCTTTAATTCCTTATAAATACTATTCTTTTCTTCCAAAAAACGATTATTTGTTGCACTATTCATAGCCGAAACATCAAAACCACAACGACTTGTTTTCAATTCTTGAATCATTGTTGTAATGTAATTCGTCTTTCCGGAACCAGATAATCCGACAATGGAAAAAGGTATATACTTTTTATATTGAAAAATATCATTTGGCAATTCATTAGAACATGCACCACATTTCAATACAACTCTTTTAACTGCACTCCCTTTACACTTAGGACATTTAGGCAACTTTCCATTTTTTACTCCTAGTGGCATAATGAGTTTACTATTACAACCTGTACATTCAAAATAGGCTGTTTTTGTAGTAACTTTCTCAAAACAATATGGACATAATATATCACTCATTTTTTTCTCCTCCTATCTATCATTTCTTTGTTGGAACATTTAAACTTTTTTCATTCAACACTTCTAATTCATATTCATCTTGATCTTCTTTATCAATAAACAATCTTAACTTTGCTTTGGCAGGTATACTATCTGGTATATCCAATAGTACTGATAACGATTTTGATGGTTGACTTTCTATTTTTTTTGCAACAATTACATTTTTTCCTGTATAATCTAAAGGAATCTTACCATCCGTAGTACCTACTAAATATAAAGTTGGACATTCAGTATTTTCACCATCAATGCGTAAAATAGCTCCTTTACGTCTAGGTGTAAAAGTACCTTTCCATTGAATTTCATAATATATTTTCTTTTTAGGACTATTATTAATATATAATTTTGAAGGCTCAGAAAAATAACTTTGATTTCCTTGAGATAATTCAGCAATCACTGTTATGTATAACTGATTTTCTGGTAGAGCATCAATGGGAATACAATGTTGACGTTCGTAACTTTCTAATGAAATCACTTTCATTTCATCTAAATTATCTTTTGTTAGATATGGTGGCTTACTTGATAAGTTATCTTTTATTTTACAAGCATAATATAATTTAATTATATTTTTAGCTAATGGTTCTTTCAAATGAATATTTAAACGATTATTTTTTACTTTCGTTTTTTGTTTATCAATCTCACACTTTTCAAAAGTCGATATATTGACATAATTACCTAATACAGCCTTACTTCCAGCAATAGTTGCTATTCCTAATTTATATCCTGTATTTTTTAATGGGGCAAATTGAATTTTAGAATCCAGACTATCTCCATAAGCAACTATTTTACCATATTTAGTCAATTCCGAAGTATTGATAATATCATTCGGTAAGCCAAATGATCCAACAAGATGAATAATTTGTATTTTATATGGTTTTGGTGTATTTGATTTTATATCAAGTATTATTTTTTGTTGTGTTGAATTATACTGTCCCTGACGAATTGTCACAGGATCTGGAATATCTTCACTAATAATATCTTTAGTTATTCCATTTGTATAAATCAACTTACCCTTCATCTGATAAATAATCTGAAAACGATATTGATATAAAACTCCATTTTCTAGATGACCATCCTCAAAAGAACTATAAACATTATTAGCTACACACTGTGTATTTCCTCCCGGTTGATTTGCAACAGCCCCACTTTTACTTTTCAAAACACGAACTCCTATTGCATTCTTTGGTAGTGTCCATGTAAAAATACATTTTCCCTTATCTAAGTAGAAATTCAACATATCTTCTCCCATATCAACAGTATATGTTATTGTTTGAGAAACAGGCTGAGACAAAACAGACATTCTTCTAACAAAAGCAGTATAATAATAAATAGAACCAGGATTAATTTTGCGATCAACATAAGTTAGAGTTCCTGCCGAACAAAAAATTTGTTCCCCATCATTTATATTTTTTGAAGGACTATCCTCTTTTCTTAAAATAACATACTCAACACCTATATCTGGTGAAGCGTGCCAACTTAATTGTACACCATTATTCTCCAAAGTAACCATGAAATGACTTACAGGCCTTGGAGCTGTTTGCATCACAAATTCTTTTGCATCAATAAAATCACTAACATCTCTTAAAATTCTTATACATGTATTAGCTGCTTCATACATGTTATTACTTTTTTGATTAAACATCTGTTTTGCTTTTTCTAAAGTGTCTTGTATCTTTTTTTCTTGAGCTTTTAAATTAAGCTTTGGATATTGCGATTTGATTTGACTAAGATAACTATTTGCCTTATTATATTCATTCTTATTTATATATTCCTGAAGTTGATTTAATGGCTTTTCATACATTTGATTTAATTTTTTAATTTGTTCATCTAATGATTTTAATTGATTATTTTTAGGATCTGCAACTTGTGCCTTATGGTAATATTCTACTGCCAGTGCAATATCAGAATCTTGTATTGCCTGTTTTGCATTTTGATAATAAGAATCAAAATATTGGTACTCTAATAAATCAAAGTGACATTTTGTACATTTTCGAATTGATGTAGGAATAAGTTTACCACAATTTGGACATTTTCTATAATACATTTCACCACATACAGGGCATTTTGCTTGCATTGCTTCTTTAACTGATTGAAAAGTTGCAGGTGATTGGCAATTGCCACAATAAACATGTATCAAAGCTTTTTCTGGTTCATAAGGATCACGCATTAATCCCAAAGTCTGATTATATATAGTAAGTGCTAAATCATAATCAGGAAATTTTGTCTGAATTCTTTTGATAACAACATCAGCAAAACTTTCATCTTTTTTCATACTATCAGGAACATTTTTAGCAATTGCAAAAAATTCATCTAGTTCCATTAATTTTCTCGAGTTATCATAACGCATTCGTGTTTCATCATTGGCAAATGCATCATTTTTGGCTTTAGAAAACAAAGTACGAGCTTCCGGAACGTTTTGTTTTATAGAATAAACCTTATCACCATCAGTTGCAATACTTAACAAATCTCCTGTTTTCTTATTATAATAATTCATATTTGGTTCATTATTATAACAAGCTAGTAAGTCATATAAACTATTCACTTTTTTTGTCAACCATGGATATTTTTTAGCTACATCTGGTTTATTCATTTCTGCTAATAATTTATTAATTTCTCCCATTTGATCTCTTAAAAAATATTTATTAAAATCTAATGTATTAGCTTTCATTTTAATATCAAAATGATGATTTTTAAATATTTTAGAGACTTCTTGAATTTTTAGTCCTGATTTTTCAGATATACTTCTTAAACGAGCATTCATAATAGGAATTGGGCCTTCTTTATCAGTACTTAGAATCCTCGCTAAATTATCAATTTCACTTTTTCTTTTCTCAATCATTGCTTGAGCTTCTTGTTTTCTTAATTCAACATTAAACATGACTTTTCTCATTTCTGATTCTAATGCCATTTCTTCTTTTATTTTATTTTTTTCAATTAAATCGGTTTCAATAGAAAATAATTGATTTTTTTCTTTTATCCATTTTTTGATAGCCTCTTCAATTACTTGTTCATTTTTTTCATTAAAATCTAAACCATTAAGTAATTCAAAAAAGTTTTGTCTCACCACAAATCATCCCCCTATTCATCTACAGCATCCCATGTATCAACACTACTATACTCTCTATTTATTTTTCCTTTTGTATGTGATGAATCATGAATTGTTTGTGCAATATTACCAAATGATTGACGTAGCTGTTTTTCATTAATTTTTAATGCTTTTTCAGAAATAGATGAAATTTTTCTTAAAAATTCTAAATTTGATTCTCCTATTCCAATAGCAATAATTTCAATTTGATTTTTTTTACAAATCTCAGCAGTAACAGTGGGTTCTGGTTCCATTCCATACCAGTCTCCATCTGTTAAAACAATTATAATTTTTCGACCTTTTACAGATTCAAAGATTTTTTGAGCTGCTGGAAAAGGATCTGCTGAAGTTCCGCAACCTCCAATACCACTATCCAAACTATCTGTACTTTTATTAATTTTATGTCTATTTTCTGTTAAAGATTGAATAGGAGTAATACTTGATGAAAAAGCCAAAATACCAAATGATACATTTTTCCCTTTTAACTTATGTACAAAATCTTTAATAGATAATTTTGCTTCATCAATACGGCTTCCTGCCATTGAGCCAGAAGTATCAATAACAAATAGTACAGATACTTTTTCTTGCGTTATTTTTTCCTGCGGAATTGGTTGCCCAAATCTAGAAATATCTTTATCAATCGGTTCCTCTCTTATAGGTAAATCATATTGATCATCTTCTTGTCTAGCTTGAACATGAACTAACCCGCTTGCATCATAACTATATTGAATACGAATGATAGTTGGTCCATCTTCTTTATGTTTAATTCCTGATATAACATATTTATTCAATATTTCACATTCTAGAATTGGTTTAGTCCCTTGTAATAAGTAAATATCAACTTCATTTTTACGATTAGGATATGTGTAATATTGAAATTTCTTTGCACATTTAACAGGAATTTCTTGATTTGCCGGGATAATATTTTGATTTTCATAATGTGTTCCCTCTGCATTTACTGCTATTATCCCTAAAGCATGTGCCTGAACATCTTTTACTCGTATCGCTGAAGCATGAGTTAATGATTGTTCTTTTTTAACCAAACCTGCTTTAAATCGTGTTGGCGTAGATTTTAATTCACCAGCTTGTAATTTTTCATATTTAGGAATAGGTAAGATTGTTTGAATAGCTGCACCTAAAGCAACAGCTTCATCAGGATTAACTTGTGTTAAAGGTCTATGCCCACTTACTTTCTCAAGATATTTAGAAACTTGAGGCATTCTTGTTGATCCTCCAACTAGTAAAATATCAGTCACTTGATGCCAGTCCATTTGACTTTCTTTTAGAATTGTTTCACATAAAGTGACTGTTTGATCTAATAACGAATGTGTCAGATTTTCAAAATCTTCAACTGTGATAATTGTTTCATAAATCCCATAGTGAGGTACTCGTAACTTTATCTTTACTTGCTTTGCTTTCGTTAAATCTTTTTTTATTTTTTCCACATTTCCACTTAGCTCATTCATAAATTGATTATCTTTTTTTACATCTTCCCCAGTTTCAGAATAGATTAATTGAATCAAGTAATGGACTAATGCACGATCCCAATCTTTTCCACCTAAAATATGATTACCCATTGTTTTTAAACAATGAATTTCATTATGATTTCCCATTTGTAATAAAGTAACATCAAATGTTCCACCACCTAAATCATAAACCATAATAACTGCATTTTCTCGCCAATGATTTACCCCATAATTTAGAGCAGCTGCCGTTGGTTCATTAATCAACATTCTTACTTTCAAACCAGCTTTTTTTGCCGCATTTAAAGTTGCTTGTCTTTCTTTATGAAAGAAATATGCTGGCACAGTGATTACCGCTTCTTCAATAGTATCATTTAAAATCTTTTCTGTATCTTCTTTTAATGCTTTTAAAAGCATAGCTGAAAGTTCTTCAGCACTATATCCTTTTCCTTTGTAAAAAGCATAAGGCTGATTATCTCCCATTCCTCTTTTAAATGCTGTAACACAACCAACATCGCCTTCATCAAATGCTTCTTTCGCTTCATCTCCAATAATAATTTCACCATCATCACAAAATTGAATAACTGACGGTGTAATATGATTGCCATATTGGTTCTTAACAATTTTAGGCATTTGAGTTGTTTTATCATATATAGCCACAGCAGAAAAAGTTGTTCCTAAATCAATCCCTATTTTAACACTCATCTTATCCTCTCCTCTATATTTTATAAAAACGATAGGATATTGTAACCCTATCGTTTTTATAAATTACTCACCTGTAATTGAAACTCTATTTAAATTTTTAGCCATTTGTTCCATTTCTTCTTGGCTAATTCCATTATCATAATGAATGACTTCTTCTTTTGTCACACTTAAATCCGTAGATAATGTCACTTTAATAATAATTCCAACTGGTTGTACTGTAAATTCTACATAAACAACAGTTCCTTTTGGATCATTACCATTTAAATTGAGAACAAGTTCTCCTAATTTTTTTACTTCTAAAGATGGATCTGTATCTTGTGGTACATCTTCTCCAGTTTGAGGATCTGGTATAAAACATGGTTTTTCAGTATCTTCTACAGAATGACTTTCATAAACTGGGAATACAATCATTTTTTGATTATCTACCATTGTAACATACTGTTTTTCAATAGTTTGGTTAATTTCTTGACCTTCTTTCACTAAATTGTCAATTAAATAATCATTACCAAAATAGATAGCAGGACCGAATGATCGAGGTGCAACATCAACAATGATGCTTTGATTCGTTTGGGTTGTGACACGATTTGTATTTTCTTCCCCATCCTCATGATGAATAGGTGAAACATCAATATCTTCTCCATTATCCTCAGAAACCTCACTAACAATCATATCTGCGTAAATTGCAGCTCCTTTAGCAACTGCTCTATCAGGATCTTCCACTTGTACTAAACCTGGGAATCTTTCTTCAACCACTCGTTTAATCATAGGCATATTTGTAGATCCACCAACCAATAACACTGTATCAATTTTTGGTTCTTCTCCAATCACCTTTTTTGCTTTTTCTAAAGTTCCCTCAACATAACTCATAGTCTGATCTACTAAAGACTTTGTCAATTCTTCAAATTCTTCTCTTGTTACATTAATTTTAACCATTTGGCCTTCAACAGAAACTTTAACAACTGCCTTTTCAGCTTGAGTTAATTTTTTCTTTGTTATTTCAACTTTAGAACGAATGCTTTGAATTGTTTCAACATCTAAATCTGAAGTAGATAACCCTAATTCATCACATACTTGATTTTTAATTTTTTCAAATAATTTATCATCCCAATCTTTACCACCTAAAGCATCATTTCCACCAGTTGCAATAATTTTAATTTGACGTTCATCTTTTCCATCCTCATTAGGAATAACTGACATATGAACAAGTGTAACATCAAATGTTCCACCACCTAAATCATAAACCAAAATATTTGTTTCTTCTTGAAATAATCTTGAACAATAATTAAGTGCAGCTGCTGTTGGTTCATTAATTAAATTCAATACATTTAAACCAGCAATTTCTCCTGCTTTTTTTGTTAAATCTCTTTCTTTAAAACCAAAATAAGCTGGACAAGTAATAATAACGTCTTTAACTTCTTCTCCCTGTTCTTCAGCCATTTCCTTAACACGTTTTAAAATAAGAGCTGATAATTCAACTGGTGTAAATTCTTTTCCATGAATCACATGTGCTCCATATTTATCTTCCTTACCAATTTCTCTTTTTATAAACTGAACAACATTCTCTCCATCAGTTTCAACATACTCCTTAGCACTTTGACCAATGATAATATTATCAAGTGTTTCAAAATAGATTGCTGATGCTAAAGTATCTGATGCGTCAGTGATATTAGAAATCACCTGAGGATTTCCATTCACATCCAATTTTGCAATACAAGAATAAGTAGTACCTAAGTCAATTCCATAAACAGCCATTTTTAATTCTCCCCTTCTTCATCTAATTTATTTTCATTAACTTTAATATCATTTGATTTCTCTAATTCTTTTTCATCACTAATTTCTTGAGTCATTTCTATATTTTCTATTTCTTCACTCTGTAAATTCTCTTTTGCTAATGACTCATCATATTTATAAATTGAAACATATTCAGGATATAACACCTTTTTACCTTTAGATATACTTGGATTAAAAGATGTAATAACCTTTCGATGTAAGTTTTTATCACCCGTTAATACCAATGGTTGTTTAATTTTTGTAGTCTTCACTAATCTTTCCGTGCCAGGTTCACTACGTTGTATATCACAACCATACTCATAAAGAATATCTTCAATACTCTCAAATAAATAAGAAACTTGTTTTTGATATTTCTCATCAATTCCTTGAACATTAAGAAGTTGATAATATTCTCCATAAACTGAAGCAATACTTTTTAATAAAGGGTCTAATCTTTCTCCTAAAAGTTCTTTTTTTAATAATTCATTTTCATTATTCATATTAACACGAACTTGCTGTTGAAACTCAGCATTTTGTCTTAAATATTGGACTAATAAATCATTATTTCGATTTTGACTCTTTGTTAAATTTTTCAGCATATCTTGCATATCTAGTGAACTATCTTTACTTTCTTCACCATTTTCTTTTGCCTGCAATAACTGAAGAATAGAATCTAATTTATTTAAAACAGCCTCCTGATTATAAGATTGATGTAATAAAGTTTTTAATTCTGATAAAATGTCTGATTGATCAAACATTGATTCAACCACAATTTCTTCAGTTTCATTATTTTGTGAACTTTCTTTTTGAGTTTCTTCATCATTCACTTTTTCATCCTGTGATTGATTAACTAATTCTTCATTCAATGATTCTTCATCAGACAAAATATTATCTAGATTATCCATTCGCCAATCTTTTTCTATCATATGTCTCCCTCCTATATTTGTTCAATAGTACGATAATATTCATTATCCGTACTCTTTATAATCCAATCAAAACATTCATTAACTCCAAATGGTGTAAATTCTTCTCCATCCGGTTCATGTCCAATAGCACTTGCAACAAAAAAAGATATATTTTTAAACTGATGTTCCAATAATTGCAAAGCATTGTCCATACCATACTCAATCATAAATTGTTTAATCTGTTCATTACGATATTGATCATATGTCATGGCTTTTTCATCCTCTCCTAATCCATTCACATATTTTTTATACATTATCTTAATATGGGCAGTACTAATTTTCTTTCTAACAATAGGTGCGTCAGCTTTACAAATCACAACAGCGACTGGCAAGTGACTCGCTCGATTTCCTTTAATAATACCAACTTGAAGTAAATAATTAATAAAATTATTCACAACTTCATCAGGTTCCATCTCCGAATAATTATTAACATTTTCACCACTAACCTCGGCTTCATTACGAATAACTTCAACTGAAAATGGATCAATCAATAAAATAGTTCCATTACAATATTTATATTGTTGCTGAGTAATTTCATAATCACTAATTTCAGGGCGAAACATTTCCCCTGCAATATCATAAACAGCAAATTTTCTATCTGTTCCTAAATTTTTTCCTTTAACAATTAATTCATACATAGTTGCATTTGTTTCTGAGGTTGTTTCAGGTAATATTGTACCATTATAATATTCTGATAATTCATCAAATTTCTCCTTAGATGTTAAAGGTATCTCATATTCAATTTGATTATTGGCATTTAGCTTTTTAAAATACTCTTTATAAAAAGCTGATAAAAAGACAGTTTTACCAGAGCTACTTCCACCAGTCAATTGGATAATTACTGATTTTGTTGCATCAGAAGACAATGACTCATCACAATGCGGACAATGCGCTATTAATTTTGAACGTCCATTAAAAAAGGTACATGGTAGTTTTTCCCCACACTTACATTTATGAGTGAAAATCCCATAAGTATTTGGAACTAATTTCAAATGTCGTTCACCACAATTAGGACATTCATAAGTAGGCAGAGTAAATTGTTGTTTACAGTGTTGACAGTCCAAGTGAATCCCTTTGATTAATCGATATGAACGATCGCAGATGTATGTTAGCATAAAAATAATATAGACAAGAGCCATGACTAATAATGTAATACCACCTTGTATAGCAATACATAATAAAGTAAATATTAATGCAATAATTGCAGATACTATAGCAATTGGTATAATCAAAACAATTGCTATAATTTTTGAAATGAATGAATCACTCAAATCATCAAAAAAATCATAAACGCTATAACACAAATCTTTAACTTCACTATAACTGCTAGATATTCCACCTTTAATAGTTCCATATAATTGCTGATACCCAGGTCCAAAAAAATAACTCTTTTGAGCAGGTTCCCCCTCATCTTTATAACCATAGTTTTTAAAATCCAGATTTTGCTTTAAATTTTTAAAATATTCTTTAGCTACCTTAAAAGCACCATAAATCGCTAAAACACCCCCAACAGCAAGCAAAATCTTAGAAACTATTGGTAATGCAAACTCCAAGAAAGGAATAACAACATAAACAATAATCACATAAAGAATAACTATAGCAATAATATACTCCATAAATTCTCCCCCCTATTTCATTCTCCCCAAACACTATAAAAAGCCACCATTTCTAGTTTAGATTTTAATAGCGCTTTCATTTTTAAAAACAAAAAATTCCATTTATTAATTGTATAGAAGTAACATTTTTAACATATTTCATTAAAATATGGAAAAATAATGTAACTCATAATATAATAATATCATATTTTTGTTTAAATCAAAAGAAAAAGTTACCATCGTGTATATTTTTGTTGGATGATTACAATAAGAATACATATACTCATACTTCATTACCATTTTCATATGAAAATCTTCTTTATAAGAGTCAAATACTATTGCAAAATCCCTATAAAGTGATAATAGATACTATCCGGATAAAAACTTCATTATAAAACAATACCATAGATTATATTCCAATAGATCAACTTAACAGTACAATAAAACAGCTGAATTTCTACTCCATAAATAGAATAAAGTACGTACCAAAAAATTAAAGTTTAAAAGATATACCTTAATTAATTTATGGCACAAACATTTCAAAGAAATATCTTCAAATACAACAAATGTGAAAATAGCAACATGCAAAGTTAAAACATAAAATAACTTATTTATTTTGAAGTAACAATGAACCGAGATACTCAACAAACCATATTTTTTACTTACAATCTTCATTCGTTTTATAATTGTAATTGTTACATAAAACTAAAATCATACAAGCTAAAAACACAGTAATTTTACCGTGTGCTTGTATTCTACATTAAACCAACAGACATGTTCTGGAATACAGAGGCAATATACGAAGTATTCGAAGATTTAGATATATGTCATAGAATTGTATATGGAATCAAATCAGTATTTGAAGACTACAATAAAAGTGCATCTTAGATGCATTTTTTTGTTATCTCCCCCCCAGCAAATAATATGAATAATTAGAACAATTTAATTTGAATATTATAGTTTTTTCACCTTGTATCCTAACCAAATAAATTGAAGAACTTTTTGCCATTTAATTTGGCATTCAACACCTCTTTGTATTTAAAACCTCCATAGAGCTATATGACCCTGTTGTATGACTCCCTATATAGCCATTTTTTCAACAGTCTTATAATCATTTTTAGCTTCATCTCTGTCTGTATAACCAAAATAGCTATCAACTGTATCATTTCTTATCTTTCCTTTATATCTAGAATTTTTAGGTGGTGGTTTTCCATATTCAAAAATCTAGTCTTTGTTATCTTCATAATAAAAAGACACGGTCATTTTACCGTGTTAAAATTTCTTCCTTTCTATATTAAATTGCAGTCTTTTAATATTTTTTCAACAACTTCCCATACCATCAAAGAAGGATTTTCTCTATAAAAACTATAACCTTTATATCTTTGCAACTGATATCCATTAGCCTGATTAGATTGCATAATACGTTTTGATCGTTCTATAGCTTTTTTTACATTATCAATGCTCAATTGTTTTAAACAACTATTAAAATGATCTTTATGCTTGTAATCATCCATGCTTAAAAAATGCTTGTTATACGCTCTATTAATTGAATTAATATATTGCTTCCTATCAGTTTTTGGACCATTACAATCCATTTTATGTAATATGATCCATAAATCAAATGTAAAATTACTATAGCCAAATTTATAAACTATATTCTTTCCTATACCGGAAGCCTTTTTCAAATTATCAATAGTCTGCTTAAATTGCTGAACATGAAATTCATCATTACTTTCATAATCTGATAAATGCCAAATTTCTGTTTTGCTTGCAATAGTCATTTTTTTCGCACGTCTATATGGATCTTTTTCCACTTTGCAATCAATTGCCACTTTATAGCGAGATTCATCCAATTCATTAATACGATCTCTTAGCCACTCAAGATACCACTTTTCAGTTTCACCTTCGACACTGAAATAATATTTATTAGTATATTTTTTTACCATATCAATCCTCTCCTTTTTTAGAAATCAATTCTCTAAATACAGGAGAAAAATCTATATCAGAGATTGCACCATATCGTGAAATAAAGTAATTTTTCATATAATCTTCATTTTTTCTAACACCACTAGTACCTGAAGTTCCAAAATCTGATAAAGAATATAAATCACTTTTAAAATTATCTTCATCTCTTTCAACAAACTTTATTTCATCTCTTCTAAACAGATTAGAATTCAAAAAGATAGGATTATGTGTATCAAAAATCAACTGCGCATGATGAATATTGATCTCATCGTCATGAAATATATTAATAATATTCATTAAAGCCATAGGATGAATGGAAGCATCAAATTCATCTATAACTAATGTTCCACCTGTATACATAGCTTTTATAACCAGAGGAAATAAATTAATAAATCTTATCGTTCCATATGACTCAAACGTCTTAGCATTGATGATAACTTTCTTATTTGAATTTTGATCATCTAAAACAGAACATAGTTTTGTTTTCTGATCTTCATCTGAAACCATATAACCTACAGCATTTGAATTTAAACCAAATATTTTAGCTGCTTCATTAGTCGTTTTTTCAACATAGAATCCTGGAGAATCTGTATCTTCAAATCTACGAATTAACTCGATAGCGTTTGCCTTATATATAACCATGAATTTATTTTTAAACCAGTTTTGTATCAATTCAACCAGCTTTCTGGAAATAATTAACTTAAAACCATTCATTAAAAATAGTTCAGTGTCATTAAGACTATTAAGGGCTACTTCGTACAATTTGTTAGATTCTTTAGAATTCATATCTAGCAATTCAGATATCTTTTTAGAATAATTGAACTCAAGCTTATCAAAACTACGATCAAATATCTCCATTCCATTAACGTTCAATATTTCTCGTTCAATATTTCTTTTAAAATCTTTTTCTAAAAAGAAACCAACGTTCATTGAAAATGAATACTCTATATGATACCCTTCTTCAGTAAATGAAATGAAAAACTTAACAGGTTTTCTTTCTGTAAGTTTATTATTAGGAATCAACTCTAAATAATTAGCTGCTTCATTTGGATAAGACTCATTAACATTTAATATATTTCCTCTAAGCACTATAGATCTCATAGTATCCATAGCACCTATGATATTCGTTTTTCCAGAAGCATTTGGTCCATAAATAACAGATGAACATATTGCATTGATTTTCTTCTTACCAATGGCTTCTTCAAATACACTATAATCTAATCCCTTTTGTTTAGGTGCAGGGATCATTGAAAAAGAAACTTCATCCTGAAAAGATTTATAATTTTCAACCCTAAAATCTAAAAGCATATTTTCACCTTCCTTCACTTTTTCATTAACATTTTAACATAAAGATGATTTTTATTAAATGATTTTGCAAAAAAATCGCAAAATCATTTAATTTATTAATTATTATATGCCTAAAATTGTGAAAATATACATATTTTATTCATTTTTCTCTTTTTTATCTATTATCTCTTGCAAACTATTCAACATTTCAGCATTGCTGATAGAAAGCTACCGCAATAGAGTCAATGCTAACGAAAAGCTATGATAAAATACTTGAAGAAGATGACGTATTAGAAAAATTTATAGAGTATCTTGATAGTATAATTCAAATGATTGGAAATCATTCATCGCAAAACAAGTCAAATAGATAACGTAGTCCTTGAATGACAAAAATACTATAACAATTAAAAAGGCATTGATAAAATCAATATTTTTTATTATTGGTCGATAGTATTAGAAGACTTTTTTCTTAATCAAATTAAAAAGAAAGCCTTTAAAATTTTTGTGTAATCAAAAAATTGAACGACTTTCTTTTTAATATAGTTTACTCAACTTTTATCTTTTATTTGATTATTATAATTTCAACTTAAACAAACTTAAATAATATGCATAAATAATGTTTTTAAGCGGAAAACAAACGGAAATTACAGCACCTCATCAAAAAAACGTTGATTTTATCAACGTTTTTTGTCTTTTTGTATTATTCACCGATAATATTCATCATATCTTTTTGGAATACTTCTGTTTTAGCAGTTGCATCATCAACAGTTGCACCTTTAATTGAGAAATAGAATTTACATTTTGGTTCAGTTCCACTAGGTCTAGCAGCAATCCAAGAACCATCTTCTAAATAATATTTCAATACATTTGATTTTGGTAAATCAATTGTTGTTTCATTTCCATTTTCAGTTCTTACACTTGTCTGATAATCTTCAACAGCAACAACTTTAACACCACCAATTTCAGTAGGTGCATCTTTTCTTAAATTATCCATAATTTCTTTAATTCTTGCAGCTCCAGCAGCTCCTGCTTTAGATAAAGCAATTTGACTTTCTTTAAATGCTCCATGTTTAGCATATAATTCATTTAATACATCAATTAAATCTTTACCTTGTTTTTTATAATAGTTACCAGCTTCTGCAGCAGTTAAGACAGCCTGTACAGCATCTTTATCTCTAACGAAATCTTTAACAACACATCCATAAGATTCTTCATAACCAAAGACAAATTGTTTTTCTCCAGTTTTTTCATATTTACGAATCTTATCTCCAATAAATTTAAATCCAGTCAATGTTTTTTCAACATCTACACCATAGCTTCTCGCTACTAATTCACCTAAATCAGAAGTAACAATGGTATTATACATAACTGCATTATCAGGTAATGTTCCTTTTTCTTTCATTTGACTTAAAATATATTCAAGATAAACAGCAGCAGACTGGTTACCACTCATCAAGACATATTTTCCATCATGTTTAGCAACGACACCTAATCTATCTCCATCAGGATCACAAATAACAACAACATCAGCATCAACTTCTTTAGCTTTAATAATAGCTAATTCATAAGCCATGTCTACTTCAGGGTTAGGAGATTTTGTATTTGTATAATCAGGATCTGGTGCACATTGTGCAAGTACTGGTACAACATCATATCCTAAACGTCCTAAACAAGTTCTAACAGGAATATTACTTGTTCCATGTTGTGGTGAGAAAACAATTTTAAATCCACTCTTATCCATACCAGGATTAATTTCAATACCCATAACAGCTTTATAATAAGCTTCATCTACTTCTTCACCAATCCATGTCATATATGGATAAGCTTCTTCATCACTACATACATGAATATCTAATTCATCTTCAACTTCATTGACATATTTAACAACTTCATCTGCCCATTCTGGAATTAGCTGACATCCTGTATCATCATAAACTTTATAACCATTATATTCTTTTGGGTTATGTGAAGCAGTAATCATGATTCCACCAGCACATTTTAAATATCTTACAGCAAAAGATAATTCTGGTGTAGGTCTTAAACTTTCAAAAATAAATGATTTAATACCATAAGTTGCTAAAACTTTAGCGCTTTCAATCGCAAAACGATAAGACATATGTCGGTTATCATATCCAATCGCAACGCCTCTTTCTTTCCCATTTTCTAAACCTGCGACATATTTTGCAAAACCAACATTTGCCTTACGAATTGTATAGATATTCATTCTATTTGTTCCTGGTCCCAAAATCCCTCTCATACCAGCAGTTCCAAATTCAACATTTGTATAGAATGCATCTTCCTTTTCTTTTTCTCCCATATTTTGCAATTCCATTTTTGTTGCTCCATCCATAGCAGGATGATTTAACCATCTTTCATAATTTACTTTATAATCCATATTGTTTCACCTCTGCTTCTATTATAACAAATCTTAAAAACCTACGCTATAAAAACTCACTTTGAAAATAAAACATTTTTCATAGTATCTTTATGCATTTATCAAATATAATATTCTTCATGTAAACCCTATCATTACTTTAAAACTTTTCTTTATTTCCCTAATAAAATCTTTTTAATATCTTCCTCTTTTTCTATATCAAAAATATGTAACGTTAAAGAATTAAGTTGTTTCTTGTTGCTTCGTTTAATTGCTTTAATAGTATCTTTCGATAAATTTCCAAACTTTTGTGTAAGTAGTTTAATAAGTGTCGTCATGATTCCTTCATTTCGTCCTTTTCTTTCTGCCTTTCTGCTTATTCCTAATACATAGTCACTCATATTCGTTGCCCCTTTCTTTTTTTCAATCAACTGATAAATACGTTCATCATGAATCAGTGTTCCTAATAGACATGCCACTTCATGGCTGACTATAAACTTTTCTGGTACCTTCTTCTTTGCATAAAGAACCTTCAGTCCTGTAATCAGATCTTTATTGTCCTTGTTTTGAAATCTTGTTTCATCCAGCTTTACCATTTCTACCAGCGGATGAAATTCAACATTCATGTAACGTCTTAAGTGTCTGATACTTCGATTCATCATCTGCTTATAGCTTCTGGCGTAGTTCCATTTCCTTTCACCATAATAAATAGCTAAAGTCATGACACCATTGATTCTTTCCTAAATGTTCTTTTCATAGATATGATACTGTCTAAGATAGCTGAGATAATCATATTCCATGATTCTTTGAAACATCCTTTTATCTGCATAGGACTGATGTTCCAGTCCAATGATGCATTGCTCTCCATTCAGGCTCACCAGAAGCAGATGATCTCTTGTACGCTTGATTGTTTGTCCATTAGACAAAAAAACACCACTGCTGCTGGAATCAAGGATGATGATATCCTGAGTATCCATTATCATTTGTCCGTCAAAGAGAACAACATTCAAAAAATCAGCCAGACGTTCATGATTGAGAAAATAGTTGTAAATGCGTATGTCAAAAAGATTCTTGAAATCCATCATAAAATAACCCTCCTATTATATATATACGCATTTTTTTGACAGATTTCTTTTTTTACTTTCAATTTTTTTATCTTTATAGACATTATATCATATAAATTGCTTAAAGCATATAATATTATTTCTATCTTTTCCATAAATAAAAGTATTTGTTCCCTTTCATCTGCATATTTTTATAAAGTTTTATGCTAGAATGATAGAAAGATATATTTTTAAAGAAAGTGAGGAAAACATATGTCAAGAATTTTTATAACCGGTGATACACATGGTTCGTATGATATGACAAAATTATCAAGACGACATTTTCAAGAAGGAAAAACACTGACAAAAAATGATTATGTTATTATTTGTGGTGATTTTGGATGTGTATGGGGTGGTGAATTAGAAAAATCGGACAAATGGTGGCAAAACTGGTTAGATGAACAACCATGGACGACACTCTGGATAGATGGCAACCACGAAAATCATGATTTACTTCAAACTTATCCTGTTGAACAATGGCATGGGGGTCGTATCCATAAAATCAATAACAGTATTTACCACCTTATGCGTGGTGAAGTTTTTACTATAAACGATAAAACAATTTTCACATTTGGTGGTGGTTATTCTACTGATCGTGCTTATAGAAAAGAGGGTGTTTCTTGGTGGAAAGGTGAATTACCAACTCATGAAGAAGTCAATTATGCCTTACAATCATTAGAAAAATACAATAATCATGTAGATATCATTTTAACTCATGATGCCCCTCGTGACATCAAAGAATATTTAGGATTTTATAATCTTTGTGATATGAGTGTTTATGGAGAAGAATATGAAGACATTCATAGCACCTTATATTTTTTTAAAAAGAATATTGTATTCCAAGATTGGTATTTAGGACATTATCATATAGATAAAGATATAGGCAATATGCATATTTTATATAATGAAATTATTGAGATAACTGATAAAGAATAACAGAAACCCTGTTATTCTTTTCTTATGACATCTACACACTGTCCATTGACATAAGCTATTAAATTTTTAGGATTTAAAATCACTTGAATTCCTCTTTTACCAGCACTTACAGCGACCTTGTCTAATAATAATATGTCTTCTTGAAAATAAGTAGGAAACTTCTTCTTCATGCCAATAGGCGAACATCCTCCACGTATATAACCTGTTAATGGCAACAAATCTTTTTGACGAATCATTTCCACACTTTTATGCCCACTCGCTTTAGCCAATTTTTTAAGATCAATTTCTTCCATGACTGGTATACAACATACCAGATAATCATTTCCTGAATGTAATACAAGTGTTTTATAGATTTCCTCTGGTTTTAAATCAACTTGCTCAATGATATGTTTACCAGACAAATCATTTTCATCATAATCATATTCTTTCGTTTTATAATAAATATGCTGATAATCAAGCAATCTTAATACATTTGTTTTCATTTTCATCAACCCCTTACTATCATTTATTATACAATAAAACATCATAGCGAAAAACAGACAATTTTGTTATACTAAAACAAAGAGGATGTGAAAATATGACAAATAAAGAAAGATTTATTGAAATCTATAAAACAAAGATTCATCGTGATGGAAGTGAAAAATTATTAGAATTTCTTATGTCTAAAAATTCAGATTTTTTTGAAGCTCCAGCCAGCACTCGCTTTCATGGAAGTTATGAAGGTGGATTATTAGAACATAGCTTAAATGTTTATGATTGCCTATTAGATTACTTATCAAGGGAACGCGTACAAAAAACATATCATCTCAATTACAGTGAAGAATCAATTGCGATTGTTGCTTTACTACATGATTTGTGTAAAATTAATTGTTATAAGAAGGGAATACGTAACGTTAAAGAAAATGGACAATGGACACAGGTTCCTACCTTTGAATATCATGACACTCTCCCCTATGGTCATGGTGAAAAAAGCGTTTATATGATTAGTGGCTATATGCGTTTAAAAAGAGAGGAAGCTTTTGCGATTCGATATCATATGGGTTTTGCGGGGAATGAAGACGCTAGAAATGTTGGAGCAGCATTTGAAATGTTCCCACTTGCCTTTGCGTTATCCACCGCGGATATGGAAGCAACTTACTTTATGGAAAGTCAGTCATCATATTTGTAAAACAAGCACTGCTTGTTTTTTTCTTTAGAAATTCTTTTCTTTTTTTACAGTTTCTATTTTCATTTTTTCGTTCATACTATCATTGACAATAGGAGTGATAGATATGATTCATCAAATACAACAACACAAAAAAGAATTACTATTTATTTTCAAATGTATTTTGATTATGGGTATTCTCTGTTTCTTTTTATATCAACCCATGATGCAAATATTTGAAAATCCACAACTGTTAAGAAAACAACTTCAAAACTATGGTTTATGGGGACAAATCTTTTTGACATGTATTATGATATTACAAGTCATCTTTGTTTTCCTTCCTGGAGAAATAGTAGAAATCATGGCAGGTTTTATATATGATCCTATTCATGGATTAATGCTCTGTTTAATAGGTTGTGCTATAGGTTCTTTTCTTATTTTTACTTTTGTCAAAAAATGGGGACAACCTTTTATAGAACATTTTATAAGTAGAGAAGATATGAAACAAGTCCATTTCTTACATAATCCTCAAAAACGTAATACACTTTGTTTTCTCATCTTTTTTATACCCGGAACCCCTAAAGATTTATTAACTTATCTTATACCTTTAACAGAAATGAAAAGATCAACATTTTTATTCATCACAACCATTGCAAGAATTCCATCCATCATTACTTCTACTATCGGTGGTCATGCTTTAGGTATTGAAGATTATATGTTTTCAATCATTGTTTTTACAGTTACAGGAATCATTTCATTGATAGATCTATTCATTTACAATAAACTCAATAAAAAGACATTATCCTATCATCTTTAGAATTTCTTTCGTTTTATCCTCTACTTTTCTTTGATAATTTCAAGTATAATGTATGGAAGTAAGGGGGATTATAAAATGATTGATAATATATTGATTGTAGAGGATGAAATTGAAATAGCTGATGCGATTGAAATTTATTTAAAGTCACAAAATTATCATGTTTTTAAAGCACATAATGGTGTTGAAGGTTTAAAAATCATAGAACAAGAAATAATCCATTTAGCTATTGTAGATATTATGATGCCTATTATGGATGGTATCCAAATGACCATGAAAGTGAGAGAAAAGCATGATTTTCCTATTATCATGTTATCAGCTAAATCTGAAGATATTGATAAAGTCACTGGTTTAAATATTGGTGCTGATGATTATATGACAAAACCATTTGTTCCAATGGAGTTATTAGCAAGGGTTTCATCACAATTAAGACGTTATCACAAATATTTAGAAGCCACATCAACTCAAAAGAATCAAAACATTTATACAGTTGGTGGTTTAGAACTTAATTTAGATACCAAAACTGTCAGTGTTGACAATCAACCAATCAAAGTCACTCCTATTGAATTTAAAATCTTAGAATTACTGATGGCTTATCCCGGTAAAGTTTTTTCAGCCGAAAACATTTATGAAAGTGTCTGGAAAGAAGACGCTATTAATACTGATACTGTGATGGTCCATGTTCGTAATTTAAGAGAAAAAATTGAAATTGATCCTAAACATCCTCAGTATTTAAAAGTTGTCTGGGGTGTTGGATATAAAATTGAAAAACAAGGCAGGGATGAACAATGAAAATAAAACAACATATTGCAAGTTTCATACTTTTAATCATTCTTTTCATTACTAGTATTGGAACTTATTTATGCTATCCTCTTATCAATCAGGCTATCCAAAAATCTAATTTTGAAAAAACGGATATTTCAGATTATGTCACATCTCATCTGGTTGAGTACAGTTATGCATCTGACTTTTTATTAAAGCAAAATCAAGATCCTTCAATTTCACTTCTTGATTACTACCAATCACCTCCAGATAACTTCAATGAGTCTTATTATGATTTTCAATATCAGATAGAAAATAAACTCGATGAATTTTATCAAAAAGAAGATATTTTCTTTCATATTATCAACAACCAAACACAGCAACAATTTTCTAATACCAAAGATTCCATTGCTCAAATATCTACAAATAAAAATCTACAAAAGAAATATCAATGGTATATGCAAGTCCAATTCAATGAAAAAGGTATACCAAGCATCATTTCTACAAGTGATAATGAATATAACATCTATTCATTAGATTCTCTTTTTTCTTACACACAAACTTATTTTGATGAAAACACACAAAAAGATGTCACTTTGCATTATCATCCTTTACAAAACATCACAATCACTTTAGCTGTCAGTGATCAATTGCATATGACAAGCCCTATTGGTTCTTATTTGTTGAATACATCTCGTAGTCAATTACATCTTTATTCATTTCCTTATATTTTTACAGCTATCTTCATTTGTAGTATTGTCACTTTATGTATTCCTATGAAATATCTTCTACAGAATCGCTTCTTGACTTTTGTCATGCGTATTAAATTCGCATTTCTAGCTATTATATGGATAACATTAGCCACAATCATGTATCTTGGCACTGCTATCATACTCTCTGGAACAATTCAAGATCAATTTCCGTACTTTTTCCAACAATTTGGCATTGAAGCTATGGAACCTTATTTAACACCTCTCGTCAATATTATTTATTTCTTCATTTTCTATTTACTCTTTGTGATTTTTGCTTATTTCATTAAATATCTTTTCCACAAAGGTTTGAAAGCTTATTTTA
This sequence comes from Massiliimicrobium timonense, assembly GCF_002160865.1. GTDB lineage: Bacteria > Bacillota_I > Bacilli_A > Erysipelotrichales > Coprobacillaceae > Allocoprobacillus. The sequence goes on from NZ_NFLJ01000004.1 coordinate 52,784, forward strand.
AAGAGAACACGTGTACCGGTTGGATCATCACGCAAGGATATGGATCAATGAATAAGGTCATTCAATTTGATTTAGAAGATTCTATCAACAAAACTGTTTTAAAGATTGTTTTATTTAATATGCTCATTATTGCTGGATGCTCTTTATTCTTTGTGTTTGGTATCTTCTTTGCGGTTGTTTATTCTATCATTATCTTTATTTTAATCAGAAAGAAATTTATTGATATTCAAACAGACTATCATACACTCTTACAAGCAACAAAACAGCTTTCTCAAGGGGATTTTGATGTTCAAATCAATCAAGATATTGGTATTTTTAATCCTTTAAAAGATGAATTTGTACACATTAAACATGGTTTTGAAAAAGCCGTTGAAAAAGAAGTGAAATCACAAAAAATGAAAACAGAACTTATTTCAAATGTATCTCATGATTTAAAAACACCTTTAACTTCTATTATTACTTATATTGACTTATTAAAAAATGAAGATCTTCAATCCCATAATCAAAAACATTATTTAGAGATATTAGAAAGAAATGCATTAAGATTAAAGAATTTAATTGAAGATTTATTTGAAGTCAGTAAAGCCAATAGTGGAGATATTAAATTAGATTTAGTGGATATAGATATTATATCATTAATTAAACAGGCACAACTAGAATGTCAAGATAAATTAGAAGAAAAAGAACTTATTATCAAATGGAATATAGCCCAAGAAAAAATCATGTGCCATTTGGATAGTTCCAAAACTTATCGTATCTTTGAAAACTTGTTTATGAATATCAGTAAATATGCTTTAGCACATACCAGAGTCTATATTGATATTATAGAAAAAGATAAGCACGTTTCTATTATCTTTAAAAATATATCTGAAGCAGAAATGACTTTTAATGAAAATGAAATTGTGGAGCGTTTTGTACAGGGTGATAAATCTAGAAACAGTCATGGTTCTGGTTTAGGTTTAGCCATTGTGAAAAGTTTTACTGAAATACAGGGTGGTCAGTTCCATGTAGAACTTGATGGTGATTTATTTAAAACTGTTATTACTTTTTTACAATCTCAATAGAAGTTTTCGATTAGAAAACTTCTTTTCTTATGCATCAGATTTGACAAACATCTTCACTATCATTAAGATAGATAGACAGGAGGATAGACTATGAAAAAATTAATCAATACAGCCATGATCTATATGATTCTAGCACTTGTGATGGGTGTCTTTTATAGAGAGTTCACAAAATTTTATCAATTTACCGGAATAACAACATTAAGTGTGACACATACACATTTGTTTATTTTAGGTGTTTTTCTATTGCTGATATTAGCTCTCTTTCTAAAAGATGATATCCATTTATATCAAAGTTCTTTATTTCAAAAATTCTTTATTTTATATAACATCTCTTTACCATTTTTTATTGTCATGTTAGTAACAAGAGGAATTGTAGAAGTTCTTAATATTCCATTATCTCATTCAATGGACGCTATGATTGCTGGTATCGCTGGGTTATCCCATATTTTACTTACTGTTTCATTAATTTTATACTTTATAATCTTAAGAAAAAAAATCTATTCAAAATAGATTTTTTTCTTTACCCCAATAATAACGCAATAAAAATCAATGCTAATATAACCTGTGATGTTCCTGTTAAACATCCATAAAGCATAGCTTTTGGTCCTTCTTTCATTAAATCAGCAAATTTCACACGCATTCCTATGGCTGCTAAAGCAATAATTTCAAATTGAGTACTTATCATTTTGGCTGCAGCAGAAAGAATAACAGGTACAAATCCACTACTATTAATAAGACTCAATATAAAAAATCCAATAACAAACCATGGTACTTTTGCTTTTACCTTTGATGCTTTGCCTTCTTTTTTAGCAAACAATGGCTGATTCTCATCAAGATTCATTCTGGCATATGTTAAAGCAACGACAACCACAAAAATGATTCTGACGATCTTAAAAATTGTTGCAAACTCTACAACTTCTTGATTGACTAAAGATGCTGAAGCAATCACTTGACCAATGGATTGTAGTGTCCCACCAATCATAGCTGAAGTATGCAAGGTTTCATGATGATATAACAAACCAGTGACAATTGGTAACACAACCATTAAGATGGTTCCAGTCACATTCACAATCGTAATAGAAATTCCCTTATCTTTACTATCTGCTTCCACAATAGGAGATACCGTACCAATGGCTGAAGATCCACATACAGCATTTCCAGCACACATTAATAAGGAAAATTTCTTGGTGAATTTTAATCTTCTTCCTATCAAATAACATATAGCAATCGTACATGTCATCTGCAATGCAATAAATACAACACCTTGAAAACCAATCCCCATAATATCTGTTAATTGCAGTGTCAATCCCGTTAAAACAATTGAATATTCTAACAATCGACTCTCAGAAAACTTTGTTCCAACATTAAAAATATCTTTGTTTAAAAATGTATTTCCGGCAATCATCCCGATACCTATCGCAAATAAAGCAGCACCAATACTTGGAAAAAATTTAGCAATCTGTTGAGCAATCAAACCAATGATGACACAAACAATAAATCCGGGTAATATTTCTTTTATCTTATTCATTTCTTTCTTCTCCTTCAACGAAGCTATATTACCATATTTTACCTATAAATAATAATTATAATATTTTATTTATCATAAGAATATATTATAATAAATAAGGTGATTTGTATGATTGATGATAAAATGAGAACATTTATTGAAGTTGTAGAATGTCAAAGTTATACACAGGCAGCCGCCCATTTGCATATAACCCAACCTGCTGTGACACAACATATCAAGGCATTGGAAGAACATTATCAACAAAAGTTTATTGACCGTACACATAAATCTTTTCATCTGACAAAAATGGGAGAATTACTCTATCACTATGCCAAAACACAAATGCATAATGAAAAACTCTTTGAAAAGCAATTACATGATATCCGTCCTTCCTTAATCATAGGTTCAACACTATCTATTGCTGATTACTATATTCCTCATATGATTGCTAAAAAAATAATATTAAAGAATTATCATTGTGAAATTGTGGTAGCCAATACACAGACACTGATTCAAAAATTAATTAATGGTGAAGTGGAATGTGCTTTTGTGGAAGGTCAGTTTGATACAACATTATTTGATTATCATTTACTTAAAAAAGAACGATTTATCGCTGTCGCAAGTCCTTATCATCCCTTAGCACACCAAACTATCACTTTTGAACAGCTTTTCCCTTATCCATTATTTATAAGAGAAAAAGGTTCAGGCACACGTGATATATTAGAAAACTATCTTCATCAGACAATCTATTCTCTGTCAAGTTTTTCACAGCTTGTTGAAGTCGGAAGTTTATCTATGATAAAAACAATGTTAATGGATACTCAAGCAATAACTTTTGTTTATGCCGGTGTTGTAGAAAAGGAAATAAAAAATAAACAGCTCATTGAGCTGCACATTGATCATTTTGATATCTTTCGTCCCATGCATTTTATTTATCTTCAATCCCATATTCATAAAAAATATTACCAACAGCTATTTCATATGTTAACACAATAAAGGAGATTTATATGATTTATTTATTATTAATGACAATATTGGGCTGTATAGTCATGAAAATAGACAAATATAAAGCGATTCATCATCGTTATCGCATCAGTGAAAAACTGATTTTTATCATTGCTATGATTGGTGGAAGTTTAGGTGTTTGGATGGGCATGTATCTTTTCCATCACAAAACAAAACATTGGTATTTTGTTATAGGAATTCCACTTATCATTTTTATTCAATTCATCATAGCTTATCAATTTGACTGTTTTTCTTTTCTTGCAGCATCCATAATTTGTTGAACAACATCACTTTTCGCATCAGCATAATTTTGAACATATTTCCACTTCTTTTTTGCTAATGTTTTTTTCGTATTTGCATAAAGTTCTCTCGCTTCTTGATGTGCTCTTAAATAATTTCTAAAAAGAAGATATTTTTCAATCTCTTTTGAACCTTGAGAAAAAACATGTAAATGAATATCCGTGTCCGGTCCTAGAAACATATGATGATTTTCAAAATCTGGTTCTTTTATTCTTAAAATATAACCATGTGACACCAAATCAACTACATAATCTTCTTCCTTTCCAGCATCTTCAACAACAAGTAAAATATCAATAATTGGTTTAGCAATCAAGCCCGGAACTGAAGTTGAACCAATATGCTCAATCATTAATGCTTTGTCTTTTAAAATTGTTGAAATTCTTTGCTTCTCCCTTTCAAATAAAATAGACCAATTTTCATCATAAGGCTTTAAAACAATTGTCTGGTTGTGCTCCACCTTTCCACTTACAACCACTTTTTGAATATACTCATCACTTAATTTCATTTGAATCACTCCTTATTCATATCATTGTACACTCTTTTGAATCAAATAAAAATAAGATTCGTCTTTGAATCTTATTTTTCACTTACAACCACTGTTTTAGCAATCTTATCATGAAAAGCCTGTGATAATGGCTGGAAATAGGCATAAACAATCGAAGCAATCGTCAACCCATAAGCAATATATTTTAAAGGATCAACAAGTGCAGTCAATCCAAATAAAGGCAACATACGTCTGATATAAGTCGCAATAATGATAATTCCCCCTTCTAAAAAAGTTGAACCAATTAATTCTCTTATCATAATAGAAAAAGGTTTTACAGGACTTCCATCAACTTGTACAATTTTAATCTTACAAATCTTTTTACCAATCGTTTGTCCTTTCCAAAATATAGGTATAAGAACATAATAAATGATTCCAACAACAATACCAAACACACCTAAAAAGAGTCCTATCTCAAAATCATAGTTTTCAAGTTGAAACATAGATGCCTTTAAATAATCACCACCTCTAAAATAAAAGGTAATAGGAATAACTGCAATCATCTGAGCTAAATACCAATCTATAATCATCGCAAAAAAACGTCGCATTCTTACACGCAAAACATCATAGTTACGAATCTGTTCCTTTTTCTTTTTTTGATTTCTTTGTTTTTTCTTTGACATGACATTATCTCCTTAAAAAGCAAAGATAGTGAATATTCACTATCTTAAAGTCTTTGATAATCTTTCATATCCAATAATGATGCTGCATCTTTGTCACAGATAACAGTAAAATTTGGATGAAGTTTCAAAACTGTGGCAGGTAATTCATCAGTGATTGGTGAATCTAAAACTTGTTTTAAGATTTCTGCTTTATGTTTACCATTGACAATCATTACCAAATGTTTCACACGCATTAAACTCTTAGGACCCATTGTTAATGAATATGGTAAATCTGGCTTATCTGGATAAGTTGGATTGACAGCATTCTTTGTTTTTCTATCCATGATATAAGTATAACTATCCATAGGTGTACATCTTGGACAATTACTACAGAAATGTCCATCCCATCCTAAACCAATCAACATCACATCAATGCCACCTGCATCACGAATTTCCTGATCATATGTTTCCCAGTTTTCCATTGTTGTGATATGAATCTTCTCATCTGGAATATGAGCATCTCTAAAGAATAAATCCTGCATTTCTGTCCAGTTAGGACCTGGTTTATCTTCATTGATGTATGGTGCTTCATCAAAAAGATAGTATTCTACATCTTTGTATTTTTCCTGATCTCTCACTTCAGGAATCATCATTTGATACAAAGTCTTAGGAGAACGACCACTTGTTAATGAAATATTAACACGTTTATCCTGCATCATTGCTCCTAAAAGAATGTGCATAGCACTTTCACTCATTTTTTGTTCATTTTCTTCAATAATTAATTTCATATTCTTTCTCCTTGATTTATATTTTTATCATCAGTCGAAAGAGAATATGACTCACACACACTTTTATTATAATATGAAAGAAAGCCCTGTCAAGAAAATTTCTTTTTTCAATCATAAAAAAGAAAATAACAAGGGCTTTATGAATCACACACAATATAATATTATAAAACTTTTTTCAACATAATACAATTCATTTCCACAATTTGGCACATTTTTCTATCATTTGGAATTTTGTTGTATGCGTTTTCAAATAATCTATATAATAACTCTAAAGAAGGGAGGAAATTTTATGAATTTCATGGAAAAATTCAATGATTTAGCGGAACGTACCTTAATGCCGATTGCGACTAAACTTGGTAACCAGCGTCATCTTGGTGCCATTCGTGATGGTATGGTTGTTGCGATTCCACTATCAATCTTAGGTGGTGTGTGCTTGATCATTTCAACGCCACCATTCACACCAGATACATTACCTCAGTGGGGATTTATTACTGATATGTTAATGGGCTGGTATAATTGGGCACAAACTTATAAAGCAGCCCTACAAGTTCCATATAATATGACAATGGCATTAATGGGACTTTTCATCGCATTCTCTATTTCATATCATCTTGCAAAAAGATATGAAATGGCAACATTAAACGCAGCTGTTGTTTCTACTGCAGTCTTCTTGATTGTCAGTGCTCCATCTATGTCTGCTGTGGCAGCTTCATTGATTAGTGATGGTGCAACTGCTGAAGAATTATTAGCATCAGCAAGTATGTATATTCCAACCACATATCTTGATGCTAAAGGAATTTTTACAGCCATTCTCGTATCTATTGGATGTGTTGAAATCATGCACTTTATGTTAAAGAAAGATATTCGCTTTAAAATGCCTGAAGGTGTTCCACCAGCAATCGCATCTTCATTTGATGCTATTATGCCATTATTTGTATGCGTTGTTATTTTCTATGCTATCTCTTTAGTGATTCAAAACTTTAGTGGTGAATTATTACCAAGTACAATTATGACAATTTTAGCACCTGCTATTTCTGGTTTAGATTCACTCGTTGGTATCTGTTTAATTACAATCATTTCACAGATCTTCTGGTTCTTTGGATTACATGGTGCAAGTATCACTCAGCCAATCAGATTACCTTTCCAAAATATGTATTTGATTGAAAATATTACTGCCTTTACAAATAATGAACCTATCGTTCATTTCTTTACACAACCATTCTGGTCTTATGTCATTACTTTAGGTGGTGGAGGATCAACACTTGGTCTATGTATCCTCTTATTAAAATCAAAATCTGTTGAATTAAAAACACTTGGAAAACTTTCTATTGGTCCAGCTATATTCAACATCAATGAACCAATTATCTTTGGTTTACCAATGGTTTTAAACCCTTTGATGATGATTCCATTTATCTTTGTACCGGTTGTCAATTCAATTATTGCCTATACATTAATGGCATTGCATATTGTCGGAAAAGGGGTTATCGAAACACCATGGACAACACCTGCTCCATTAGGTGCAGCACTGGGATGTATGGATATTAAAGCAGCCTTTATGGTCATTGCCCTTATTATTATAGATATTGTTTTATATTATCCATTCTTTAAATTAATGGAAAAACAAAAATTAAAAGAAGAAAATGCAACTGATTAAATAAGATAGAGAATACACTCACACACACTTACATTTATCATCTTTAATCAGTCAAAAAAGATACTTCATTGACCTTTTCACAAAAGCATCCTTTGATCAATGAGGTATCTTTTTCATATGGGCATATTCAACACAAATAACATCAGCAATCATCATTAATGGATAGGGATGACTAGCATAATCATGACGACTATGATAATAAATATATTCATCAACATAAGGTATATCCAAATCATGACATGATGTAATCATATATATTTTAGGTTTGGTTTTCATGTTTTTAAACGGTTTGACACGTTCAAAAACACAATCAAAATAAGTGCCTGTATCTGAGAAAATAATAATTAAATCATCTTGATTGGCTTGTCCTATATATTCAGCCTGTTCAGTAAATTTGATACATGTAAAAATATGTTTACCATTCGTCTGTAAATCATATTGTAGATTTAAAGCAACATTTTCTGACTGCCTATATCCAAAAGCAGCCACATTTTTATATTGTGATATATCTTTCACAAGTTTTTGAATAGACTGTTCATCAATACTTGGTATAACAAGTTTTAAATTATCAATTACACTTGTAATATATGATTTTGCAGGTTGATGTGGATCGTATGATTGAAATTCATATTTGCCTTTTGTTGTTTCTTGAGATATTCCAAATTTAGCAATCTGATTTTTTAAAGCATTAAAATCACTCATACCTATATCTCGACAAAACCTTGAAATACTGGAATTAGAAACATAACAGCTTTTGGCTAACTGAGATACTGAACAATCCTCTAAATCCTCAATATTTTCAATAATATATTTAGCAATTTTATAGTTATTACTGCCAAAAGGCTCACTGTTAATCATAGAAGACAAAATAATCATTAAATTAAACATCTGCCATCACCCACTTTTTACTATTATATACCAAAAAAGCTCTCTTTGAAAAGAGCTTTTAAATTCTTTATTTATCAGGAATAAAACCAATTCCTTTTACCATTTTTACTTTTGAAATAAATCTTTGATTTTATTTTTTAATGTTAAATATGCAATACCAAGCAATGTTATAATGGCAATAAATAAATATCCTGCAAAATTCCCATAAAGGTCTGAAGTTTGTGGTTGTATAGATGATTGTACCTGTTGAATATTGTTTTGGCTTTGAATTTGTTGTGAAGGGTTATCACTTTGTTGTGGAGTGTTCTGATTAGGATTTTGCATTGGTTTATTTTCATCAGGAAGAGAAGGTTGACCTTGAGATGATGATTCTGCTTTGACAGTAATCACTCTTCTAGCCTGAGTAGAATAACCATATTCATCATATACAGTATAAGTCAATTCATAAGTTCCAGGTTTTGATGTATTCACTTGACCAGCAACCTGAATTTGAGATGTAATATCTTTTCCTGTATAATCCGTTGCACTCACACCCTTCATTGGATCAAATTCTTCTCCAACAGTAAATGTATTATCTGATGGTAAAATAATTGTTGGTGCTTTTTCTTCTTTGTTCACTGTAATATACTGCACATCCGTTCTTGTCAATCCACCATTTTCATCAGTAATTTCAGCATACCATCCTAATGTTTGATTGGCCAGATTATTTAATGTCAATTGTGCAGTTTGTCCACTTTCTACATTTTTAACTTCACCTAATACTTCACTTCCATAAACATCTATATCTAAAGATGAAGTTTCAAGACTCTTTGTCTTTGGTTCGATTCCCAATGCTGAAAAAGGAATTTCAAATTCTTCTTCTCCATTAATATTGGCGACATCACCAATATCAGTTTCATCTTTAGCATCATAATCATCTAATGAAGGTGAGTATGTACGAATAATAATTTTTTCACCTTCTAAATCAAAATGCATTAAACGAATATATCCCATACCACCAGCTTTTAATCCTTGATAATCGAATAACATCTGATAAACCGTACGATCTGCAACACCATCTTGATTATCATCAAAGTTTTCTACATTTGTCTGAGCGTTATGATAATGTCCTGATAATACCATGCAGACATTTGGATTCACAGCTACGACTTCATCATGGATACGTTGAGGTTCTTCACCCAAACCTCCACTAGCAAGTAAATATTCATGGAAGTTCAAAATAGCCTTACGTTCAGGATATTGTGCTAAGACATCATTCATCCATTGAACTTCTTCATCACCAATACCCCATCCCATGTAAATCATAATAAAGTCAATACCACCTACACTAATTAAATCATAATGTCCTCGATTATCTTTATAACTTTGACCATACCAAGGATTCTGATTATATCTTTCTTCTCCAAAATACTGAGAAAAACTTGTATAATCACCGCTTAAATGACCAACATCATGGTTACCAGCCAATACACCATAAGGCATTCCTGCTTCATCAAGCATTTTATAAGCTTTATCGGCATTTTCCCATTCAGGTTCAAGATGTTCATCATCAATAATATCTCCATCATGGAACATATATTGAATATTCATACGTTCTCTATTTGCGAGAACCCATTCATGAATATCTAACTGATACTGATATGAACCATCAACATCTTGTTCAGGATTACCATCATAATCTTCATTATAATATTGTGTATCACTTTCTACAACAAATGTAAAATCATAATCTTCGCGAGGAGTATCATCTTCATTAGAAGTTGTAATACGTGTTGTTTGTGAATCATATTGAGGTGGCGTATATCCTTCCCCATTTTGTATCATGACTCTTACTGATGAATCTTTGAGATAATCATTTAACTCTATTGATGCAGTTAATTCAATCTGACTGCCATCATAAATCTTTTGGGCATCTTGTAAATCCCATTCTTGAGTTGTGTGATTATAAACATACATAAATGTTTTGGCATTATTACTTTCACCTTCCCAATGAACTTTCATTGCATCCTTATTTGTAAATGAAGAATCAACCTTAATATCAAATTGCTGATATGGGAAGCCATTGGCAGAATTTGTTTCAAAAGACTGTTCATTAGTACCAGAAGTCTGACTCACACCTTGAGAAGCTTGAATATTTTGATCATTCAAAGTATATTTTTGGCCTTTCTTAAATGCAACATTCATAACATCATTTGTTGCATCACTCACTTGAACAGATAATGTAGGATCACCATGAATCACTGACCCATCACCTGGTGTGATTTCACCAACAGTAGCATTTTCTTCAGGAACAGTAAATGTTATTGTTTTGGTAGCCATATTCCCTACTTCATCTGTAGCAGTTAAAGATAAAACGTGTTCTCCAGCATCTAATGTCTTTGTATCAAATGCATAAGGCAATTCAATTGCTTGATTATCCAATGTTGCTAATAAAGAAACATTTTTACTTATAGCATCTTTAGCACTCGCTTCAATTGTATGACTTCTATATTGTGCATTTTCTTCCATATTTGTCATAATTTCAGGAGCCGTATTATCTACTATAAACTGTATAGATGATTCTCCAGTTTGAAGTGTATGCACACCATCTGATAACTTTGTTGTATCAAGATCATAACGTAATGAATCAAATGATGCTTCAGGAATATCAAATGTGACATAAAGAATTTCTATTTTACTTGTTCCATCTCCCATTGAAATTTCAGTTTGTGGAGAATAATTGTCCAATGTTTCTGGTTGATCTGGATGCCAGTTATCTGCAGTATGTTCAACTGCTCCAAGCCCCTTAACACCAGTATATTTTCCTCTCAAAGATGTACCATCAGGTAAAACAAGACGAATATTCTTTAAAACAAAATCATCGTTATTTTCAATATTATGTTCTAACACATTAGCTTTATTTCCAGCATGGAATGCAATTGTCACCTGTTTTTTATCATAATCAAAATATTTTGCATCTACATCATAACTATATGTCATCCATGAGTCATAAGTTCCTTCATTAAAGACACCTATTGAATCGTTACCTATAGAAACTGCATTTTTAAAGAAGACATCTGTCTGTGAAGCATCAAATGCAATTTTTGCTGAATTGCTAATAGATTTTTTGGCTTCACCTGTAATATCTTTACCATCAAGAATAAGGTTTTCTCCCGTTCCTATAATTTGTTGATTTTGTGATACCACTGTTTGATCATCAATATTGAAACGATCACCCTCAAGAGTTCCCTCTTCATTGTTTACCGTTTTCACATCAGTTGTTACTGTTTGATATCCATCACTAACAACAAAATAATATTCATAAGAAGATTTCCCAATTAAGTCAACACTTGCTAGAGTATAATTGAAAACATCTCCATTATTTCTTAAAAGATTATATTGAGTATATCCATTTGACTTATTATCTTTCATATATAATGATACAGTTTTAATCGTTGTCTCTTGTGAAGTTGCTTTGATTTCAAATGTAAAATCTTCATCTGTATGAAAAGTTGATGCTGTACGATCTTCTAAAACAGGTTCACTTACTGTATCTGGCAATACTGGAGAATATTGCGGTTTCGTATTACTATCAACTCTACCAGGTGTAGGCGTTCTATCATCACTCACTAATACAGACTGGAATTGTCCATTATTATATTGGTTTTGATAAACAATAGATTTGTCAGCTGTTGTATTATCAGTTCCATCCATATTATATGTTACATAATCAATCACGTCTTTAACATTAGTCGCTATTTTAATTCCTCTCGCTCCACTATTAGACATCCCACCACATGAAATTTCAATCAATTGGTCATCTGAAAGATTTGTTCCCCATTTTCCATTAAAATTATCTTTTGTTAAAGCATCATTTGTACCATTTTTAATCCAGAAAACAAGTGTTTCTCCAGATTTTAAAATCTTATCTTCGTTTGTTTCCCACCAAATACTATCACTACCACTATCTGGATAATTATAATAGAGCTTATAATCTTTCAAATTTATATCCTTATTAGAGTTATTATAGATTTCAATAAATTCATACGCATCTGCACCATCTACATTAGAAGTATCTGGAATAACTTCAGTGATTGTTAAGGCTGGTGCATTTGTTACATCGACTTCTCCACTTTGAACTGGAATTAAAGATGATGTATAAGTAGCTTGATTGACTCCATCACTGATTGTGACTTTATAAGTTATACTGTCATAATTTTTAACAGCATTATATGCAATTGTCCCTTTTAAAATATCATTGTCATATGTAAAGTTAATTGTATCAATGAGTGTTTCTCCACTATAAATATCTGCAGTTGCTGTGAAAACTTTTTCTAGATTTGTCTGAATCGTCATTTCATAATCTTGAAGATTTGAAACCACAGATGGTGCATCAATTGATACAGTAGGATTCTCTATCACATCAGGGCGTTGATATTCTCCAAAAACTTGATTAGAAACATTTCCTACAGTCTGTTCACCATCATAATGAACAACTCCTTTAGAGTTTTCATATGTTACATAAATAGACTCATTTTCATCTATTTTCTCATTAGAACTATCTTGTGCATTATATTCTGCACGATTTAATTCTAAACCTGTCTGTGAAGTAATCTTCATTATACGAGACCCAGAATTTGATAAACCATCACTTTGTACTGTTGTCAGATCTTTACCTTTTTCTAAAGCTGTTCCATAATTTTTATTGAAGTCGTTCACTGTATAATGAGCACTTATCACTTTTTCATTTTGAATCCATACAGTTAAAGTCTTCTTTGCTTCTAATTGAATATCATCTTCCAATATCCATTCAGTTTCTTTAGTTCCATTAACATAAATAAAATGATAATCTTTCAAATCTACTGTCTGATTACTAGCGTTATAAACTTCAAAATATTCAAATGCATCAGAGCCATCCACATTAACAGTATTAGGTACAAACTCAGTCAATAATAATGGTGATTGATATTTCACTGAATCTGTTGTCTCTGCTGTAATTGTCTTATTAGATTTTAATTCATTAACTCCATCAGTTAATTCAACTGATAACTCAAAAGATTCTAACCCACTTAAATCTGATGCAGGAATAGAAACAAAAAATTCACCATTATCATAAGTCATATTATATGACTTATTATTTATAAAGGCTTTTGCTTCTAATATAACAGAAGTTAAGTCTGTAGTTGCTTTCACAACATATGATGCATTTGGGTTAAATGTCTCATTAACTAATAGACTAACTGCTGCATCTTCATCCTTATTAACGACATAATGGTCATCTAATGTTTGTTCATCTACCAATGATCCTGGCGTTGGATCTCCATCATAGCCAAGTGTCAATTCTTGAATACGACCATCCTGATATTGAAATGTAATCCCCTTTTTTGTCTGGGCCTTTGCTTCTCCATCATTATAAGTCATAGAATTAATGACTTGCTTAGTATCCTTGACAAGGACTTCCATTGAACGTTCTTCAGAATTACTAAAACCATTCACCGATTCATTTGTTTTCACAATATTTACTGATTCATCAGTAATGTTATAGTAAGAGCGGAATTGATTTTCATCAAGTGAGTCACTTTCACTATTACGTACCCATACAACCAGTGTCTTCCCTGCTTCGATTGTTGTACCTTCAGGGATTTCCCATAAAGTATGCGTACTTCCATTAACATTTTGAATAAGATAATTATCCATATCTAAAGTCTGATTCGTTGTATTGTAGAGCTCAATATATTCAAAAGCATCTGTACCTGATGCAGTTTCCATATCAGATTGATGTGTATCAGCTACAATCTCACTAATCATCACTGGACTTATAATTTTTGAAGCATTCTTTGTAAGTGTATCTGTTGCATGAACAACAGATAATGCATTCAAATTCATTGATGATGCCACAACAAGAACACTCATACTACTACCAATTAACTTTTTAGCTTTTTTTCCCATTTTGTTTCCTCCATTTATAAACGGATTATAACAAAACAGCTTCTAAAGATTGTTAATGTCAGGTAAAAAGTACATTAATAGTTTTTAATGACATCAAAACATTGATTTGAAACCACCTTATCCACTATATGAAAGCAATTTATTTCATGCTAGATTAAAATAATATAAATTGCTTTTTGTTGATTAGCACATTCATTATTCTTGCTTTAATATCATAAAAATGACTTACATTATAATTATGAGTGCAATTAGATTGTATAATGTATTTCCATAATCTCTATATACAAAAAAACGACAATGATGATCGTAATTGATATTCATTGCCGTTTTCTTCTTTGAGATGATTTTACGATTATTTATCTCGTACAGCCTTTTATTCTACTTTTTATATATGTTCAAATTGTTGTATACCCCACGTTTGAATTGTCTGATAAAGAACAACATCTAAAATAATAACAATCATAATCACACTATACATATAAGCTGTAATAGAGAGAATATCAACTAACCATAGTCCATACACCATTGCAATCACAACAGCTAATCCCATTGAAATAAACATCGTTAAAACAACAGGTAAACTCTGTTTCACACAGACTGTTTCATTAACCCAGTCAAACTTAGGCTTCCATAAATTGAGTAATAATCCTAAAAAATCAATCAATAGTGTAAATAAGATAGGAACAACCAAGACAAGTAAGCTATCAATCATTCCAATACCTGTCACATAAATCAAAGCGACAGAAAGAATTAAACCACCGGGAATACATAAGAAAGCATGCATAGCTAATTTTGAATTTAAAATATCCTGTGTTGTTATTGGAAGTGACTTAATAATCCAGAAACGATCTCCTTCTAAAGAAATAGAGGATGCACTGATCATATTTAATGATGATACTGCAATAACCATTAAACATAACACTGGAGTCATATATTCTTGAATCTGAGGAATAGAAGCAATCATTTGAATTTCATCTTGATAAATCAAGACAGCTCCCGCAGCGATGATACAAAGAATAATACCCATTGCTCCATTCAACATCACCATCGCATTAGAAGTAAAATGTTTGATTTCTCTGATGACAAGAGCTTTAAACATTGTATTTTGTTTCATTGGTTTTGCTTTATAAATAACTTTTTTCATCTTAGGTTTTGAAGTTGCCATTTTCGTAAAGTTCATAGATAATAAATAAATCACAATAATAAATGGCAATAAGGCACAAATAAGATAAATCACAAAGCTACCTATATTTCCCTTAGTTAAAGCAATGCTTAAATGATATAATGGAAAGACTGTTTTTTCAATCGCTTCAGCAATACTCTTACCATTTTCAACAAGCCATACAAGATATGTCTGTAAAGAGTTCACAGCATACATATATAAACCAAAGAAACCGACAAATAATACAATAGAAATAACCGTTTTGAAGCGATGAATTTTGACAAGCACATGAGCTAAAATCCAGCTAAATAAACAAGATAACGCTAAAACAAACAATGGTAGTGTCAAAACAACAATAATAAACATAAAGATTTCAATCATCGTCATACCGACATTAGTGATATAAACATAGAAAGCTGGTATCGCAATCAAAGACTCATAGACATAATTTAAAATCAAAATTGTAAACACACGACTCAATAAAATATCACTATTTTTAATAGGCATAGCCAACAACAATTCATTATCTTTAGCTTCATAAATTTCATGATGTGTTAAGAAAATACTTCCTATAAAGCAAAGCAAAATAATGAATAATGCCATTAAAGCAAAGTATAACCATTCAATTCCCATCATTGCAAATGGTTCAATCAAAGAATAAAACAACATCCCAAACATACCAATAAAGACAACACCTACATAAACAAACAATAAACCAAGTAATATCAGTTTTCCAATACTGTTTCCTTTTTTCTTAGAACTTTTTGTTTGTCTTAATAAAATACCCTGCAATCTAATCTTAATGAGCGTCATTAACATTGTCATCATCCTCCAACTCTAAGAAAACATCTTCAAGTGATTCATCACCAATTACATCTTGAGTCTTTCCACTGACAATCAATTTTCCTTGTTTAATAATCGCAATACGATCACATAACTTTTCAGCCACTTCCAAAACATGTGTTGAAAAGAAAATAGCACCACCACGATCACAATGATCACGCATGATTTGTTTTAATAAATGTGATGCTTTAGGGTCTAATCCAACAAATGGTTCATCCATTAAAATTAATTGTGGTTGATGTATAAAAGCTGAAATAATCGCTAACTTTTGTTTCATCCCGTGTGAATAAGCACTAATAGGTTGAGCCAGATCACTTGTTAAATCAAACATATCCCCATATTGAGAAATACGTTTTTCTCTTTCTTCCTTTGATACTTGATAAACATCTGCAATAAAATTCAAATATTGAATACCTGTTAAATATTCATATAAATCAGGATTATCTGGAATATAAGCCATGATTTTCTTACATTCTAAAGCATGTGTTTTCATAGACTTTCCATCAATGATAATCTCTCCTTCATCAAAAGGCATAATCCCAGCAACTGCTTTTAATGTTGTCGTTTTTCCAGCCCCATTATGACCAATAAAACCATAAATATGACCTCTTTCAATATGCAATGATAAATCATCTACTGCTTTAAATTGATCATATTTTTTTGTTAAATGTTCAATCTTTAACATAAGATATCCTCTCTTTCATTAATTATTAATATTATTTATATTATAATTTTATATCTTTAATATTTACTCGTCAATATTTTGGCTACACTTTCTAAATAAAAAATAAGAATACACATAAATAAATACAGTCATACCTATAATACTAATCATCAATACCAGATAAGTGTAAGAAAAATGTACTAATGCACTTATACCATTTATGAATCCTATCAATATAAAACAATAGCCACTTATTTTATGTGTCTTTTTCCAGACATACTCACTTGCTAGTGTCCATGGTGTTTTGACACCAAAGAAGTAATTTTGTGGTATTTTAGGTAAATAATTACCCATTCCTATTAATAAGACAGACACTAACAATAACACAAACTGTTCACCATCTTGTTGGGGATTAAAAGCTGAATATTCAAAAAAAGCAGCAAGAATCAAAAAGAACACTGTTAAACCATATTGAAAAAGGCGATATGTTTTCTTTCTTTTTTCCAAATTCATTCTTTTAGGATCAATATGCTTTGTAAGTGTCATCCCATAATAGATGGCCATTGGTATAAAAGCCAAAATCAAAAACATATAACGACTGCCATAACCATCAATTTGCCAGTTTTCATCCCAATGTAAAGGGACTGTATCTGGCATCAAAAAGACAGTCACTACCAAAAGAAAAGTCACTCCCCACAAGATTCCATCAAAAACTCTTATTCTCATTTTTCATCCCCCATATCAATAAAATTCATAAACCACTTCATTACTTCTTGAAAAACAGACATATCAATACTATAAACAATATTTTGTCCCTGTCTTTCATCAATGATCAAACCACTCGATTTCAAAATAGATAAATGATGTGATATAGATGGTTTTGTCATTTGAAAACAATCTGCAATTTCTCCAGCATTTAAAGGTCTATCCTGTAACAATTCTAAGATTCTTCTTCTCGTTGGATCACTTAACGCTTTAAATGCATCACCCATATCTCTCCCTCCTTTAATATTTAGACATTTTTCTAAATATCTAAATATATTGTATCACATTTTATATTCATGTCAAACAAAAGAAAAGAACTATACAAAATGTATAGTTCCATGTATTTGAAGCCTTATATTATTCAGCAACTTTTTGTTCTTTAATAACTTTAGCAATTGATGCGATTACGTCTTTTTCATCGTCACCTTCAGCTACGATTTCTACAGTAGCTTTAGTAGGAACACCTAAAGACATAACACCCATAATTGACTTCAAATTAACTTCTTTACCATTGTAACATAATTTGATATTGCTAGTAAATTTGCTAGCTTGGTTTACTAAGATAGTTGCAGGTCTAGCATGTAATCCAACTGGATCTGAAACTACAAAAGATAATTTTTCTGCCATCTTATTGACTCCTCCTTAATAATTTATAGTCTTATTATAACACATTTGAATTACTTTTCCATACATTTTCAAAAGAAATTAATACGCTTACATAATATTTTTTTGTCAAGTCTTTTTTTATATTTTTTATATCTATTTAGCCTATTCAAAAAACTGTGATATAAACAATAAAAAAGCAATTTATACTTCTAATTATTACCCATAACCACCATCTTTCCACTGCCAAATACCATCTGCATTTTTACATGCAATATACATATAATCACTATAATAGTGATTTTCACCAAGTGCTGGATGAACATTAAAGAAACGTGTTTTAAATTCCAAATAAACAACGATGACTTCTTGAATATCTGTATCCTTTTGAAGATACGATTGTTCCGTTTCATGACTGATATCTTCATCATAATAAACACTATAAACATCTGCTTGAGCATTCGTATATTCATCAATAGCCATATCCATAATCTTTTCTATATCTTCTCTTTTGTGTGTCGTATTATAACGTATCTCCTTTTTTGTTTCGATTGGTTTTTTCATAAAGATGGCAATCAATATTACCATCACAATAAACCCTAAAATAATACCTTTATTTTTCATATTCATCATCCTTTGCCATTTCATAATACAATAAAGATATGAACATCTCATGTAAAAAATATGAAAATGAAATGAACATCATTGAGATAAAAAAAGAAAACTTACGATGAAGTTTCCTTTTAATACATTTTTTGAGCCACAACTAAAAATTGATGCGTTGTCATTTCAAAATAAGAATGTTCTTTAATTTCTTTTAATGCCTGTAAATAGAAAACTTGATATCTATTAACATTAGCAAAATCTGGTGAAACCTTTGTAAAATACTGATAAATAGCTTGAATACTATGAAAACGAATAGTTCCATAATCTTCAAATTTATCTACAATACGCATTCCAATGCTCTCTAATGTTTGAGCACAGTTTTGTGCATCCCAGCTTCCTTTCATCTGGAAAGGCATATAAAGACGAACAAATTCTTTTAAATTTTCTGTTCCATGTTGATTGACAATGAAGTAGCCACCTTTTTTTAAAACTCTAAAAATCTCACTTTTATCATAATTACATTTTTGACACATCACAATATCAATTTTTTCATCTTTAAAAGGCATTTTCCCTGTTGGTGTTAAAGTTGTCACTTTTACAGACAGATCATCTGTAAATTCACTTTGAACTCTTTGTGTGTCCGTATAAGGTTCAATCACAAACATGGCTTCTGTTTCACCTTTTAACTGACTGGCAAACTTTCCAGCATCCACACTCATGACTGCCAGATGATCTTGTGATTGGATATAACGTCTTAAAACATCTTCTTCGTGATAGCTAGGAGATGATAGTGTATAATCATTTTCTAACTGAGTACTTGGTGAAAAATGTTGTAATTCATTTTGTAGTAAATGAGCATCTTCTATTTGACGACGACATCTTTTTTTGCTGTATACCATAATGGCATACTGTACAACTGCATCAGCTACAATCCCCATTGCTAAAAAGAGAACAAAGTAAACAAACCAGCTTAAAGTAAATAATTCAACTGGTGATGATATAAAATAACAAATCAAACAAAGAAAAACCATATATCCAACACGATTATAGCTAAATGGTTTATCTAAAGATAAAAACCAGTTGATATTATTGGCTTTTTCCATTTTACTTCTTGTCAATTCAAAAAAGACAAGCTGCATCAAAAACAACACACCTATAAAAATCAACAATAATACAATCAAATATTCCATATTTACTCCTTATTCTATACTTTCTCCATCCATTGTATAATAATGATATCCATCAGAAAAATATCCCTCTTGGTGGAAAGTCAAATCCCCTTCAATAGAAAATAATTCTTCCATATCATTATTGACATCATAAATATAACTTCTTCCATTTTTATTCAACATCATATAATTTTCATCATTATATTCAATAATTGGTGTTTCTGGTAATGACGTATACTCAATAGGAAAGATTTCTTCTCCAGTTGTATCAATAATACCATACATACCATTTTCATTATAAACGACATAATATGAACTGCCTATGTACTCCATACGATAATACGTATTTTTTGTTAAAATTTGTCCTTCTTCATCAATTAATGAATATCCCTTATTATCAATTTTCACAATAGCTGTATCACTGGCATCAAATGGCTGAGCTTCAAGGTATATCTGATCAATAACTTGTTTATTATCAAAACTATAGTAAGCATATCCTTTATCCTGTATATAAACTGGAAAAATTTCAAAATACAGCAACATCACTTCTGGATAAAGCTGACAATTTTCAAGATTTCCCTTAGATAGACCATTTTTATAAATCATATGTGGCCCATAGACATCTTCTTCACGTACAAGATATGTTTTGGCATTCACATAATATGAATTAATTAAAACAGGAACACCACCCGTTGGATAAATATATGTTTTATCATCATGGGTTAAAATAATATTTTCTTTATCATCAAAATAAGCATCTTTAATTGCTATATGATTTTGAGAAGCTTCCTGCTTTTCAAAATCAATATAGATCATACTTTTTAATTTCTCATCATTGAGTATACATCCTTGATCATTTTGAATTAAAAACTCATAATTTCCTTTTTCAATCTTCATATCAAAGTTCTGTTCTTCATTTTGAGTAGAATAATAAAAATGATTATAGTCTTTAAACCCAATAACAATTGATTTTGCACTTGAATACTGATTCACATATGTAACAGCTTCTTTTCCTTTATAAAGTTCTTCACCATTTCGATATAAAACTATATATTCTTTATCTTTTAAAATCACAGGTAATCCACTTTGCATAATAGCCGTTGATTTATCAGCCTGATATAAAACTTCACCATCTTCATTTAAAACATAAAGATTTTCCTTAACAAATGTATTTTGAGTTGATTTTTCTTTTTGATCATCTTTTTTCTTTTCCACTTTTTTGGTCGCATAAAACATATCATCGACACTTTCCAGTGTTTCATATTCTCCAACAGGAATGATTTCATCACCATCTAAATCAATAAATCCTACCTGCTTTTTAGCATTTGTTATAATATACCCACGATTACCAACTTTTTCAAAAGATTGATATTGATAATCTGTTATTTGTTCACCTTCAGAATTATATAAAGCACTTAATTTTTGATCATTCGTCAACATAAAATAATGTGCCTTTTGATTTTGACTACATCCAGACAATAACATGAGTGCCATAAATCCAGCGAATAACTTCTTCACATATATTCCTCCTTTATTGCCCCTAGTATACCATAAAATTTATGTTTTAGCATTGTTTTTTCAAACAATCAGACTATAATAGAAAGCAAGAGGTGATATAAAATGAATGAAACATTACAAACAATTGCACAAAGAAAAAGTTGTCGTAGTTATCGAAGTGAAATGATTAAAGATGAAGAACTTCAAGCGATTTTAAAAGCAGGAATTCAAGCACCTAGTGCGATGAATAGACAGTTATGTGAAATCTACGCTATTACCAATCCAAGCTATATTGATGAACTCACTGAAGCTATCAAAAAAGTAAGTGAAGAACGTGGTGAAAAGAAACCAGATACTTATCATTTCTCTTATCATGCACCAATACTATTGATTGTCAGTGGTCCTGAATATGATTCAAGACGTGTAGAAGATGGTAGCTGTATGTTGGAAAATATCTTTCTAGCAGCAACAAGTCTAAACATTGGTTCATGCTGGATCAATCAACTCCGTGATACACAAGATGTTGATGAAGTAAGAAACATTTTAAATAAAATGGGTATTCCTCATAATCATCAAGTTGTTGGTTGTGCTTCTATTGGTTATGTCAATCAAGAAACACCTACAAAAGATAAAAATGAAAACCGTATTCATATTGTTAAATAAGGGATAAAGAAAGAGGCTCAAATGAGCCTCTTTCTTTGGGTATATGTTTGTAATATTAAGATTAACCGATGTATAATGGTTGGTCATTTCCAACGACTTCACCAGTTTTTGTTGTCGCAACATAATATACAGAAGAATCTTCTGGTTTATAGTAAACCTCTAATGTATCAATAGTTGTCATTTTCACACCTTTTGATTTAACATCCTCTTTTACTAACTTCTCAATAGATGTTGTTTCAACGTTTTTATTATGAAATTGTACTTGTAATTTAATTTTCACTGCGTCCCCTCCTTAATACATATTATAAATGAAAGCGTTTTACATTGCAATAAATTACTTCATTTACCTCCAACAATATACCACTTTTTTAAGAAATACTCAAATTTTTCTTGAATTTTTTATACTTATTCCTCATTTTTAAGTCTTTTTGTTAAAAATATTATCATAATCTCGCTATAAACAAGATATTTTATCAATTTATCTTATCTCCAATACAATCATCTCATATCCTTGATCTATCATTTCTTGAATTGATAAATCTTGATTCACATTCTTTTCTAAAAAAATAGGACAAATATAATATTTCTGATTCTTTTCTTCAATGATTTGACAATATTTTATTTGATTTCTTTGACATTCCACTTGATCATCTATACTTTCAAAGATTAATGCTGGATATTCATCAATAGTTTCAGTAGCTGGGCCATAAAAATAAGAAGTGACCTTTAAAGAATCAACATTTTGATGACTTCCTTGACAATTTTCAAATTGATATCCAATATAAACATATTGAATCGGTGGTATCCCATCTCTATTTTCATTTGTTTTCATGAATAAAAGCGGTCTATCTATAATCTCTCCATCTTTATAATGTCTTATTTCTATAACTTTTACATCTTTACGTGAAGTATCAATTTCTACTTGAAAGAAATAATCATAATCACGGTCTTGCATTTCATCCGCTGTTTCATTAAGATGATTGACTTCAGTTAGTGAAACAATTTCTTTTTCTTGACAACCCCACATGAAAACTATCAACATCAATAAAATAACAAATCTTTTCATGATGAACACTTCCTCTTTTTTATTATATCTTATAAATAGTGTTTTGATATAAAAAAGAAAGGTTTTATTTTTATTAAAACATCACTAAATTCAATGATTGAGGGCAAACATGAAAATGATAAACATCTTCCTTGTATTCCTCTCCATCCAAGTTACCACTTTGTTGGCAGTAAACAGTTGCTTCTTTGACTTTGTAATAATGAACTTCATGTCTTTTATGTAACTGGTGTGTTAAAAGATATGTCACCAGATAAGGAATCTTTATTTTAGGTACATAATCAACAACGCAAATATCCATATAGCCATCTTGAATTTGTGCTTGAGGTGTAATTTGAAAACCACCACCATAATATTGACCATTATTTAATGTACATAAAATAACAGGTCCATCAAATAAACATGTACCATTGCTGACAATCTTCACATTTTGTTTTTCATATTGAAAAACTTGTTTAAAAATAGAAACAATATAACTCTGTGATTCTGGAATCAATGGAATATTGGGTATATCTTTGACCTTATTTGCGATAATACTATCCAAACCAAAACAGGCAGAATTTAAATAGTAGCGATTATTGATTTGAATTGTATCTACTTTTTGTGATGATTGTTGTAAGGATTGTATAAGTATTTTTTGAATATTTTTTTCTTTTGTCAAGGTACGACAAAAATCATTCCCTGTTCCAAATGGCAATACAACAAGTTCATGATCTGTGTAAACGAGTGCCTGTAAAAGACCATTGATTGTTCCATCTCCTCCAACAGCATAAAATCTAGATGGTTGTAGACATGCCTTGATATATTTTTGACTATCCTGCATTGAAGTTGTATAAACAATCTCATAAGGAATATCTTGCATGACTGTTTGAATCATGCTTTCTAAATCATGATGACGTTTTGTATCATGCATCATAAAAATATGTTTCATTTTTCCCTCTCCTACTTACAATATGTTATATATCTTTGAAAACTCCCTTTTTGAATCGTTGCCTGATTTTCAATATGATAGCCTATCTCTATTAATTTATCATTCATGGAGATATGTGAAATAAGCACAAGTTCCCCAGCAATTTCTCTTGTCTTTTCTAAAAGTTCACATTGTTGTTGATAGGTAAATGGACTATATACCCCATAAGGGATATCTAAAATACAAACATCATATGTTTGCTTTAATTCTTTCATATCCATTCTTTGAATAAGTAAGGGATTATAACCATAATGTTCTAAATTCAATCTTGCTTGATAGGCAACATATTTATTAATATCAAATCCAACAATGTTTGCTTTCATACTCAACCCTTCTAAAACAACGGTTCCAATTCCACAACATGGATCAACAACTGTTTTAAATAAATCATTCCCCAACGCTATATTCATAACTGCTCTTGCATCTTTTAAAGCCAGTGAGTGAGAATATGAATAAGGTTTATCTTGATGTTGATTCCAGATCATATTATTTTCATAAATACCAAAGTACCATATCTGATTTATTTTTGTGAGTGCTAATATGATTTGAGGATGATGCATATTGACTAAACCGGCAATAGGTAAAGCTATCTTTTTACATTTTTCCAGTGATTCTCGATAAGGAACATGGGTTATCTCATTTTTTAAATAAATGACTTTAAAATCATAAAAACAATAATTCTGTTGTTCAATGAAATGAACTATCTCATCGAAACAACTATTCTCATATAAAATCTTTAATTTTCCTCTTATATAACCACTTCTTGTATAATCAAAATCCTGTGTTGTTATATGATATTTACTTTTCATATTTTCATGAAAAATACATCTAAATTCCATTTCACATAAATCTTTTTCATGAGGCGAATAATTATATACATATAAATATTTAAACATGTTTCCCTCTTTTCTTACATTTTTGTTATCTTGACTATTTATAGTATACATAAATTTAGAAATGTTGTAAAATAGAGATACGTTTGGGAGGTGTTTTTTATTTTTGGGATTGATTATTTAAAAACACATTTTACACATTATCAAAGATATATTATTGTGGCTATATTTTCTATGTTTTTACCTTTTTATATGTGTGGAGCTATTCTTATTTTTTTAACACTTCGTTTATTATGGAAAGGTGAAATTCAAGATGTTTATAAACAAATTCCTAAGAGTCGTTTTATTATTTATTTTTGTATATTAAGTGCTATTGTTTCTTTGATTTATCAAAACTATTATGGAGTTGTCTGTAGTATTGGTTTATTGGTTATATTATCTTTTGTTCTTTATTATCGTGTTCATATTAATTTAAGATTATTTGAATATATCACAAATTGTTTAATTGTTTTAAGTATTTTTGCTGCACTTTATGGACTCATTGAATATATTGGTATTTTAAATTCTTATAATATTGATCAATTTGAAATTATGATTTTTAATCGTCCACAAGACCGTATTAACTCTGTTTTTTTTAATGCGAATTATTATGCTATGATGATTGAATTCTTTGTATGTATAACATTTTATAAGATATTAAAAATAAAAAATATAAAACTCGAATGGAAAAGATTTATTTATTATGCATCCGTGATTGCTTTAAATCTGTTTGTTTTATTATTAACAGCCTGCCGTACGGCATGGCCTGCACTGGCTGGTGGTATACTGATTATGTTGATTGTTGATAAACACTATAAAACATGTTCAGTCATTTTAGGTATTGTTATTTTTGCATGTATCTATTTCTTATTGAATCCATCACAATTTCCTCGTGTTGATAATATTATTGATTATTTTATGACACGTGCTGGTATCTGGGAAGTAGCTATTCAAAACATTATCACACATCCATTATTTGGTGAAGGACCGATGACTTATATGCACATTTATTCATTATATAATGGTCATCCAACAGAACATGCTCATAGTATTTATCTTGATCCATTATTATGCTTTGGAATTGTTGGATTAATGACAATTGCTCCTTATATTTATTCTAACATTCAAAGGTTATATCATTTATGGAAATTAAAAATAGATAAGACACTTGTCGCTTTAGTGATTTCTTTTACAGTTATGATTTTTATACATGGATTATTAGATTATACTATTTTCTTTGTTCAAACAGGATTCTTATATCTTTTAATCGCAAGTTCTTTTGATATCTATAAAAAACCTTTGAATAAATACGAAAGCCTACGCAAGTAGGTTTTTTATGTTATAATAAATAAGAGGAGTGTGATATCTATGCATAAATGGTTCTGGTATTCTTTAAACCCTGAAGAAAAATTTCAGCGTTATAAACATTCACTTTGGCTTTTGATTCTTGCTATCATAGTGCTTTTCATTAAGTTCGATTTGATAATTGCACTTGGTTATTCTCTTGTCCTCATTATTTTTTCATATCTTGGTTATAAACATTTTCAAAGAGAAGCTATGGCATATAAAGAAAGAAAAAGTTGTCAAAAGACGTTATAAACGTTTTATGACAACTTTTTAAAATAAACCTAAGCGATGCAATTCATGATAAATTCCATCATCCTGTACACTTTCACATATAGCATCCCCATATTGCTTTAACTCCTGAGAACCGTTCCCCATAACAACACCATGTCCACACGCTTGAATCATTGCACAGTCATTCATACTATCTCCAAAAGCAATCGTATCTTGGATAGGGACATGAAGATAATCACAAACCTTTTGCACTGCAACACCTTTATCTGTTTCTTTTAAAATAATTTCACCATTAATCACATCTTGTGAAAAGATTTCATGAATGACAAAATGAAACTTATCAGACAGAATACGTTTTGGTTCTTCTAACTGTTTTTCATTTTCACACATAAAACAGATTTTTTGAACAGGTATAGGATTATTATCATAGTCTTTTAATGGATGTATATTAAAATGTTCCTTTTGTTCATTTAATAAACGTTGTAACTCAGAATTTAAATTTTCTCCATCTTTTAAACGATGTTTGACAAATTCATAATTCATCTTTTCGTCTTGAAAAGTGATATGATTTGTTTCCAAATTATATAAAACATGATGTTGTTCAAAAACATCTCTTGCTAGACGAATGTCTTCCTCTAAAAGACATGTTTCAAATATCTTTTGACCATGCACTTCAATATATCCCCCAGCACTACAGATCATGCCATCAAAACCTAATGAAAATAATGGTCTTGTTCCAGCATAACTTCTTCCAGTACACAAAAAGACTTCATGTCCATTATGTTGGACTTGATGGATAGCTTCTTTAACCTTTGGTGATACTTCACCATCTGGTAATGTGAGTGTTCCATCGACATCTAAAAATATTAGTTTCTTGTTCATTCAACCACCCCTTTTTTATCATAACCAATTTTTATAGAAAATGAAAATCCATTTCATAAATTGAAACTACAAACGTTTTTCAAAATGTCCGTCTACAGACATACCTTCAAAAAATAAAGTAAAAGCTTGTGAATCTATTTCTTTTAAAATATGCTTCAAATGATTCACTTCATATTTACTAATAACAGTGACCATAACATATGTATCATCTTTTGTATAGGCACCTTTTCCCTGCCAGAAAGTCATTCCACGTCCCATTTCTAATAAAACCTTATCTTGAATCTCTAAATGTTTTGTAAAAATAACACATGTCACATTAATATTTTGATAATGTGTCTTATCTAATACAAGTGTAAAACATGTTGTATAAATTGCTGAATAGATAGCTATTTCAATATGAAACAAAAAGTCACAGATCATATAAATAACAAGATTAATACCTAATGATAGCTTTCCTACTGAAAAATGAGGAAGTTTCTTAGTAAAATATACACCTAATATATCTAAACCTCCGCCACTTCCAGAACAACGTAAAGTTAAACCAATTCCAAACCCTGTTACAATTCCTCCAATAATACAGTTTGTTAAAATATCATCTACTAAAGGTGTTGTTGGAATCATAATAAAAGTTAAGAAAACCGTTTGTGAAATAACCGATAATAATGTTCTTACAAAAAAACGCTTAGAAATTGTTCGATAAGCTAACATAAACAATGGAATATTGATTAAGAAATTAATAATTCCTGATATATCTATTGTACTTTTACCTATTACTTGTTCTATAATTGTTCTTATAATTTGTGCAATTCCTAATACCCCACTACTATATAATTGCATTGGTACAACAAATAAGTTAATACCTAATGCAAAAATAAACGACCCCACAACAATGAAAAAATATCTTTTAATTTCTTGTTTCATCTTTCATTCTCCTTTATAAAGAAAAAAACGCATAAGCGTTTTAATACATGGTGCCGACAACAGGAATTGAACCTGCAACCTGATCATTACGAGTGACCTGCTCTACCGATTGGAGCTATGTCGGCATCTGTTAGTATTATAATACAAAAAAGAATAGATTTCCACTATTCCTTTGGTGCAATTTTCTTTAATAAACCAACATGTTGTAATCTTGGTGATATAACCATATAAAGTATTGTTGATAAAATCACTGCTATAATCGCATTAATAGATGTTGTGATGGCATTCCATGAAGCTAATGCTTTGGCTGCATTGTCGGGTGCTCCTAAAATAAAAGCTGTATAAAAATAAGAAAAAATCGGTTCTCCAATTACATTAAATAACATTCCTGCTAAAGTTGACAGGAACACTGCCTTCCATAAAGCCTTTCCTTGTTGATGTTGAATATGAAAAAGACGATGAGCAACAAGACCTGTAACAATACCAATACCTAATTTCAATATTATTGTTTTAGGAGCAACAATCACATAGGATGGATCAAGCAAATCCCCTATTCCCATTCCAATGGCACCTGCGACTCCTCCCGATACACCACCTAATAATAAGGAAGCCAATACACAAAATGTATTTCCTAAATGAAATGATGTGAATCCTCCCGGTGTAGGTATTTTAATTTGTAAAAACATAAATGATATATAACATAAGGCTGCCATCAATCCAATAACAACAATCTTTAATATTTTCGTATTCATCTCTATCACCTCAATATATACCACAGTATATACGATTACAAGCCATATGAAAATAGACAATTTTATATTTTTAAAAATTTATTCAATATTTGTCCATTTCATAATTGTTTTCTGGATATGAGGATATAAATAATGGATTGGATAATAAATAAGAATACCTATAGTGGTGCTACACAGATGAATAATGATATCTCCAAAATCATATACATATTGAATATAATAGCTTAAAAAATTGATTAATAATTGAACATTTTCTATACCAAATATAACAGCTATAGAAATCATGATTGTTTTTTTGAGAGAAAATTCTTTTTTTAATATGAAACCAAATGGAATAAATAATGCTAAATGAAAAAACGCATATTCGGGTAGTAGTTCAAACCTTACTGAAGGTGGGTAAAAATCAACTGCCCACCTTAATTCTTCTACAAAATAGTAAACTCCACCGGGATCTAAAACAAAAGGAAAAAACAACATACATATGACAAATGATACATATAATCCTACACATAATGCGTAAAAAAGGCTTCTTTTCTTAAAGAAATACATAAAACAAAAAATAACTATTGAAATCAAAATAAATAATGGATAAGAAAACTCTATCACTTCCATATTGAAAACCTCCACATTCTTTTATTCTATATTATGATAAAGATGTGGATTTTACGTATAGACAGTTTTAAGATAAAGTTAAAAATAAAGTAAAAGTATATATTTTAACGTTTAACTGGAAACTTTGCATTAGGATAAATCATTTCCATTCTTTGATCTGGAAATTGTTGATCAATATATCTTTCAACACTATTTTGGGCTTTTAAGCCATTTTGTCTTTGGGAATAACGTGATAAAGCTAATCCCGACATCAAGATATTAAAAGTCATAAAAACAACAAAACACCATGTCATAATAACACCTTTTTTATATGTGATTTTTTCAATCCATGATGAAAGAACTGGATAAATCATTTTAATCCATACCACAGCAACAATTCCCCAAAAGAAACAAAACAATAAATTAATACGACCACCTAAATTAAAAGGAAGATGACTATAATCCCAAAAAACAGTTCCAAAAACAATTTCAGTAAAAACACTACAGGCATATTCATAAGCCCCACCAACAAGAGTACCAAACATAAAGATAAAGCGATCACTTCTATCACGATATTGATATAAAAGTAAAGTCAAAACAGCACAACCAATACCCCAAACAATAGAAAATGGTCCATAAACAACACTGCTACGACTCATAAGTGTTCCTGTTGTCATATAACAGAAAATCGTTTCTACAATATCTCCTAAAAAAGCACCTATAAAAAATAACCAGACAAGTTTATAAAAAGAACATCCTTTCGCAAAAATAACATTCTTTTTTGGACGAGGTGTATCTAAGATTTCCTTTTTATCCAAATGAGGATAAGCAGATACAAAGTGTTTTAATGTCCACTCTGATATTTTCATACCTAAACGATCTGCTGTTTTTTGCATATTTTCAGACACATCTTTCACAATACCTTTTTTCACACGTGAACGTGTACTTAAAATACCAGTTAATGTCCCCAATAAATCAATCCCCATAATAATGAGTAAGATAATTAATATTATCTCTCTTATAGACATAGGAATCCAATGTAAAACACCTAATAGTAATGGTTCAATAAACTCTATACTGATAACTGCCATCAACCCCCAAAGAATTGTATAAGGCATATGAACATAACTTCCAAATTGAAATTTCTTATGAGAACAATCCCACCATTTATGATGAAAGATTTGTTGTAAAAGAAAACCGGTTAAATAAACCACCATGAAAACAATAATAGCTCCACCTAAAAAAAGAAAGAACCACTGTCCTTTTAAATCATGTAAAAGGACTGCAAATAAAACACCACAAATCCCATAAGAAGGACAATAAGGTCCATATAAAAAACCAACATCAATAAATCGATGACGACGGTAAGCCGCTAGTACAGTTCCTACCAACCATCCTATAAAAGAATAGACAAAAAATATCCCTAACTGATCATAAATAAATCTTTCCATCATTTTCCTCCATTGATAATGTATATATCATAATGAATATTTATGAATAATTCATGAAGAAAAAAGAAAAAAATCAGAAAGATTTCCGATTTTACTTAACAGGTGTTGTACATTCAATAATATTTCCTTCACTATCCACAATTTCAACAACCCAATTCTCTTTAATTTGTGTCATAGGAAAATGAACAAGCTTTCCTTTCATTTGTTTATTTAATGTTTCTAATGATTCAAATTCAAAACTTGGTAAACAATTACTTCCAAAAGAATGCTTTTCATTCACTTTTTGATAGGCAAACAAGCCTAAACGAAACCCATGAATATCAAAAACACTATAAATATCATCATAAACAGTCACATCTTGTTGTAAAAAAGATTCATAAAAGGCAACAGCACGTTGCATATCTTCTACACATAGATATAAAGACCTTAATTGACAAAACATATTATTCCCTTTCTATTCTTTCAATAGCTTCACAAATAGATGATACAAGATGTGTTGCTTCTTTTTGTACTATTTCTGGTGAGTCATAAAAAGTAAATGAACAATCAGCACTCTCCAACATAGGAATATCATTATAAGAATCACCGATACCATAGACATAATCTAAATGAAGTAATGATTTTAACTTTTTAATAGCTTCACCTTTAGAACATCCTCTTTTGACAATATCTATATATTCCTTATTTTGAAAAGCCATAATTTCTTTATATGTTGCATTTAAATCATATGTCCATTGTTTTGCCTGCTTTTCATTAACAGCATTTATAGATAATCCAAAAATATGATCATCACCAATACAATCAATAGATTCAACATATGTTTGAGCTAAAGGAATTTGAGAATTTTGAACTAATGTATAAATACGAAAATCAGCTTGAATAGACACTTCTGCTTTTTCATGATATTGTTCATAAATTGTCTTTGTGATAGCTTTTGATAAAGTCTGTTCATATAAAACATGACCTTCTTTATCTAAAATACAAGCCCCACTACTGACAATATAGAAATCTGGTTGAATACAGTTTTCAAGATAATGTTGTACCCCAATCAATGGTCTTCCTGTACACAAACCAAATAAGTGATGCTTTTGAAAAGCAAGAATAGCTTTTCGATCATCTTCTTTTACACCATTTTCAAAATATAAAGTTCCATCAAAATCACTGGCTAATGCTTTCATTCTTTCTCCTCCAAATATTTTTTAATCATTTCTAATTCTTCTTTTTTAATACAATGCGGTATTAAATTTTCAAAAACAACCCTCTGACATTCTTCAAAAGATAGCCATTTTACACTTTCAATTTCTTCTTTTTGAAGTGTCATTTCACCATCATACCATAAAACATAAACATGTGATACTTGGACATTATGAAATGGCTGTTTATGAAAAATATGGAAGCTGTCACTATAGCTTGTACCAATATAATGCAGTTGACCAATCGTTGCCTCAACACCTAATTCTTCTTTTAATTCACGTAACGCTGAAGTTTCAAAGTCACTCCCTGCTATAATATGTCCTGCACTGGAAATATCATAACAACCCGGATAAGAATCTTTATTTAAACTTCTTTTTTGTAGTAATATTTCTACATCATCACGTTGTCTTAATAACCAGACATGACTTGTACGATGTCTTATTCCATGACGATGAGCATATTCTCTTTCAACAACCTGCCCAGTTGGTTGTCCATTTTCATCAACAATATCTAAATATTCCATGTATCTTTTCCTTTCGTTAAATAAAAGCTAAAATCCTTAATACCCAAATCCAAAACGTCAATGTAAAACCACTCAATAATGTTGTCAACATCACAGCATTACTACTTAATACACCTGTATATCCCATATTTTTTGCCATCACAAAGCACGTAACAGTAGAAGCTGAACCTAACATCACTAAAATAGCTATAAGTTCTTCATTTCTAAATCCAAAAAGAATAGCCAATGGTAAAAAAATAGCACAAAAGCCAATGAGCTTAAAAAATGCAGCGATACAAGCAGGTTTTATTTGACTGATAGCTTTTTTCAATTCAAATGAAGCTCCCATTGCGATTAAACCTAAAGGTGTTGCTGTATTAGCTATGTAGGACACACTCTTAGATAAAATCACAGGCATTGATAAATGACATAAAGACCAGATAACCCCTACAACAATACCAATAATAATAGGATTGGTTAATATACCTAGACATGTCTTTTTCAATAATTGTAAATCTAAATTTTGTGATTGTCCAAATGAAAGAATAATCACAGCAAAAATATTGTACAATGGAACACTGCCAATAATCATCAATGGTCCCATTGTAGAATGACCATATATATTTTGGATTAAGGCAACACCTAATAATGCAGCACTGCTACGATATGTGACTTGAACAAATTCAGCTCTTATGGATTTTTGAGTCAAAGTACAAGAAATAAAAGCTGCAATCGTAATACTTAATAAAGTGGCAACAAAACAAAAAGCAACAAATGGAAAATTCCATGCTTTATGAAAGTCAACTGTCGCAATATCTTGAAATAATAAAACAGGCAAAGGAACAAGAAAGACAAATCTGTTAAGTTGTGAAGCAAAGCTTTCATGAATCCATCCTACCTTTTTTAAAATCATTCCTAAAACCATCATGAAAAAGACAGGGACAGTTGCATTTAAACTAAAAATTAAGTTTTCCATTTAATCCTCTGGAAACAAGATTTTTAATATACGTTCTAATCCTTGTTCATCAATAGAACGACAAATCAAATCTGATTTTTGTTTTAATAATTCAACTGCATTGCCCATTGCGACACCCACTTCACAATATTCAAACATTTCTAAATCGTTGACTCCATCTCCAAAGGCATAAGTTTCATGGCGACTCATGTGATAATAATCTAATACTTTTTGAATACCTACAGCTTTTGAAACAGTTGGAGAAAAGAACTCAAAAGCATTTTCACTGCCATGTTCATCATGATGGATAACACAACTAAATCTTTCTTTAATATATTGTTCTATTTGTGCTTTATCTTTATTTGTAACATTAGCTTCAATTTTAATGGTTCTTTTTAAAACTTCATCTTTATCAAAATCACGTTTAAACATCTCTTTAAAACCTCTCGTAGAGAAAAATTGATAAAGTTCTTGAAAACTATGATCAATATAAATAGAATTTGCTGTTTCAATCATATAATCACATTTTAAATCCTCTAACATCTGTACTGTCTGTATACATAAATCATAATCCATACAACCCTCAAAGATAGATTGACCGTCAATTTCTACATATCCCCCGTTTGCAAGAACATAACCATCAAAACCGACTTTCAAGAAATGTTGATTCATCATGGCTTTAGGTCTACCTGAACAAATCAATATTTTATGTCCTTGTTTTTGAATCCTTTTCAATTCATGAATAACACCTTCAGGTATTTCTAAAATACCTCTATTGCCATCAACCAATGTTCCATCTACATCAAAAAATAATAACTTAGACCTCATAAACTTCCCCCTATGATGTTCATTATACAAGAAAATCATTTTATCCTTTTATTTTTTCTAAGATTGAAAGAAAGCTTAATATTGATGATTGCATAAAAAGAGATAAGAATTTATCTTATCCCTATTCACTACGTAAAGCAGATACTGGATCACTTTTCGCTGCTTTCTTTGAAGGAATAATACCACCAATAAGTGTAAGAATAACACTTAAAACAATGAGAATCACTCCTCCAACTACTGGTAACGATGCACTCACATCAATATTACCAGCAATAGAATGAATAATCATATTACCCGGTATCAACAATAATAAAGTAATTACAATTCCTAAAACACCTGCTAATAAACCAACAATAAATGTTTCTGCATTAAAGACTTGTGAAATATTACGTTTCGAAGCTCCAATAGCACGTAAAATACCTATTTCTTTTTGACGTTCCAAAACACTAATATAAGTAATAACCCCTATCATAATAGAAGATACAACCAATGAAATAGCTACGAATGCTATTAAGACATAACTAATAACATTAATAATATCTGTTACAGATGACATCAATGTTCCAACATAGTCAGTATATGAAATAACTTTATCTTCATCTGTTTTTTCCATCTTGGCATTATAATTATCCAAAATATCAATCACATTCTGTTTTGTTTCAAAATCTTTAGGATAAATATTAATTCCACTTGGCTCATCAAAATTGGCATATCCCAAAAGTTTTAAATTATTTTCATATGTTGAAGTTTCTGTTGTCATTAAAGACATCATTAATTCTGATAATTCTTCTTCATCCATGTTCATTTGAATAGATTCAGCAAAAACATCAGGATTGATTTGGATAGCTGATTGCATATTTTGAGCTAAAGTACCCATCTGTTTTGTCATTTGTGCATTGATCTGGTCTTGAATAGATTTTGACATTTGAGTTGTATATTGACTAATTATAGATTGCATTTGCGTTTGCAGTAGTGTTGCAAACTGATCTGTTAAACCACTTTCTTGTAAAAGCTGAATCATTTGTTGTTGAAGTAATGTTTGAGCACGGTTTGTTGCTATATAATTCATAAAATAAGTTTGCACCTGAGTTGGATCAAGCAAATTATTTTCTGTCATATATTTTTGAAAATCTGTTGTAATAGCTTGGCTTAATGTTTCAATCTGTTCTCTTGAAAATTGTACATCTAACTGTGATAAAATATTATTCATATCAATAGTAGGCAAGGAAGACGTATCTAATTTTATTTGACTTAAATCTAGATTTCCCATACCTTTTGTTAATTGACTTTCATCAATTGTAAAAGCACTTTTTAATTTTTGTGTATTAATTGTAAATAAAGAATTCATATCAAAATCTTTATTTTCTTTTTCATCAAAACGTTTTCCAGTTAAAACATCTATTTCTTTATTTTCTAATTGTTTTTTGACTATATCACTTGATTGTGCCTGTTCGATGATATGTGTTGTTAATGTATAAGGATACCCAATTCCCGTTTTCAACATCGTTGCAGAGGCACTTTCAGAAGGTTGAACAACACCAACAATCTTTATTGTTTCTCCATTTTGAATTAATTTTTCCATATAATCATGATTTTCTCTTTTATCTTTATAAAGATCATATTTTTCATCATACTGATAATAATCACTCGCATTAACAAGTTTAAATTCTTTATTTAAGACATCTTCATAAGAATAAGACTGATTATTTTCTATTTCATCAACATCTTCTTCTTTTGCAAACTGTTCTACCATTTTATCTAATTCATCAAAATCCCTTAGTCCTAATGTATAAGACATCAAATCATTAATTTTACCACTCTTTGTTAAAACAAGGACACATTCATTATAATTTTGTGGCCAGCGCCCAGCTTTGACATCATATTGATCTTCATATAGACTCTTATCGCTAGGCATCTCAAAGAAAACATCGGTACTCATCATTGTTGACATCATACTGTTTCCACTGCTGGATGACCCTAAACCTAAAGATTGAAAAGATTGGTCTGGATGTACTTGTCGTATTTCTTTTGTATCTGTATTATAAATTTGTGGTGATACATTATAAGTATATTCCACAGCATTTGTATATTGTTTTATATTTGTATTGGATTCATCTAAATATTGTTTTAAAGAAGCCAAATCATTGGCACCAATCTTAGAAAACATATTCGTAATCATCTGTAATACTTGAATATCGCCCTCTTGTTTTTCTTCATTTTGATTATCTTGAACATCCACCATCATGGATGTCATATCAAAACCTGTACTTTGAATTTGTAGAGGATATTCTGATAACGTTTCTTCTTCAATAGATTGTATATATTGATTCACGCCATTAGAAAGCGATAATATCAAAGCAATACCAATAATACCAATCGATCCCGCAAAAGATGTTAAAATCGTTCTGGCCTTTTTAGTACGCAAGTTATTAAAACTCAAAGATAACGCTGTTAAAAATGACATTGAAGATTTACCCATGTTTTTATGTTCTGGTTTGTCCAATTTATTTTCACTTACATGATATGGATGAGAATCACTACGAATCGTTCCATCTTTCAATTCTACAATACGTGTTGCATAATCTTGAGCCAACTCTGGGTTATGTGTTACCATAACAACCAGACGATCTTTTGCGACTTCTTTTAAAAGCTCCATAACTTGAACACTTGTATCACTATCCAATGCTCCTGTTGGTTCATCAGCAAGTAAAATATCTGGATCATTCACTAATGCCCTTGCAATAGCGACACGTTGCATTTGTCCTCCAGACATCTGATTTGGCTTTTTATGTCCCTGATTACCAAGTCCTACCTGCTCTAATGCTTTTTTGGCACGTTCACGTCGCTCCGCCTTAGAAATACCAGATATTGTTAAAGCTAACTCAACATTAGATAGAACTGTCTGATGGGGAATCAAATTATAGCTTTGAAATACAAACCCAATCGTATGATTACGATATGAATCCCAATCTCTATCTTTATATTTTTTTGTAGATATTCCATTAATAATCAAATCACCTTGATCATAACGATCTAACCCACCAATAATATTCAAAAGCGTTGTCTTTCCACTTCCACTTGGTCCTAATATTGCAACAAATTCATTATCTCTTAAATTCAAACTCACACCATCCAGTGCTTTTTGAATTAAGTCACCTGTTTTATACCGCTTGTGTATATTTTTTATCTGTAACATTCTTCTATCCCCTTTATTTATGAATATCTACTATTAAATCTCTTTAATTTGAATTAAAAATGAACATTTTCATATATTTATCATTTTATATTATCTTCGACATATTTCCCGGGAAATAGATTTTTATTTCATTGAATCCAAATTGATATTTTCTAATGCAAGTAACATTCTTTTTCTTTCAAGTCCCCCAGCATATCCTGTCAAACTCCCATTCGTTCCAACGACTCTATGACATGGAATAATAATAGAGATAGGATTATGTCCAACAGCACTACCTACTGCTTGAGCAGACATTGACGATTTATTCATTTGTTTGGCTATTGTTTGAGCAATAGCTTTATATGTTGTTGTTTGTCCATAAGGTATATCACACAATATTCGCCAGACTCTTTTTTGAAACTCTGTGCCTTCTGGTGCTATTTTTAATCTACTAATAGAAGGATTGCAACCATCAAAATATTCATCTAGCCACTTTTTTGTTTCTCTTAAAATAACTGTTTCCTTTGATACAGGTCTTTCTTTTATTTTTCCCATATAATATTTTTGCCCTTCTATCCACAAACCTACTAAACAATCTTCATAACTCACTAGCAATAACCTCCCTAATGGAGATTGATAATATGTCTGATTATACATGCTTTCACCCCTTTATATTCTAACATTTTCTTTCATTCATAACAAACACTGTTCTTAAAAATGAATATCTCTTGACATTAAATATGTTTATTTATATAATACATGCGTATAGAAAAAAGGCGATGAATAGAGGAGTAATTGTTATGATGTATGACTAGAGAGTCCTGTGGGTGGAAATGGATGATAATAATAACAATGAAAAAAGACTAGGAGCTGTATTTTGGATCGTAAGTGATAAAATAACGTGTGCCACGTTACAGGCTAGACTCTGATAGGAGTTGATAAGGTTTATGTAGTGATACATAAATAAAATAGGGTGGTAACACGGTAATCTCTCGTCCCTTGTGGATGGGAGTTTTTTTATTAGGAAGGAGATAAATATGGAAGAAAGACAATTTAGTGAACAAGAATTAGTTAGACGTGAAAAACTTGATTTTTTAAGAGAAAGAGGTATTGATCCTTTTGGACAAAGATTTGATGTTACTGTTTTTTCAAAAGATATTAAAGAAAAATATGCAGGAAAAACACATGAAGAATTAGAAGAAGCAGCTATTGAAGTCAAAGTTGCTGGAAGAATTATGACAAAACGTCGTAAAGGTAAAGTATGCTTTATGCATATTCAAGATAAAGAAGGACAAATTCAGATTTATGTTAGAAAAGATGTTATTGGTGAAGAAAATTATGAAGTTTTAATTAAAAGTGATATTGGGGATATTGTAGGTATTATTGGAACTGTTTTTGTCACAAATACGGGAGAATTATCTGTTAAGGCTTCTGAGTATATTCACTTAACAAAAGCATTACGTCCTTTACCAGAAAAATATCATGGTTTAAGCGATATTGAAGAAAGATATAGAAGAAGATATGTTGATTTAATTATGAATGAAGAAGCTAGAAAGATTGCTTTTACAAGACCAAAGATTATTCGTTCTATTCAACATTATCTTGATAATCTTGGTTATACCGAAGTAGAAACACCTGTATTAAACCCTATCTTAGGTGGTGCTTCTGCTCGTCCATTCATTACACATCACAATACTTTAGATATCAATTATTATTTAAGAATTGCAACGGAATTATCTTTAAAAAGATTAATTGTTGGTGGAATGGATGCCGTTTATGAAATTGGTCGTTTATTTAGAAATGAAGGTATGGATAGAACACATAATCCAGAATTTACTACTATTGAAGTTTATAAAGCATTTAGTGATTTGGAAGGCATGATGGATTTAACAGAAGGAATTATTTCAAATGCAGCAAAAGAAGTTTGTGGTACATATGATATTGAATATAAAGGACATCAACTTTCTTTGGCACCGGGATTTAAACGTATTTCTATGACAGATGCTATTAAAGAAAAAACAGGTATTGATTTTGCAGGAGATATGACTTTTGAAGATGCAAAACAATTAGCTAAGGAACATGGTATTGAATTACAGCCACACTATGAATATGGTCATATCATTAATGAATTCTTTGAAAAATATGTGGAAGAAACAATTGTTGAACCAACATTTGTTTATGGTCATCCTGTAGAAATTTCTCCACTTGCTAGAAAGAATCCAGAAGACCCTCGTTTTACACAAAGATTTGAATTATTTATTTGTGGTAATGAATATGCTAATGCATTCAATGAATTAAACGATCCTGATGATCAATATGAAAGATTTGCAAATCAGTTAAAAGAAAAAGAACTTGGAAATGACGAAGCCAACGAAATGGATTTAGATTATGTAGAAGCATTGGAATACGGATTACCACCAACAGGAGGAATGGGTATGGGTATTGATAGACTAGTGATGTTATTAACTGGTCAAGAATCTATCCAAGAAGTTATCTTGTTCCCACAGATGAAACCTCGTAATAAATAGTGATAAAATCAAGATAATTTGAATTTCCAACGAATTAACAATATAAATATAAGCATAAATTTATGATATGATAATACGAAACAACTCATGACTATTGATCATAAAGTTATGCTTTTTTTATTCCATAAAAGAGTTAGATAATTTATAGAAAATATGTAAGTGGATGCATCTAGTTTAAATGTATAAATATGATTCATTTGTTATATACTTGAAATAGAGTCAAGCTAATGTTATAATTGACTCGTAAGTTAAACAGCATTGTATCAATGCAAAAAGGTAAGGAACGCTACTCCTTACCTTTTCTAGTTTTTATAGTGAACTTAACACTAGGATAGTTATCGCTTTATATTTCTGTCTATCCATTTACAAATATAATATGCAATTATACCTGCCACGACAGATAAAACTAAGTTAAACAACATTGTATCACCTCCTTTCAAGAGGAGGAACGATAACAATCATATTATATCAAATACAAGATATTTCACAATTAAAAACATCCTTATGCAATTATTTTTAATGCAATTTATAACAAAAAATATTATAATTCTTTTTAGTATTTTTAATGAAAGAAAAGGGTGACTATTTAATGAATGAATTTTTTGATAAGAAGAAAGCCTTACAAA
Source organism: Massiliimicrobium timonense (assembly GCF_002160865.1). Lineage (GTDB taxonomy): Bacteria > Bacillota_I > Bacilli_A > Erysipelotrichales > Coprobacillaceae > Allocoprobacillus. Next base: position 93,924 of record NZ_NFLJ01000004.1, read on the forward strand.
TCATATTAGACATAGCCTATCATAAAGGAATATCTCAATCTCAATTGATTGAAGGAATTTATGACTATTCTCATTTCAATAGAATGTGTAATGGCAAAGAAAATATAAAAATAGATATACTTGTATTATGCTGTATAAAACTAGATATCAGTTTTGATAAAATCATACAATTAAGCAAAGAAAAACCTTTGTTAGAATTGGATGCCTATTATGATCAATTTGAAATCATAAGACAAAAAAGAAATTACAATGAATTGTCAAAATTATACCAATCAATCATTTTCAACAAAAAGTTAAAAGAATTTGATAAATATAAACAATTAGCCACTCATATCCTTGCTATTATTGAAGCTCAAAACAATCATAACTTTGAACCAGCAAAACGCTTATTAGAACAAGCATTTGAACTATCAGGATATTCAATACAAAAATATAACCAATTTCATTTAACCAAAGAACAAGTAGAGATTTTAATTGACTATTCCTTATGTTGTTTTTCTTTAAATGATCCAAAATGGCAGGAAATACTGCTATATTTAAAAGAAAATAAGAATAATTTTGTTGATGAAGAAACCTTTGACTATATGTACCCAAAAATTATATACAACTTAAGTACGATATTTCTCTATAATAAAGATTATATCAACTCTTTAATCTATAGCGAAGAAGCAATACAATTTTGCAGAAACAAAAATAAATTCATAATTTTACCTTATCTATATTATAATTCTGCTTGTTGCCTATGTATGTTAAAAAAATATGATAAAGCTAAAGAATACTTAGATAATAGTAAAAGCATATTTAAAATCCAAAATAATTTAAAAGAATTTGAAAAAGTATATCAGACAGATTGCCAAATCTATTTCAAAAATAGTGACTTTACTATATAAACAATTTCTCAAACAATCAAATGAATCTCAATTCTAATAAATAGTATACATTCCAATTTTTACCATAATAATGATTAATAAAATATTCTAAACACAAAGGAATAAATTTGTTCTTATCAGATATAATAATTTATATATAAACAAATTCAAATAACATATATATAAGACTGAAGAAAAATTTCTAGATTATCTCCATATTCAAGCTATATCATCTTCGCTTATAGTAATTTTCATTTTATAACTTCTGTTCTTCAGTATTATGACTTTTTGTTGTAATTTCTTCATTGAGACTATTATCAATTTACTAGGATGCCTCGTCCACAAGAACTCGTAGAATAATTTATGAATCATGTTTCTTTCACAACGTTCTGATTTATTATCTTAGTTTACTTTACCTTTTACATCAGTTTGTCAAAGTAACTTCATCCTCAACATCACCGTCAACGATTTGTGGCTTACTACACTTGGTAATAACTATCTGTTGTTGGTTTATCTTCAACTCAATTCATGCTATGACTGACACATAATAGAGTAGAGGGAAGAAATTAATCTTCGCCCCTCTCATTGCACCGTACGTACGGGTCTCGTATACGGCGCTACATTTATATGTTAATACAACTTATCTTAGATAGTATGCGAGGGGA
>NZ_NFLJ01000040.1 GCF_002160865.1 Massiliimicrobium timonense
CATTTACATTATACCATATTTTCATGATATAGTGGTAAAATAAAAAGTCGTGGAGCCTCAAAATTTGCATATTTGGAACGAAGTCATCCACGACAATAGATATAATACCATATATTTTTTTATTTGAAAACTAAAAGCTGTTGACTTTTTACTTTGTCAACAGCCTGAGGAATCATATATATGATTCCAATATGGATATTCTTCAACGGGTTCATGGAATTTAGAAAATCGAGAAGTGAAGGTTCTAGTCAAAGAATATTCACCTAGAATACGTAATGATCTTAAAAGCACGATATATTTTTTAGTGTTTTTGTTATACTGCGCCAAGTCTTTTAATTCTAGTCCGGTAACAGAGCTTGCATATTCTATCGCAAGTACTTCTTCAAAATATTCCTTTCCTTTTTCTTTTGAATAAGCATAAAAATCAGTGAAACACTTTTGATAACTCAATATACTTGACTCACTGTAATGTTTTGTACGCATGATTTCAATCAACTGATCAGCGCACTCTAAAATTGTTAATCTGTCCATAATAGACCTCCTTCTGTGATTTAATCTCACAAAAGAAGTATTGAATAATAAAAAAATAATGTAAAGTAATTTCAGTTAATTTCCTTATAAACACTAGGGTTTTAGCTTATACTTTACATTATTTCTAACTTTACATTATTTCGTTTATGTAAAGCTTTACATAACGGGAAGACTTATATCATTAGAGAATTTGCCAAAAACAACTACAAAAATCTGGTTGAAATCAATTTTGAAAGAGATCATGAATTTCAAGAACTTTTCAAACAGACAAAAACTGCTCATGATTTACTGCAATACTTTGAATTAACATATATGGATATTCAATTTGATAATGATACTTTGCTTTTCTTAGATGAAATTCAAGCATGTGGAGATGCTTTCACAGCTTTGAAATTCCTGTCTGAAGATTTTCCTTGTGATATTATTTGCTCTGGAAGTATGCTTGGTGTTGCAGTAGCATCAAGTTCGTCTTTCCCAGTTGGTTACGTTGAAACATGGGATATGTATCCCCTGACTTTTTTAGAATTTGTAGATGCTATGGGAGTTAATCCATCTATTATAGATACAATTTATCAATCTATTGAAAACAACAAGCCTATTCCTATTAGCATTCATGAAAAATTTAATCAGTTCTTTAAGGACTATATCATTATCGGTGGTATGCCTGAAGTTGTTCAAACCTATTTTCAAACAAAATCATACAGAGAAGCACTACTTATTCAAAGACAAATCGTCGATGATTATAAAAACGATATGCTTAAATATGCTCATGGTTCTGAAAGAATAAAAGCAAGAGAATGTTATGATTCTATTCCACTTCAGTTAGCTAAAGAAAATAAAAAGTTTCAATATAAGCTCATTAAAAAAGGTGGAAATGCTCGCTATTATGAATCCAGTCTTGATTGGTTGAAAGACAGTGGACTTATTATCAAAACATATAGATTGAAAACTCCAGAGATTCCATTAGAAATCAATAAGGAACCGAATATATTTAAAGTCTATATGGCTGATACCGGTCTTCTTGTGTCCCAATTTGATGAGGCTGTCATCAAAGCATTCATCAGTGGAAATTTAGAGCATTTCAAGGGTGCTTTATATGAAAATGTTATTGCACAGATTCTTCACTCCAAAAAGAAAGATTCCTATTACTTTGAACCATCTCAATCTCAGGAAATTGATTTTGTCATTTATTATCAGGGCAATGTTACCCCTATTGAAGTGAAATCATCACGTAACACTGTATCAACATCATTTCATAATTTTATTAAGACGTATAAACCTTCATTCGCTTTTAAATTTTCTCAAAAAAATATTGGCGAAAATTCTCAAAATGTGTGCTATTACCCTCTCTACACATTAGAATTTGTTCTCAACAAAGAAAAACCTGTATTACTCAAATAAAAGATATACAATTAACTTTCAATATATAAAAAATCAAATCTAACCAACAGATTTTCTATGGTTAGATTTTTTATATGAGATTTCCTCATAAACAGGTAAATCACTTTCTTCATGTCATGAATTTTCTCTATTCATGCTTTTATAAAGGCCCAAGGAAAATCATTTTATAGATGACTGGCCTCATTTTTTATCAACGAGAAATCACAAATAAAGATTACTATCTTTTTTAACACATTTTTACTTACAAAATGTAAAGATTGTGCTAAAGTATTATAGGGGTGTTCATAATGATAAAGGATTTTCAACAATTATTAAAAGATAAAAATATTCAATTTTATATTGTTCCTACTGATGATGATCATCAGTCTGAAACTGTAGGTGACTATTATCAGGCACGTGCTTATTTAAGTGGCTTTACTGGTAGTGCTGGAACATTACTTGTTATGCAAGATGAAGCTTACCTTTGGACTGATGGACGTTATTTCATTCAGGCAGCTAAGGAATTATATGAAGGTATTACATTAATGAAGTCTGGTCAAAAGGGTGTTCCTACTTTATTGGAGTTTTTAAAAGACCATGTTCAAAAGCAAGACACAATTGCTTTTGATGGACAAACAATGACTTGTCAATTTGTATTGGATATGGAAAAAGAGATTCAAGTTCCTTATCATATTGAATGTATTGATTTAATGGAAGATTATTGGAAAGATCGTCCTCAAAGATCATGTGAAAAAGCATTTTTATATGATATACAATATCATGGTTTATCAACACATCAAAAAATAGAAAAAATTGTAGATGTGATGAAAGAACATCACTGTGATGCTCATATCATGACAACACTTGATGATATAGCATGGACATTCAATATTCGTGGCAATGATATTCCTTGTTCACCAACTGTATTAGCCTTTGCTTTGATTACTCTTGATCAGTCTTATTTATATCTTCAAAAAGGAAGTTATGATTTAGAAATGGTCAAAGCATTCCAAAAAGAAAATGTCATCATTAAAGAATATCTTGATATTTATCAAGATGCACGTCAATTAAAAGGACGTGTCTTATTAAGTCAGGCTCATATCAATTATGCTTTATATCAATGTCTTGATTGTGAAATTGTTAATCAGATGAATCCATCACAAATGATGAAAGCTATTAAAAATGATGTTGAAATAGAAAATTCTAAAAATGCGCATATTAAAGATGGTGTTGCGATGACAAAATTCATGTATTGGTTAAAAAAGAATTATGGCAAGATACCAATGGATGAAATGAGTATTTCTCATCAAGTTTTACAGTTTAGACAACAACAAGATTTATTTATTGAACCAAGCTTTACAACTATTTGTGCATGGAAAGACAACGCCGCTTTAATGCATTATCATCCAACAGAAAATCAATATACTACACTCGATCAAGATGGTATGTTGTTGATTGATAGTGGTGGTCAATATATGGATGGAACGACAGACATTACAAGAACATTTGTTTTAGGACATATTACTGACATGCAAAAGAAACACTTTACAATGGTTTTACAAGGAATGTTAACTTTACAAAATGCTCATTTCTTATATGGATGTACAGGACAAAGTTTAGACATTTTAGCAAGAAGCCCTATGTGGAGTGAAGATATTGATTACCAATGTGGTACTGGACATGGTGTCGGTCATTTATTAAATGTTCACGAAGGACCTCAAGGCTTCCGTTATAAATTACGTAGTTTATCAGAAAACATCACTTTAGAACCGGGTATGAATATTACAGATGAGCCAGGTATTTATTTAGAAGGACAATATGGAATTCGTATTGAAAATGAACTTCTTTGTGTGAAAGGAACAGAAAATGAGTATGGACAGTTCTTACATTTTGAACCATTAACATTTGTTCCTATTGATTTAGATGCTGTAGAAGTGAGTCTGTTATCACCAAAAGAAAAGAACTGGCTCAATCAATATCATCAAGAAGTTTATGAAAAAATATCTCCTTATCTTACAGATAAAGAAAAAGATTGGTTAAAAGAATATACAAGAGCCATTTAAAAAGTTCATGAGATTTCATGAACTTTTTTCTAATTTTAATAACATGATATCATAATCAATCAGCTTATCATCAATTTTAAAGAATCCTTCAAAAGTCCCTATCTTTTGAAAACCATAATGCTGGTATAAAGAAATAGCACGTCTATTATCATGACATACTTCTAAAGAAACAAGATCGGCTTTTGCCTGATTTTTAGCAAAGTCAAGCAATCGATCCATCAAAGCATGTCCAATGCCTAAATGCCATGCTGATTGACGAATACATAGACCTATTTCCCCACGATGGGACATTCTTGGTGATGAAAAAGTTATATAAGAACCCATCCCAACAATTTCATCTTTCATTTTAACAACATAGAAAACATCTTTTAAAGAATGAGCAACATTATCAAGAAAAGCCATTTCCTGTTCAAGAGAAAGTCCAATGCCTTCACTGCCATAACTTAAATAATTTGTTTCTTTTCCACATATTTTGGTTAATGCCAGTATATCTTTTGCATCTTCTTTTGTTGCCTCTACAATTTCAAAATCCATTTTGATCCTCACAAACAAAAGTGTTGCATAACAACACTTTTATAATTCTTCTCCATTTGTTTCAATCACATGTTTATACCAATAGAATGATTTCTTTTTCGCTCTTGAGAAATCTCCTTCATGGGCATTATTGTAGTTGACATAGATAAATCCATAACGTTTATCATATTCACCTGTAGAAGCTGAAACGATATCAATAGGTGCCCACATTGTATATCCTAATAAATCAACACCATCATAATCAACGGCTTCTTTCATAGCTGCAATATGTGCTGCCAAGTAATCAATACGATACTGATCATCGACAACATATTGATCATTATCATCAATATATTTATCATAAGCACCAAAACCATTTTCAACAATCATCATTGGTAATTCAAAACGATCATTAAACCAGTTTAGACACCATCTTAAACCAACGGGATCAATTTGCCATCCCCAGTCACTGGCTTTGAGATATGTATTTCTTACATAATCTTCTTCAGAAAAATCAAATGAACGACCATATCTTCCAGTATATTTTGTAGCAAAACTCATGTAATAAGAGAATCCAATATAATCTACTTTTCCTTGAGCCAATGCTTCTTCATCTTCTGGTAAAATAAAGTTTTCATATCCTTTTCTTTCAAATTTCTTTAAGATATGTTTAGGATAATGTCCTCTGGCATGAACTTCTACATACCAATATTTTTGATGCATAGCCTGTTGAGCATTTAAAATATCCTCAGGATTACATGTTGCTGGATAAACACCATTCATACCAATCATACACCCAACTTTCGCATCTGGATCAATTTCATGAGCTGCTTTTACAGCCAATGCACTGGCAACCAATTCATGATGAGCAGATTTATACATCATATATTCAATATCGTCACCCTCTTTGACTAAGACAGCTCCTTCCTGTACAAGATGATGTGCCCCCATAGCGTGCCATTCAGCCTGATTATTGATTTCATTAAAAGTCATCCAATATTTAACTTTTCCTTTATATCTTTCAAAACATACTTTGGCATATTTCACAAAGAAGTCAATACATCTACGATCCATAAATCCATTGTATTTTTCAGCCAAATGATATGGCATTTCAAAATGTGATAAAGTGACAATTGGTTCAATACCTAAACGATGCATTTCATCAAATAAGTCATCATAGAATTTCAATCCTTCTTCATTTGGTTGTTCATCATCCCCATTTGGAAAAATTCTTGTCCATGCGATAGATGTTCTAAACGCTTTAAATCCCATTTCAGCCATTAAAGCCAAATCTTCTTTATAATGATGATAAAAATCAATACCTACGTGATTAGGATAATCTTCTCCTTCAATAACACCATTTGTAATACGACGAGCTACACCATTAGAACCAGCTGTCATGACATCAGCCACACTGACACCTTTTCCACCTTCATTCCATGCTCCTTCAGCTTGATGGGCAGCAATGGCACCACCCCATAAAAAATCTTTTCTAAATCCCATTTGTTATACCTCCATTTCTACTATTTTTATTATACTATAAATAAAAAGAGAAAACAGATTATTTTGTTTTCTCCATTAAAATTCTACTCTACAAATATTTATATTTGTTCCTCCTTTTTCTTCATTTGTTGCTTTCTTTTTAAACGTTCATTTGTCCATCTTCTAAGTAATTCATAAATTACAGAGAAAGTCGGTAATCCAAACACCATACCCGGTATCCCAAACATTCCTCCACCAACACTGACAGCAAACAACACCCATAAAGCTGATAATCCTACAGAACTTCCAACAACATGAGGATAAATCAAGTTAGATTCAAACTGTTGTAATAGGGTACTAAAAACAAGAAATATCAAAGCTTTGACAGGTGATACAAAAACAATTAATACCGAAGAAATCACAGCTCCAATAATTGGTCCAAAATAAGGAATAATATTGGTAAAACCAATCACAATAGCTGCAATAGAGGCATAAGGAATACCCAAAATCATACATCCAATATAACAGAGAACTCCGATAATAACAGACTCCGTTAATTGCCCAGCTAAAAAGTTTTCAAATGTTGTCCCTGTCAAAGAAACAACTTCTTTGATATATTGATAATGTTTTTCATTAAAAATCGCTCTGGCAAACTTTTTGACTTGTCGAATCAATTTATCTTTAGAAAACAACATATAAACAGCCATCACAAATCCCATAAACACATTGATTAAACTTGATGTCATGTGTGAAACACCTAAAGCAATATTAGGCACCCAAGTTGTTAGAGTGGAGAGAAATGTCTGTGTAAAATGATTTTGAAAATCATTAATTTTTTCAAGAAGTTCTGGTGATAAACGAATTTCTTCAAATAGATAATTCAACCATTCTTCTGCTTGAGCAAAAATATCTGGTAAATTATCTATAAGAGTTCTAATATTTTCAACAACTTGAGGAATAACAACAATCATCACAATAACCAAAACAAGGATAATTAATAATATGGCTAGGATAGCTGAAATAGTTTTCTTTCTTTTTTCATTTGATATAGGTAATTTCTTTTCTAAAAATTTCATAGGGATATTGAAAATAAAAGCTAAAACAAATCCTATGATAAATGGCTGAATAATCCCAATCAAGTTCCCTAGATAAGAAAAAACATCTTCAAAATAAATAACACCTAAAACCAGAATCGCACCATAAGTCAAAATAATTAATATATTCTTTAGCGTCAAATCACGCATTTTTATTGATGTCTTCAATATTACCACCTCACGATTTAGTTTACCTTATGATTATGAACTTTTTATGGCTCTAATTCATATATATTTTCATGAAAACTTGATTTTTCTCTAGAACTTTAAAAACACCTGCACCTATCATTAAGACAATAACTTCACCAATGAATACATATCCTGCATTTAATAAAAATGGTAGGTCTAAAAGAAAATACAGTTCTGCTCCAACAATTATACCATTAAACAATGCACCTAAACAAACACCCATCCATAAATGTGATATCCTTGTAAAGGATAAACATGTCAATAAAGTTGCTGATGTGCCAAATATAACATCATAAATACCCATTGGAGAAAAGGCATTAGCCAAAAGACAACCAATCACTAATCCGGGTATGAAACGTCGATTATAAAAAGCAAGAAACATTAGTATTTCTGCTAAGCGAAATTGGATAGCCCCATAAGAAAAAGGAGCACATATGAAAGTCAGCACTGCATATATACAGGTAAGCATCGCATTCATCAAAATAGTACGTATTTTTACATTCATGATAAAACCTCTCTTTACTTTGTCATTATACCATATTTTTATAAAAATACTTGTTCATCATGAATATATTCATTAAACTATTTATAGAGGTGATTTTTCATGACAACACTTTATGTATCTGATTTAGATGGAACTTTATTAAACTCAAATCAAACACTATCAACTTATACGATTGAAACGATTAATCAACTTGTTGATGAGGGTATGTTATTTTCTTATGCAACAGCCAGATCTTATCAGACAGCTAAGAAAGTCACACAAGGATTACAGGCGCCTTTTCCTTTAATTGTTTATAATGGTGCCTGTATTCGAGATAATGTATCAGGTGAGATCTTATTATCACATTGTTTCCAGGAAGATATTCATCTGCTTTTAGATCCTTTTTTAAACAATCATCTTTATCCGATTGTCTATGCGTTTATTGACGGTGAAGAAAAATTTTCTTTTATTCCAGAAAAGTGCACACCTGGAATGCTTGAGTTTATCGAGTCTAGAAAAGGTGATCCACGCATCAGGATCATTCATCATCTCAAAGACTTTTATGTTGGTCAAATTTTTTATGTCACATTGATTGATGAAACAGATAAGCTCAAACCGTTTTATGCATACTATCAAAAACAATATCATTGTTTATTCCAAAAAGATATTTATACAAATCAACAATGGCTTGAAATTATGCCTCAAGGAACATCTAAAGCACATGCTATTGAACAATTAAAACATATTTATCATTATGATCGTCTTGTTGTTTTTGGAGATGGAGAAAATGATATTGAGATGTTTCAATTAGCGAATGAAGCTTATGCAGTAGATAATGCACATGAAAAATTAAAAGCGATTGCTACTCAAATCATCCCTTCCAATGATCAAGATGGGGTTGCTCAATTTTTAAAACAGACATGGAAAAATAAAGAGCTTAGCTCCCTGATACTGGATAAATAGCTAAACTCTAAAATGGAAAATACAAATACTCTATTACAATTGAATCACTCTATCACATTGTTGAGCTATGGACTGATCATGTGTGACAATAATCACCGTTTTATCTTGCTGTTTCATTTCCTTTAAAATATTGATGATATCTTGTGTATTGTCTTTATCTAGTGAACCCGTAGGTTCATCACATAATATGATAGGAGCATCTTTAATGATGACTCTTGCGAGTGCAACACGTTGCTGTTGTCCACCAGATAATGTATAGACTTTTCGTTTTTCTATACCTTCTAATCCTACCTGTTTTAATGCTTCTTTTATACATTGAATCTTTTCTTTCTTTTTTAAATCTTTATATTCTAAAGCAATCATTAAATTATCTATAATATTCATAGATTCTATTAATGCAAAGTTTTGAAAAAGATATGATATTTGATAACGTAAAGCGAACACAGCATCCTGTGATTGAAAAGCTACTGGTTTTCCAGCAATATAAACATCGCCCTGATCACTATCTTCCAATAATCCCATGATATTCAAAAGCGTCGTCTTACCACTCCCACTTTTTCCAACAATTGCATTCATGCTTCCTTTTTTTATTTTTAGATTATAATTTTGAAAAATGACATTTTCATCATAAGCTTTCGTTATATTTTTTATTTCAATCATCATCATTCTCCTTTCAAAATTGAGGATATATAATATTTTTTTGATTTTATTACTGTTTTCATAAATATAAAAATCCAGAATAAGACGATAAGTCCGATAAGGAATATCACCATACCCATATGATATTGTAATCCCATAAATATTCTTGCAATCAAAACATACATCATGACATTGAATATAAAATACTGATGATATTGCTTAAACAAAGAAAATCCGTGTAATTTCTTCACTGCAATCAATTTTTTATTTTTATGCACAAAACAATAAAGCCCTTGTTCTACAGCTTTACCAACAAAAATAAGAATCAAACCAATCGTTGCGATTAGACAAACAGCTGCCATCATCTCATTATGATTCAACTCAGCCATATCATCATAGGCAGATATCACTTGTACTGGATACTTGTCTAACCCATATTTCTGGAGTAAAGACATGAGTTCCTTTTTTTGTGATACCTTTATTTTTAATGGATTTCCCTTATATCCCATGATGCGATCATAATCAATATCATCTCCATTATTTTCTGTACGTACTGATAATACAATATTCTCTAAAGTATTTGTATGCTGATTAATGACTTTAGAATTATAGCTAAAGAAGCCTTGCCCACTTTTATAATATACAAAGATTACATCATCATTTTTCTGATAACCTATATTCTTCACATCATCTACTAACTTTTTTTCATCATACATATGATTATCAGGAATTAACAAAACCTGGCTTTCTTCTTTTTCATCTATCTGTATGAGCTTCCCTTGAGCATCTACAATGTTATTGACTTTTAAATACTCATTATTCACATAGGCAACTGCTCCTTGATAATAATATCCTTCCTCAATGCTTCCATCATTGATAAAATCATTAAAATCGGCATATATTGCCTCATGACGATTAGGTTCTATAAATGCCTTCTTTGTATTTTTAAGCCATGCTGATTGAGCAATAGTATCTCCATCTTCGGTTTGTTGAATGGCTGGTATAATATAATAATCCTTTGTTGTTTCCCATTGCATTGTATTATTCATTCTTGAAAGAATTGATTCTACATAATTTGTTGCACTCAATGATAAAAAAATACCTATTGTGATTAAAAGAAACAAGATGAATTGATTAAAATATAAAAACGTATTGGAAATATGTTTTCCTTTTAAATAATCGATAACTTTGACACGACTAAAAACAAGAATAACAAATGATGAAAAGACAAAAATTAAAACCATAGAAATAATAATTGTTTGATAACCAGATAAAATAAAATGAATAACATCACTATTGAATTTTTGTGTCATTATCAGACTTAATATTGTATAACAGGGAAAGAGAATACAACTATAATCTATTAAAATATGACTAATTTCATCTAACCAAATATCACCATGAGAATAACCATGAAGCTTTTTTTATAGAAAAAAGTTTATATTTTTGATACTGATCATAAATAATGATAATTAATAATAAAACTGTAAATGCAAAGATAACCATTATAACAAAAGGCATAGAATCTATTGAACTATTATCATGACTTACAGTATTGATATCTATATCTAAAACTTTCTCTAATGATTCTTTAATTTGCTTTGTATTATCTTGATGAGAAACAATTCTGGCTTCTCCATTAAATGAATCATTTTCTATTATTTGATCTAATGGATAGATATCTAATTGATATTGATATTGTAAAAGTTCAACAGATTGATATTCTTTTATTCCCAAAACATCAAAATAATCATTATCATTTGTATAAATATACTTATAATAATGGTTATAATCTTTCTTAGTAAAAAAGATGCTAGAATGATATTCATTCATAACATCCTTAATATTGTCTAAAACATCTTGAGAATTTTTTGTTTTAATATTTTGATCAATTTGAATTGTCATGACATGATCCAGTTGATTTTCTGCATAAACTTTATTTTGAAAATCTTTGATTCCTGCTTGTGCAAACTGAGGAATAAATAAAACGACTGCATAATTCACAAATAAAATTCTTTATGTTTTTTTCATATATTCTCCTATTTATTCTTCATCATCAAACATCCTTATTTTCATACTATCTCCAAATACTTATTTTGGTTATATTAACATATAGCTATTTATGTTTCAATGTATTCTTAAAATGAATATTTGATAATATACTTTCTCTTATTGTCTGTCTTTCTTCAAAGTTTTTCACTTTCGATTCATTCCAATAACCAAGTTGGTGTGTTTAATTTTAAAAATAACCATGCAAAAACATAAGATAAAAAGGTATGTACCAAAATTATAGCTATAAATAAGAGATCTTAATTTCTGAAAAATGAACTTTCCCTTTTAATGTGATACAATGTTCAATCAAATCACTATTCATTTCTTCAATTGAAACATGAGAAAATAAATTATCAGTGTCATCTATCACTTTCCATGTACGGGGAATATATAATTCCAACATTCCACAAGTCACATACAAATGAAAATCAATGTTTTGATACTTCATATCAGCTTGATGAAAATAAACTTTAACTACCCCAGCACGATTTGTTATACTTACATTTTCAATCTCTTGAGAATCAATATAACGAATACAGCTACTCATATTTTCTTCAATGGATATATTTGTTTCCTGCATTGTCTTTTGATTTATATTTTGAAAATGACGTGAATGTTTCTTTGATGAGGGAAATAAGAAATGCCATCCTATACTTGCTAATAATGCAGCTAAAAGAACTGTCCATGGTGTAATGGCTTCTAATCCTAAAGGCTTATCATAAATAATAATAAGAAAAGCAATAGAAAATAAGAAACCAGTGACTTCTTTATGAAACAAACTCCAAAAAGCAGATACACCAAAGAAGATTGTCAATATCAATGTCCAAATACTTATATGAATATCTAAAATACCTAATTGTGAAATAATTAAAAAAACTGCTAAAGCGATGAATAATACACCCCAAAATATTCTATTCTTTTTCATTTTATAACCTCTTTTCCTCTAATCTTGATCGAAGTGGTCTGTAATAATGTCTTGATACATAGACTTGTTTGGAAGTATTCGCAAATTCTATCAGACATGGACTTGATATTGTTTTATGAAGTGCATAAATCTTTTGAAGATTTAAAATCGTGGATTTAGAAACTCTCATGAAATGACCAGGTAATATTTCTTCAAGTTCATATAATTTATATTTTACTTGATATAGATCATCACAGGTATGCGCACGAACATTCTTTTCATCTGTTTCAAAAAACAATATATCATTCAACGATAAATAATATTCAACAGAACCCTTATAAAAAACAATAACTGCCTGTTTTTTAGAAAAATCAAATAATGTTGCTTGGACTTGCTGAACTCTTTCATTCATAACCGGTGTCTTGATAACCACTTCAATATCTTCTAAACTTTCATCCATTTCTATTTTGACTTTCATAATTAATCTCCTTCGACATCTTTAATATAAACATCATGAAAGGAAAAGTAAATAGCTATCACCTAAGTGGTCTATATGATGAAGTAAGTGGTTAAAAAAAGGTATGTATCATGAAATGATATATACCTTCTTCATCCTATAATTCTTCACCGTTTGTTTCGATGACTTTTTTATACCAATAATAAGAATCCTTTGGAATTCTATTCAATGTTCCAGAATTTTCATCTTCTTCTCTATCAACATATACAAATCCATAACGTTTCTGATATCCATTTAACCAGCTTAATAAATCTGTATATGACCATGTACAATAAGCTAAAACACGACATCCATCATCAATAGCTTTCTTTAATTCTTCAATATGTGCTTTTAAATAAGCAATACGATATGGATCATGAACCTGTCCATCTTCAACTTTATCAAAAGCTCCTAAACCATTTTCTGAAATCACAACAGGTAAATCATAACGTGAAGTAATATCACGACAGCACATTCTGATTCCCATTGGATCTATTGTCCAATCCCAGTCAGTTGTTGGCAAGAAATCATTTGCCGGATTCTTATATAATCCTGGTACACCTTGAACTTGAGCTGTTCCTTTTTCACCTGTGTTGTTCATTGTATTTGTCATACCAACACCATTGATGTCATTATATTCAGCCACACATGTCTGATAATAATTCACACCCATAAAGTCAACTAATGCAGCAGCTTTTTTCAAAATGTCTTCATCGCCATCTTCCATTTGTGGAGTGACTCCTTGACTTTCTAAATATGCCCAAGCACTTCTTGGATAACGACCATAAGCATAGATATCCATCCACCAATAATTTTGTAAATCATCATAATCAGCTTTAGCCATAGCATTTTCAGGTTTTCTATCATATGCATAACATGGACTGTAAGCAAATGAAGCACCAACTTTGGCGTCAGGATACATTTCTTTTAAAGCCAAAACTGTCTTTGCATGTGCCATATTGGCATGATGGTTAACCTGATAGAATGTTTTCATATCGTTTTCTTTTCCTGGTGGATGCATACCTTTTAACCATCCAAATGATGTAAAGATATTTTGTTCGTTCATTGTAATCCAGTATTTGACACGATCTCCATATCTTTCAAAAAGTGTCTTGGCATAGTTCACATAATCATCAACAATCTGACGACTTTCCCAACCATGATATTGGTCTTCTAAAGCTTGAGGCATATCCCAGTGATAAACTGTTACCATTGGTTCAATACCATATTTTAATAATTCATTAATTAAATTATCATAGAATTGAAGCCCAGCTTCATTCACTTCACCATTTCCATTAGGATAGATTCTTGTCCAGGCAATAGAGAAACGATACGTTTTTAATCCCATTTCTGCCATTAATTTGACATCTTCCTTGTAACGATGATAGTGGTCAACAGCTTTATCACCTGTTGTTGCCTTAAAAGTTTTACCGGGAATTCTTACAAACTTATCCCAGTTGGAAACACCTTTACCATCAGCGTCCCATCCACCTTCTACTTGATAAGCAGCAGATGCACTTCCCCATAAGAAATCTTTAGGGAAACCTTTTGATTTTTCAAAATACATATAAGCCCTCCTCTTTTTATATATTCTCATTCATAAACTCAATTAGAGATAATGAATAGGAATCCTGTTTATCTTTTAAATCATAGAGATGTTCTTCTTTAATTGGAAATAACAATTTGTTGGAAGCATCATGATTATACAATGGAAAAACCATTTGAAATGGAACATCCTTATCATTTTTAGAATGAACATAAACTGTTGGAATCTGATTTTTCTTAACCAATTCCACTGTATCCATTTTTTTAATATCTATTTTTAATTCATTTTTCATCACTTTTCTAATCACTCTACCTGCCAAATATTGTGGTACTTTCATCTCTCTTTGACATTTCTTTGTCAGATAGTGGTAAACATGATTATAAGCTCCTTCACTTATAATCAAATCTACATTCTTAAGTTTACCTAATCCAGAAGCATTTAAAATCGTATTGGCTCCCATTCCTTTACCATACATAATCAAACGATGATTTTCTCCGTATTTCTGTAATAAATACGTATTAAAATACATCAAGTCAAAAACATCACGATAACCAAAACCTCGAATATAACCATCACTTAATCCATGAGCATGAGCATCAATCATTAAAATATGATCATCTTTAAAAATACTTTCCAGATAATTCACTGTTTTTTCCAAAGACTTGGCAGAAGCCATCAACTCATGTAAACAGACAATCGTTCTTTTTGCTTCAGGCTTTTCTATCAGATAACCCTGAAGATACAAACCTTTATGATTTTGAATCTTAATCTTTTGAGCATGAAGTTTTTCATACCAGTTACCTTGATCCTCTTTATTCAAATGTTCACGATATAAAACTTTTTTGGCAAACTGATTTGCAAGTGCTAAACTGGCTGTCAATGTTGACGCTGTTAAAGTTGAAGCTAAAGCAGTTGTAACTGCAAGTTTCTTTTTCATTTATACCACTCCTTAAAATTATCCATTAATAGTCTATTAATGTTTGTCACTTGTTCAAAAGAACTTAAACGATAGTTTTCATTTTCCATTCTTGCTGCAAAATACTGAATAGCTGTCACCAGTTCATCTCTCACTTTTGGTTTCATATTATCTGGAAATGATTCAATCGGAAAGCATGTAAACACAAAAGTATTGTAATCTCGATGGAATAAATCCAATAATATCTGATAACCTTCTGTCTGTATAATAGAATTTCCTAATGCTAAATCCAAATCATGATTTGCAAAAGTTAACATATAATGAATAATATTTCTTAAAACATTAATCAAGACTTCATAATAATGTTCATAATCACTATAGAAAATATAGTAAATATAAGAAAAAATAAGATTTCCCTGACTACGAGAATGTTTGCGATTTTCCAGCATAAAATCATTATCAATCAATGTAAACTCATCTTTAAATTGATCTATGATGGCTTTAGCCACATTGTATTGTGATAAAACAAGCGAACCAAAATCCGTCATGATTGCAAATGTAAAACGTGAATTTAAACATAAAGTACGAATAGCTTGAAATAATTCTTCTGGTACATTTTTATAAAATTTATCCAAATGACGCCAAACAATACGAATAATCTTACGAATATAATAAAGATGAAACTGATATTCTGTATCTAAGTATTTTGAATTGGTTCCATCCCACTCATATTGATATAAAACACTCTCAAATAAAAGATTAACAGAATCTATAAAATTTTTATAATTTTTACGTTTTAACTGTTTTTTTAAACAAGGTAAAAAAATCTTATAAAAATCATCCATTGTCTGTTGATTAATACCATGATGATATTTCATATAGCTTAAAATATCACAAAAATCAATAGGTGCCAAAACATTCATTTCATCTGAAACTGTTTTAATAAAATTTTCATACAATGAATAATGCAAAACTCTTTTATATCCCAGTCTTGCTAAAACACGTGTTAAAGCATCTTTCACAATATAAATCTTTTCCTGCTCATGTAAATCTTCTGAAAAAGTATACGTAATTTCATCTAGACAATGAATTTCCACAAAAATATCAATTTGGCGAAAATTTTGATCCAACATATAATAATGAACTTTAAACGTATTTTCTTCAGTACGATATCCACTATGATATCGATACTTTCCCACATATTGTGATTGATGATCAGCCATGAATTTTTGCATAACTGCCTGATCAAACGCCATATTTTATCCTCCTTTATGAGCTTTTTGAAAACGTGGTAAAAATTGACGACGTACATACTGCACAGCAATATAACGTATATTCTCTCTTGAATAATCTCCACCGATAGATAATGAAGTATCCATAATTTCTTCAGTCAATAAAGTTAATTCATGATCACTCAACTCTATTTTTTCTAAAGCAATTGTCGTTCTCACAATTTCCTTACACTCATCTATATAATCTTTTTTATCAATATCTGTTACATGTTCCATATTTTTAATCTCCTTACTAGCATTATACCATGATTATATGTCTTTTCTATAAACATTTCTTTCTTTTTTATCATTTGATTTCCATATAAAAAGCAGGTCATCCTGCTTCTTGTGTTATCTTAAAAAACGAATATCTTCCGTGATATCAAATCCTAAATCTTTTAAATGATTTTTGGCTTGTTGATATGTTTGCATATCCAATAACGCATCGGCTTCATGGGCATCTGTACCAATAATGACACGATTTCCTACATCTTTTGCAATCTTGAAAAAATCATCACAAGGATAATGACGATGTGTACGATATCCTAATAAATTAAATTCTAATGGTATATCGTATTGTTTAGCTTTTAAGCATAATCTTTGCATTTCCTCTGCATAAAAAGGATCATCAGTTGGATAATTGGCTAAATCCGGATGAGCGACATAACTGTATAAACCTGTTTCCATTGCTTGAATACAGCTATTGACATATTGTGTAAGTTGCCAAGATTTCAAAGGAAAACCAAAATAAATACCATCTTCATCACTACCATCATAATGATTGCCTAAAATAATATAATCAATAGGATATGTTTTTAACATCTCTTTTAAACCGTCCATATATTTTTCAAAATATTCACATTCTAAACCAATTTTTATAGAAATCTGATTTTTATACTTCTCCTTTAATTTTAATAGAGTCGATACATAATCACTTATTTCATGAGCTTCCATACGCATTGTTGGGTGAAATGAAGATTGATACATCCACGGGCTATGATCACTAAACCCTAGTTCAGTATATCCTGAAGCAATGGCTGCCTGAATATAATCTTCTTCATTATCAATAGCGTGATGACAACGTTTCGTATGTGTATGATAATTTTTCATTACTATTCATCTCCTTGGCTTCTATTATAACGCATTGACTTCGCTTATTGCAATAAAAAGAGGTATCCTTCATAGATACCTACTCATAATCACATGTATAACCACGCATATCTAATTCTAACTTTTCTACTTGCCAGTCATTTAATAAATGACCTAACTCCTCTTTCATTCTGACGACACCTTTTTTATCACTTTCTCGAATAACAGCCATTATTGTTGGTCCAGCTCCCGATAAATAGCAGCCCAGTACATGTTCATCTTTTTCTAAAGCTGCCATAATCTCATCATATCCTTTTATCAAAGTCCCACGATAAGGCTGATGTAAACGATCTTTAAATCCCAGCTTCAAACCATCATCATAACCATTAATCAAAGATGCGACCATTAATGCCAGATGGGATACATTCGCAATAGCGTCTTGTCTTGGTAACTGTTGAGGTAAAACAGCACGAGATTTTTCTGTTGATAAAGTAAAAGGAGGGATAAAAGCAACAAAGCGATAATCGTGTTTAACTGGAATATTTAAAGTTGTCACATGGTTATCATTCATGACCGATACTGTCAATCCCCCAAAAATAGCAGGAGCGACGTTATCTGGATGCCCTTCAATCTGTGTTGCCAATTCTAATATCTCCTGACGTTCTTCACTACGATCCATAAAAGCATATGCTCCTACAATCCCTGCAACAATACATGTTGAAGAACTTCCAAGTCCTCTTGTATAAGGTACGTCCCCACTACACTCAATGCGTAATCCTTGAAATTGTAAACCACAGGCTTTTGCTCCTTCTACAAAGGCACGATATGTCAAATTGTCTTGATTACAAAACTGCTGTGGACAACCAGTGATTTCTAAACCATCTTCCAACAATTCAAAAACAAAAGTATTATATAATGTTACTGCTAATCCGGCAACGTCAAAGCCCGGTCCTAAATTAGCACTTGTTGCTGGAACTTTCACTTTGACTTTCATAAAGATATCTCCTTAATCTTTTGAGAAATCTCACGAATAATTTGTGATTTATCTATCACTTTTTGATGAAGAACTTCTCTTTGGTCTAAAGCTACTAATGGTTTAGGAATTTCAACACCTGTTTTTTGATAAACTGCTTCAATAGCTTCATATTCTGATAAGTCTTGATTTGTTAAAGCATGATAAACAGAATCAGCAAATTTATATGGTGAAGCTGTAGCTAAAATGATCGTTTTCGTCTGATCTCTAAATGCTTTTTGATATTCTTTATAAACACCATAACCAATAGCTGTATGTGTGTCTAATAAATATCCTGTTTCTTCAAAACATGTTTGAATTGTATTGAGAACTCCTTGTTCATCTAACCATCCTGCTTTAAAAAGACATTGCATTTTTTCTAATAAATCAGAAGAAATTTCATAAACACCATTTTGGTTCAATTGTTCCATATAACTATTCACTTTTTGACTATCTTCACAAACCATATACACAAGTCTTTCTAGATTACTAGATACCAGAATATCCATTGCCGGAGCATTTGTTTTATAAAATTCACGACGTGCATCATATTTTCCAGTACGGAAAAAATCAGTTAAAATATTATTTTTATTAGATGCAACAATAAACTTTTGAATAGGTAATCCCATCTTTTTAGCAATAACTCCTGCTAGACAATTGCCAAAATTACCACTAGGAATTGTAAAATTCACTGCTTCATTTAAACGAATTTTCTTTTCATTCACAAGTGTCATATAAGCATAAAAATAATAAACCACTTGAGGAATCAATCTGCCAATATTAATAGAATTTGCAGAAGATAAGAAAACATGATGCTGATCACATAAATCTTTTAATTCTAAAGATTGAAATGCCTGTTTCACTGCTTTTTGAGCATCATCAAAATTTCCATCTATACCTACAACATCCACATTTTGACCAGTCTGCGTAATCATTTGTTGTTTTTGAATAGGCGAAACACCATCTTCAGGATAAAAAACTTGAATATATGTTCCTTCCACATCTTTAAATCCTTCTAAAGCCGCCTTCCCCGTATCTCCAGAAGTTGCTGCTAAAATCATCACTTTTCTTTCTTCACCTTTTTTCTTGAGTGAATAAGTCATGAAATAAGGTAATAACGATAATGCCATATCTTTAAAAGCCGCTGTTGGACCTTGAAATAATTCAGCAATATAAACATCTCCTGCCTGTTTAACAGGAACAACTTCTTTTGGAAACAAGCCATTTCCATAAGCTTTCTGACATAATTCTCTTAATTCCTCTTTTGCATTATTTCCAACAAAAGATGTTATAATTTCAGTTGCCATATCTACATAAGATAAATGCTGCAAAGCCTTTAAATCTTTTTGTTCTAATGTAAAATCTGGAACAAGCAATCCTCCATCACTGGCAATCCCCTGCAAAATAGCATCATAAAAATCTATTGGTCGCTGTTTTCCTCTTGTACTCACATATTTTTTATCACTCATGATTTACACCTGCTTTCATATTTGTTTCATTGTATACAATTTTAAAATACAAGTCAATATTATTAGACTATTTAAGCATATTTATCATCCATTTTATAATTTCCCTAAAATCATCAAGATTTATATCATATTTAGAAATATCATTTTGACTAATACTCTTGAATATACTATAATAAATTTTATTATAAAGGGGGAAGCAACTATGAGCCATATAATCATACCTAAAGACTATAAGCCACATCTTAATTTAATCGAAACAGAAGTAGCTATTAAAATGATTAAAGATACATTTGAAAGAAGACTTGCTGAACAACTTCGTTTAACACGTGTTTCAGCACCACTGTTTTTATTAAAAAATACAGGTTTAAATGATGATTTAAATGGTATCGAAAAACCAGTATCATTTACATCTTTTGAACTTAATCATAACGATGAAATAGAAATCATTCATTCTTTAGCCAAATGGAAAAGAGATGCTTTATATCGTTATGGTTTTGAACAACATACAGGTTTATATACAGATATGAATGCAATTAGAAAAGATGAAGAATTAGACAATATTCATTCCATGTATGTAGATCAATGGGATTGGGAAATGGTCATTTCCCGTGCTGATCGTACTTTAGACTATTTTAAAGCTATTGTTTCAAAGATTTACAATGCTTTGTTAGATGTTGAATTTTTAATGATTAGACATTATCCTCAACTCGGTGAATCTATCTTACCAGATGAAATCTATTTTATCACTTCTCAAGAGTTAGAAGATCTCTATCCTCAACTCACACCTAAAGAAAGAGAAAAAGAAATTGTCCGTGCTAAAAAAGCAGTTTGTATTATGCAAATTGGTGATTTATTAAAATCTGGTCAAAAACATGATGGACGAGCACCAGATTATGATGACTGGAAATTAAATGGTGATATTCTTGTCTATAATACACAACTTGATGATGCATTAGAAATCTCAAGTATGGGTATTCGTGTGGATGAAAAAGCATTAAAAGAACAATTAGAAAAAGCAAATGCTTTAGAACGTTTATCTTTACCTTTCCATCAAAATGTAATCAATCATGTTCTTCCATTAAGTATTGGTGGTGGAATTGGTCAAAGTCGTTTATGTATGTTCTTTTTAAGAAAAGCTCATATTGGTGAAGTTCAAGCTTCTTTATGGGATGAAGAAACTATGAAATTATGTCAAGAAAATCAAATTCATTTATTATAAAAGCATTCCTTTTATTGGGAATGCTTTTTCATAAATTCAAATGATATAGTGAATGGATTATTTCTTTGACTCGTTTTTGCTTTTTTCTAATAAATCAATAACATCTAACAATGAAGAAAAAATACCACTAGCCTTTTGAACATATTCTTCATGAGGATATTTTAAATCTGGAATACAATAAACTGGAATATGTGCATCATAGGCTGCTTGGATACCTGCTTCACTATCTTCTAAGACAATAGCTTCTTGTGGGGATACACCAAGTTTTTCACAGGCTTTTAAGAAAATATCTGGAAATGGTTTCCCTCTTTTGACATCTGGACCATAAACCATAACATCAAAATCATCTATCATATGATGTGTTTCAAGCATTTGATTTGCTCTAGAAGCCAGACTAGATGTAGCAAGAGCAATTTTATAATGATGTTTATGTAAATAATCTAATAGCTCTTTAGCTCCTTTTTTTAATTGAACACCTTCTTTTTGTAATAATTGAACTTCTAACTGATGAAAATATTGAAACTTTTCTTCAATATCATAATCCAGATGATAATGTTCCTTAATAAACTGTAAAGAGACTTTCAATTGCTTCCCTGGATAATCTTTGACATAATCATCCATAGTAAAAGTATACCCATAACTTTCAATTAACTGTTTATAACATTTATATGAAATGACTTCACTATCAATCAAAAGCCCATCCATATCAAAAATAACTGCCTTTAACATAACCATCCTCCTCAACTTTATGTTTATCTTATTACAAAACACTTGAAAAGAAAAGATTCTTACAGAAACAGAAAAAATTTTCTCAGACAAAAAATACCCCTTCACTCATGAAGAGGTATTCTTTTATTCAATTTCAATATGATAATCTAAAATATAGACTGTGACGAAAGTTAAAATCACATTGAAAAATAGATCAATGAACATAAACGTAATTGGAATTCCATACCATTCAAAAGATGCGATACTCATACCTGATAAAACAAATTGTATCCATGAGAAAATAATTCCCAAAACTATCCATATACAAATCCCGACAGCCAAACGATGATGACGACATAAAGCTGTATGTGCTAACGTTAAAGCAAAATAAATAGATATAATAAGCGCATATGTTTCTACAATCATATAAATAAGACTTAATAATGATTCACCAGGCTGATTCATGAACATCTGTCCTAATCCTTTGAACACTTCTGGAATTCCCTGAAAAATCTGCATGATTGACATATTATGTGTCAACAATGACATCATAACTCCCATCAATAAAACCCCAAACATCAATGCAATTCCACCAAGAATAAGCCATACAAATGAAACAATAAGCTTAGAAATAATTAACTGCAAAGATGATACAGGTAAAGTCAATGTCAGATAAGCTGGTCTTTTAAACATAGAATGATAATAATGTGTAAAAATACTGACAAATAATGCAATACTAATTCCCATAACTAAAACTGTAAATCCAAAAGCCATCATAAAGCTTAAAATAGGAATATCTGGAATTAGTCCTTCTGTAAAAAATGGCAATAATAAACATGCACCCCAGAAAACACAAAACGAGATGAAAAAGGAACGCATAGAATGAATAAATTCATATTTCATTAATTTTAACATTTGAATTCCTCCTTAAAAATATCATTAATAGAAGCTTGTCTTTTCATTCTTAAGTCCTCACTATTTTCATGTAAGATAATTTCACCATTTTTAATAAAGATCACTTCATCAAATATTTTTTCAATATCCGCAATCAAATGTGTTGATAATAAAACAAGTGCATCTTCAGCATAATTATTTAAAATAGTATCTAAAATAAGTTCTCTTGCAGCTGGATCAATACCACCTAATGGTTCATCTAAAATATAAATCTTTGCTTTTCTAGACATAACCAATATCAACTGAAACTTCTCTTTCATTCCTTTTGATAATTCTTTAATCTTCACTTTCTTTTCAATATCCATTCTTTCCATTAAAGATAATGCCTTATTCAAATCAAAATCATCATACATATCAACAAATAAATTCAATGCATCACTGGTTGTCATCCAGTTTTCAAAATAAGGTTCATCTGGTAAATAAGAAATGATTTTTTTAGAATGAATACCTATAGCTTGCTGATCAATTTGAACATCTCCATCATATTCTTTCAATAAACCATTTAAAACTTTAATCAGTGTTGTTTTCCCGCTTCCATTAGGTCCAAGTAAACCCACAATCTGTCCACCATGTAAAGTTAAATTCACATCTTTTAAAACTTGTTTCTTTCCATATTTTTTATTTAAATCTTGGATTTTTATAAGTTCACTCATGATTTTCCTCCTTTAAATAAGCAATAATATCTGCTTTTGTAATGCCATAACGCTCCATTTCTTTAACAAACTGTTGAATCGTTTCTTGTATTTTGTTTTGGCGACATGATTCAATAAAATCAATGTCTTCACTAACAAATCTTCCTACTGCCCTTTGTGTCACAATAAATCCCTGATGTTCTAATTCCAAAAAAGCTCTTTGAATGGTATTAGGATTGACTTCCAATCTTGATGCCATCTCTCTGACTGATTCTAATTTATCACCTGGCTGCAACTGCCCACCAAGAATTTTTGATTTGACTTCTTCAACAACCTGTAAATAAATAGGCGTATCTGTTTGAAAATGATTCATAGCCATTCCACCTTACTGTATTAATACACTAATACAGTAACACAGTATAATTCTTTTGTCAATATTCACACACAAAAAAAGATAGCTTTTCACTATCTCTTATATCAATCAAATAAAGTTTTCCAATTAGGATGACGATAGGCCTCAAAATACATATGAATTTGTTCTTCATTGTTTTTCTCAGTAGAAAGCTCAAGTAAATGATCTTCATCAAAATATTTAGATTCTACTGTTTCTACATTTTTCTCAAACTTTCCACCTATTTCATAACAAAGCACAAAAATTTTACAAACGCCATAAGCATAAATTGGAACATTATGTTGAGCACGATCTTGCACAGCGATAATTCTATCAGCGATCACATCTAAACCAGCTTCTTCTTTCACTTCTTTTATTGTATTCTGTTTAACTGATAAGTTCACATCTACCCATCCACCAGGAAGTGACCATTTTCCATTATTTTCTTTTACCAAAAGAATTTGATTATCTTTAAAAATAGCTGCACGTGTATCTAATTTAGGTGTCTGATATCCACTTTCATTACAAAATAAATCTTTCACTTTTTCTAAAGGAATATCATTTTGATACGCCATGATTTCAGCCGATATTTCTCTTATACGTTCATATCTTTCCTGATCGTAAACATCATGACCATAAGTTAATCCTGCTTGTGCCAGACTTTGTAATTCAATAGCCCAATCCACCCATTTTTTATTATTCATTTTTTCCACCTCTTTATTTTTATTATATCTTATTATATCTTTCATGACTACCCATCCAATGAAAAATACAATACCTACACATGATGACTTTTTGATCAATAAATGCTAAGATATAAATATCTTTTTTATATAATCAATTAAATGGAGGAATATTCATGAAAGATGGATTTATAAGAGTAGGTTGTGCAAATTTTGAAGTATCGTTAGGTCAAGTTCAACACAATGCACAAAAAATCATATCTTATGTTAAAGAAGCCAATGAAAAACATATCAAAATTCTTGTTTTTCCAGAGCTTTGTTTAACTGGATATACAATTGAAGATTTATTTTATCAAAAACGTGTTTTAAACGAAGTCAACAAACAAATCACTACTATATGTGAACAGACAAAAGATTTAGATATATTGTTTACTTTTGGTTGTCCAATGGTTTTGAAAAACAAACTTTATAACTGTGCCATAACAGTATGTCATGGAGATATATTAGGTGTTGTTCCTAAAACATATATCCCTACATATCATGAGTTTTATGAAGGACGTCATTTTGCCAGTGCTTTAGACAATGATGAAGTCATTACAATCAATGGTCAGACTTATCCATTTTCTTCACGTTTATTATTTGAATGTCAGAGTCATCCTGAATTAAAAATCGGTATTGAAATCTGTGAAGATTTATGGGCACCTTTACCACCAAGTACCTTACATTGTTTAAATGGAGCAACATTAATTTTGAATCCTTCTGCCAGCAATGATTTGACATCAAAATCAGATTATCGTCGTCTATTGGTCACTTCTCATAGTGCCAGACTTATTTGTGGCTATGCTTATTGCAATGCTGGATTAGGTGAGTCTTCTACTGATGTTGTTTTTAGTAATCATCATTTGATTGCTGAAAATGGAAGTCTTTTAGCTCAATCTCAACAATATAGTGAAGGTATCATCTTTGCTGATATGGATATGGAAAAAATAGTAAGTGAACGTGTGGAAATGACAACTTATGATAATCGTCAGGATCATTATCAGATCATACCTTTTTCATTACAGGATGAAGATATTGAACTGACACGCACATATGATCCACATCCTTTTGTACCAAGCAATAAGGATCAACGTGCAATGCGTTGTCAGGAAGTTTTTGATATTCAAATTCATGGTTTGATTCAAAGATTAAAAGCTGCACATATTAAAAAAGTCGTCATTGGGATTTCAGGTGGTTTAGATTCTACCCTTGCATTACTTGTTGCTAATATGGCTTATCAAAAATTAGGATATCCATCTCAGGATATTATCGCAGTGACAATGCCATGTTTTGGAACAACATCTCGTACTAAAAACAATGCTTTAAAAATGATGGAAGAATTAAATGTCACTTCCTTCACAGTGGATATTGGGGATGCTGTTAAGCAGCATTTCAAAGATATTCATCATGACGAAAATATTCATGATGTCACCTATGAAAACTGTCAAGCAAGAGAACGTACACAAGTTTTAATGGATATCGCCAATCAAGAGGGTGGCATTGTCATTGGAACTGGTGATTTATCAGAAGTGGCTTTAGGATGGTCTACATATAACGGTGACCATATGAGCATGTATGCTGTTAATGTTTCTGTTCCTAAAACACTTGTTAGATATTTAGTTGATTATGTTTCTTCTTTGTATGCTGGAAAACCCCTTCATGATACATTACAGGATATTTTAAATACTCCTGTTTCACCAGAACTTTTACCAGCAAAAGATAATGAAATTGTTCAAAAAACAGAAGATATCGTTGGTCCTTATGAACTGCATGATTTCTTCTTATATCATCATGCCAGATTCCACTATGAACCAAGAAAACTTTATCGTATTGCCTGTCATACTTTTAAGGAACAATATGATAAGCAAACCATTAAAAAATGGCTTACAACATTCTATCGCCGTTTCTTTACTCAACAATTTAAACGTTCATGTATTCCAGATGGTCCAAAAGTTGGTAGCGTCGCTTTATCTCCTCGTGGGGATTTACGAATGCCTAGTGATGCCAATGTGGAATTATGGTTAAAAGAATGTGAATGTCTATAGAAAAAACCTGATAATAAATCAGGTTTTTTACATATATAAACATTTAATCATGATTTTGATAAATCACAGTATAATGATTTGAGTTATCTAAATGGTATTGTCGTATTTCTCGAATATGATGATTTGAATTGTCAATTTCATATAGATATCCAGAATTTTCACCCGATAATAAAGAATAATACGCTTCGATTCTATAAATACCGGGTTCTATTTCTTCTAATTTTGCTTCTTTAAAATATCCCATTGAAGTTCCTGAACTCATTTCTATGACAATCTGTTCATTGAAAACTTGAACATCTTCTTGCTGAACTTCAACAAGATAAGTTGTTTTCCAATCTAAAAAAAGTAAAGCAACAATCAAAACAAATAAACCTATAATCAAATAGACAATCTTTTTTGCTTTTAACATTTTCATCCCTCTTTATCTACATCATACTTAACAATTCTTATATACGATTTTTCCAATATTGCACTACTGAAACT
>NZ_NFLJ01000041.1 GCF_002160865.1 Massiliimicrobium timonense
CACCACTTCCTCCATCCTTAACATCACTGTTAACGACTTGTGGTTCACTACACTTGGCGGTAACTACCTGTGGTCGGTCTATCTCCGACTGAATCCGTGCCATGCCCGGCACACAGCAAAAAGCATCATACACTCATGTATGATGCCTTTTGCTTATAACCACTTCAATACATCTTCTTCATTATGTATTTCAAATATATGGATAATAATACTATCAAGCGTTTCTTCTTTACTATTAACTATCTTCATCTCTAAATCTGGTGTAAGTTTGCCTAATAGTTTTTTTAATTGAATTAATACAACACTTAACTTTCCTTGTTGTTTTCCTTTTTCCATACCTGATTTCTCTGCATCTTTCCAGAATGAATACATCTCCACTGTTCCTTCTTCTCCTTTCATTTTTTCCAGTATGTCTTCTCTCCCTGTCAATGTTGCCACAACACTGCTTTGAGCTTCAAGAATCAAGATAGCTTGAAAATCCTTTCTTTCCCACATCATAATGACATCATGAGTGCGTTCTTTAGAAAGAAAGTCACCAATAAATATCTCTCTGGAATCAAGAGAGTGAAGATCACTGGGATGGATGATATCATGACCATCAAAGAAAAGAGCATTCATGAAGTCAGCAAAATGGATAGGATAAGAGAAGAAATCCTTCAACACATGATCTTTTTTCATCAACGAATCCCTCCTATAGAGGAGAGGCTAAACATATTATACACAAATCATTGCTTATAGTAAACACTATATAATATTTCTAACCTCTCTATTATTTATATACGCAAAAATATTTCATTTTTCTTTTTTTATTTTCAATTTTATACAAAAAAATGCTTATAGAAACTATAAGCAAATTTTATTCTTTATTTTCTTTGATATCTATAATCTGTACTTGATGATATTGTATCAATTTACCTAAGTCATATACTAGTTGACTCAGCACATAATATCCTCCATTAATAAAGATTTCAAATATATGATAATCATAATAAATTTCCAAATCATATTGCCCATTCAATACAGGTGTTTTGTTAAGATTACATACTTTTTCATGTTCAATAGATACTTGGCTACGATCACAATACAAACAATCATCTTGAATATATAATTTCATGCCTCCAAAATCAATTTGACTTTCTTTATTCATCATAACATGCATATAAAATGGTTTTGATAAATCAGCATGATCTACACTATGATTAAAATACTCCTTAACAGAATTATGAACAGATTGATAAACATGTTTATTTTTATATTCAAATTGTCTAGGTAAGATATATAAACCAGTCCATGATTCATTAGAAACCGGTTCACGCATACGCATCCATGCTAACATTGTACGTTGATGATTTTCATCCAAAAAAGTTTGTGGGGCATAGAAATCAAGTCCATAATCCAAATACATGTAGTCACCCTGTTTTGTAATTGTCATTGTTTCCTCATCAAAATGAACAGGCATAATGACTGCAATACTATCTGGTTGTGGTTCATGAATATGTTCTGGTGAAAAAATCATAAAATATTGATCATTGATTTCAATTAAATCTGGGCATTCCCACATATCACCTATAGAATCATCTTTAAAACAGTTTTTATATGAAAAATGAATTGCATCATCACTTTCATACAGTAAAACTTCACCACAATATCCTGTATCACTTGGGATTTTACTTCCAACAATCAATCCATATTTTCCATTTTTCATTTGCCAAACTTTTGGATCTCTTGTATGTCTTATATCCCCTAAACGAGAATCAGTGATAACATCAATAACTTTTTTCTTTCCATCTTTATTAGGAAAATGAAAACCATCATCACTTATCAATAAAAATTGTGACGCTATTAAATCATCATCACTATATTGAATATGGACATAATCTGGATTCTCTTTAGCATAACGAATCGCTGTATAATAAAGATACATCTTTCCATCTTTTTCAATAGCCGATCCTGAAAAGCATCCATTACGATCATCATAACATGATGGATATATTGCGATAGGATGATGTTGAAAATGTAATAAATCTTTTGTTGTAGCGTGACCCCAATGCATTGTTCCCCAAAAATTTTCATATGGAAAATGTTGATAAAAGATGTGATAATTTCCTTGATAATAAATCAAACCATTAGGATCATTAATCCAATGATAAGGTGCAGTAAAATGTATTTTAGGCTTCATATTTTTTCCTCCTTATTTGTATCATATCATTTTTTTGATTAGAAAAATATGATTTTTGACAAAATTTCATATTCATATTAAAATTTAAAAAAGGAGTTGTTCATATGCCAAATGCACTTGCTAGTGATATTGATTACACATTATACTTTCCTAATAAAAATCCTTCTATTTCCTTAGAGGATCAACAAGCCATTGCTCATTATCAAAAAGCGGGATATTTATTTGGTTTATGTAGTGGTAGACCTTATAGTGGTGTCATCAATCTATTTGATACTATTCACCCAGATTTTTATATCATCTCAAGTGGAGCTATCATTTTAGATAAAAATCTACAGCCACTCTATGAAAAACATGTGACCTATCACACTATACAAAACATCTTTTATCAATATCAAAATCAAGCACTCATTATTATTCATACCAAAAAAGATATTTATAAAACTCAAAAAGAATTTTCAGCAGATTCATGTATTCTCTTTCATTCCATTGAGCAAATCAAAGAAATCATCTATGGTATATCATTAGTATTCCATAATGAAACACAAGCATATCAAGAAACTCAAAATATAAATCATATGTATAAAGATGTGTTCGCTTTTCAAAATTTAGATTCTATAGATATAGTTTCTAAAGGATGTTCAAAGGGAGAAGCTATAAAAAGAGTAAGAGAGCACTTTCATATAAAGACTTTTGCCGGAATAGGCGATTCCTATAATGATTTACCAATGTTAAAATGTGTGGATATCCCTATCACATTGAACACTTCACCTCAACCTTTAAAAGATATTTCACAACTTCATGTTGAAAGTGTTGCTCAAGCAATAAAAGAACTGCTTTAACAGTTCTTTTATTGTACCTCTAAATAATCAATAACATCATCTAGTGATTTTACAATCTTTGTAATCATCTGAACATATTTTTCTTCTGGATATTTCATATCTGGAACACAAATAACATCAATATGTCCATCATAAGCTGCCTGAATTCCAGCCTCACTATCTTCTAAAACAACTACTTCCTCTGGTTGAACCCCTAATTTATGACAAGCTGTTAAAAAAATCTCTGGATTAGGCTTACCATGTGTCACCTCATCACCACAAATAGAATCATCAAAATATTGTGTCAACTGTGCATTTTTTAATATTTCATCAACACGTTCACGTCCACTTGATGTCGCAACAATTGTTTTATAATTATGACTCTTTAAATATTGTAATAATTCATCTAAACCTTTTTTCTTTGGAACATGTTGTCTTAAGCTCTCATCTATCCATATATGAACATCATCCCATACTTCTTTCATTGGAAAATCTTCACCATAATGATCGATAAAAACTTGACAGATTCCCTGTTTGTTTTTTCCTAAACAATTTCTATAGAGTTCTTCGGTAAAATCATAATGACCTAACTGTTCCAATTTTTTAACATACTCATTATAAGTCACTCTCTCACTATCAATCATTAAACCATCCATATCAAATATCACTGCTTTTTTCATACTAACCCTCACATTCTTTTTTCTTATTTTAACATATTTCATAACATTTCTAAAGAAAATAAAAAACTACCATCATGATAGTTTTTTGTTTAAATATTTATGCATAAATTGTTTAAAAGCAAAGGTATTTGTGATAGTAGTGATTAAATCTGATAATGGTTCAGCTAACATAACTGCAAATACACCGTTTGAAATAAAGGTTGGTAAAATATAAATTAAAGGAATCAATAAAATAATCTTTCGATAGAAAGCAAAGAAGAAAGAACGCTTTCCAAATCCCAAAGATGTATATGTCTGTTGATATGTAGAGTTTGCTCCCATGATAATGAAACCAAAGATATAAACTCTTAACATTTGATTTGAAAGTTCAATTAATTGAGGTTCATTAGCAAATAAGCGAACAAAGACACCCGGTAATAATTCCATCAATAAAACACCAATAACTGAATATATCAAAGAAACTTTAATAGCTAAAGAAATCGTTTTTCTTACACGATCATAATTTTTAGCCCCATAGTTATAACTGATAATTGGCTGTGTTCCTTGTGCAATACCTTCCATTGGTAATTGTAAAACTTGATTCATTGATAACATAATTGTCATGGCACTAACCGCTAAATCTCCACCAAAGAATAATAACTGGCGATTAAAAGAAACTTGTAAAATACCTTCTGTCGCATTCATAAAGAAAGGTGAAAATCCTAAGCCAACAACCTTTTTCATAATACCTAAATCTAATTTCATATGTTCTTTTTTGATTTTAATCGTTGTCTGTTTTCCCCATAAAAATTTCATAACCCAGACACATGAAACAAATTGAGAAATGACTGTTGCAATCGCTGCACCAGCAACATCCATATGAAATACAAAGATAAAGATAGGGTCTAAAATAATATTTAAAATACCCCCTATCAATAACGTAAGCATTCCATATTTTGTATAACCTTGAGCATTAATGAAATAATTCAATCCTACACTCAGTTGAACAAAAATAGTTCCTAAACTATAAATACGCATATAATCCATCGCATAAGGTAGTGTATTTTCACTAGCACCAAATAAAGTTAAAATCTGTGCACCAAAAAATTGTAAAACAATTGTGATAATGATAGAAGAAATAATCAGGCTTGAAAAACAGTTGCCCAATATCTTTTCAGCTAATGCTGGTCTTTTTTCACCTAGACGAATAGAAGCCAATGGTGCTCCACCACGTCCAAATAAATTCGTAAAAGCTGTAATAATCGTAATGACAGAAGTACATAGTCCAATCCCAGCAATTCCTAATGATCCATCTGCTAATCGGGCAATATAAATTCTATCAACCATGTTATAAATGAGCGTTGCTAATTGAGCTAAAATAGCTGGTAATGCCATCGCAAATAACAACTTTGATATTTTTTCATTCTCTAATCTTTCATTCATTATGTCCCCCTCCTAAATTCTGATAAATCTTTTGTAAAATTTGATGATAAAAAATCAAATCACTTGATGAAATATTTTGAAATGACATGTCATCAAACTGATGTTGAATATCTTGAATACGTTTAATAAGAGAATCTGCCTGATGTTCTACACACAAAATATTGCAACGTCTGTTTTGTGGATCAGGATTTCTAGTAAGATAACCACGTTTCACCAGTTTTTCAATAGCTAAAGACACATGTCCTTTGGAAATACCACGAACATTGACAATATCCTGAGCGTGATTATATTCAGGATTATTAGCTAAGAAAGCCAGAACATCTATTTCCACTTGTGTCATCTGATACTCTTTCAATAAATCTTCAAATAAAGAATTATATTTTTTGATGATATAGGGGTACATTGCTAGTGAAAAAAACTTCTTTTCCCCATTCTTAGTTTGTATCTTCATAGTTCTCTCCTTAACTGTTTTATTTTGAACAGTTATATAATAAACGTATTATCAAGAAATGTCAACATTTTTATTTTACATAAAACTGATATTTTTTAAATAGAATGTCTGATATAATACATTATTAAGGAGATGATCACGATGAAATGGAATTCAGAAACAACTGAAAAACTAACAAAAAACGAAAAAAAACTGATAGATTTTATTTTTCAAAATATTCATCAGTTTTCTTCTATGTCAATCCAAGAACTTTCTCAAAAAACACATATATCTCAAGCTACTATTTCTCGCTTACCTAAACATCTAGGCTATCTCAATTTTAAAGATATGAAAATGAGTATGACACAAAAGGTATCCCCTGCCAACAAAATGCATTCAACAGTAACACAAGAACACTCTTTTCCTCATTATTTAATTTTACAAAATCAATATATTGAAAAAACAATTGAACATCTAGATATAGATGAAATTGATACAATTGTTGATCATATCATTGAAGCCAATACAATTTATGTATTTGCTAAAGGAGCAACGATTTGCCTTGCTGATTTACTCTCATTTCGATTACGCAGATTTCAAAAGAAAGTTGTTATCATGCCTTCAAGTGGTTCAGAGATTTTTGAATGTCTTCCAATGATTAAATCAGACGATTTTGTTATTCTCTTTGGATTTTTAAAAACACCTGTAGAAGCACAGATAGTTCTTGAATATTGCCATCAAATCAAATGTCAGACAATGCTGATGTCTAGTCGCTTAATTGATGACGCTAAAAAAATGGCTGACTATAATATTTATGTATATCGTGGTGAAGATCATGAATATCATTCTATGGCTGTTCCTATGGCATGTATTGATGCTTTAGTAATAGAAATTGCTAAAAAAGGTGGTCATTTATATACACAGAGTGTAGAAGATATCTATCAGTTAAAAGAAAACTATAAAATAAAAATACAAAGATAAAATATCTCTGTATCATAATAAAGCAACATAATCGCCACCCAATCGATAGACTTCTTTAAGAAGTCTTTTTTGTAATGTCGCATCTTCAACCTGAATATTTAAACTTTCAGATATTTGGATAGTATATTGTCCTCTGTCGATTTCTTCTCTTAATTGTTTAATACTATGAAAACAACTTTGAAAACACGTCTGAACACAACCATACTGTGTTGCTTGATGTGTATCACTGCCAGAAACAACTGGTTTATGATATCGGTGCGCAAACTGATAAATCATATCCTGCATTTTTAATCCATAACATGCTAAATCTTTTCCATTTAGATCAAAGAAATCAAAACATAACAACTGCTTCTGTGATAATTCTGGAATATGTCCTCCCTGACGATAAACATGTGCTCCCCCAAAAATAACATCATATTGACGAACAAGCGTTACTAGCTCATCAAAAGTTAAAAAACTTTCTTTCGCTTTATGTTTTTCCAACTTTTTATTTAACTCAACAATATCATGATATCTTCCAATAACAAGAGTATGTCCTCCCTCTTTAATATCTATTTCCATTCCAAAGAAAATCAATAATCCCTCTTTGCTCTGACAACAATCACCCACATGCGTATAGTGAGTATATATATAATCATACATTTCTAAAAATGATAACGTATTAAAATGTTCAGTCAGACAAATAGCATCAAGTCCTTTAAGATATGCTTTGTGAAACATTTGATCAGTATATTGTGTAGAAAATGGTAATTTTTTTGCTAATTTACCATGAGTATGAAAATCTATATTCATAAAAACCTCCTAAAACAAAATAGAAATGATAACACATAAAATCATCCATACAATAGAAATTAAAACGAAAATCAAATCATCTTTCTTAAACATTAGTGATGCCATTTTCTTTTTTCTAACAATCTTATTTTCATTTGCATAGCGATATCCTTTTAATTCCAATGCTTCAACTGTTGTTCTTGATCGTTTTGCAGTATTTAACATTAACGGATAGAAAGATAATATAATAATTTTTATCTGGTATATAAAATATTTCACTTTCCCAAGCCATGTTTTTTTTGATGGAGAATGTCCTCTTAAACGATAAGATAACAATATGTTTTGGAATTCTTCCATAAGGATAGGTAATATACGAAATGCATATGAAATACTAAAAGACAATTGATCAGGACAACCAAAATATAGCAATCCTGTTGCTAGACGGTCAGGGTTTAATCCTGAAAAAACAGTAATGGAAGCAAGAGAACAGACAGATACTTTTAATGTCATAACTAATAATGAATATAATGTTGATAAATTTCCACCAAAGAATAGTGCAGCAATAAACAAATATCCTGTTTGACAAAATACACCTAGACAAAATAAAAATAATACAAGTGGTGCAATTTTTGCTAATTTAGTTGTTATCGCAACAAAAACAAACATCCCTAATAAAACAATGAGATCATTTAAAAACCATGGAATCAAACCAAAAAATAAATACCAGCATAATAATGTTCTTGGATCTAATCCTGCAATAACCGTATCATCATTTCCATAAGCATTTTTTAGCACTTGATTACGTAAATAATCAATTGTAAATTTATCTAACAAAGTCTGTGTGATTTTATGCATTATGATTCCTCCTGTTGATAAGCACTCACAAATTCATCAATTTCATAACAGCGAATATTGAGTGCTTCCCCCATTTTAAAGATTTCTGGTGGTTCTATTCCTACCATTTCTCTTACATACTTATCGCTAAAGACTTCATGTCTTTGACCATCCTTGACTATATAACCTGATGATAATACAATGATTCTCTCTGCCCAATCACAGACAAGCTGCATATCATGTGTTGCTATAACAACAGTTTCAACAACATCTTTTAAGATATCTAATGTTCTCATGATCTCTTTTCTAGTTGCAATATCCAAATTGGCAGTAGGTTCATCTAAAAGCAAAATAGATGGTTGCAATGCTACTCCTATTGCAAGTGAGGCTCGACGCATTTGTCCCCCTGATAATAATCGTCCATCTCTTTCTTGAATATCCTGCAAATCGAACAATTCAATTAATTTTTTGGCTCTATCTTTATAATCCTTAATATGTCGTTCTTTCATGGCAAATTCAATATCCCCTCGAATACAATCTTTAATAAACATATCTTCAGGATTTTGATATACAAGTGAAATATGTTTTGATAATTCTTCAGCTGAATAATGTTTTGTCTTTTCTCCACATACATTCACATAGCCAACTTGTGGTTTTAATAATCCTATCATCATCTTCATCAATGAAGACTTTCCAGCACCATTAGAACCTATTAAAGCAATTTTATCCCCTTTATAAATATTAAGATAAAAGTCTTTCATGAGCTGATAAGGTTCACCTTTTACACTTCTAAACTGTAACCCAACATTTACAAATTCTACAACACGTTCATCCTTTTCTTGTACTTTTCTTTCATGAGTACAATCTGTCATATGTTTCTTTTTTGTAAAAATATTCTGTCCTTCTTCTATAGTAATGGGCAATAAAGTATTTGAATCTAGTAAATTCTTTTCCTGCATGATTTTAGCAGCACGTGTAATTTGTGGTGGAAAAATATGACAAGATTCAAGTTCTTCAACTCTTGTCAAAGCTTCTTTGACTGGTTTTTGCCACATAATAGAACCATCCTTCATTAAAATCACATGATGGCAGTATTGGGCAATATATTCTGTATGATGTTCAATAACAATAATTGTTTTGTGATATCTTTCATTTAATTCCTTTAATATTTCATAAATTTCTCTTGCATGTTTAGGATCTAATTGAGCAATGGGTTCATCTAAAATAAGAATTTCTGGTGATAACGCAGTAGAACCTGCTAAAGCTAATAAATGCAATTGTCCCCCAGATAATTGCCAGATATAATCATTTCGTTTTGAATATAAGTCACAAACCTTAAGAATATTCATAACATTGTCTTCATAATTTTCCAATCCATAATTCATACATGCAAAAGAAGCATCTTCATAGACTGTGGGACATACGATCTGATTTTCAAAATCTTGATACACATAACCCACTTTTTTAGCAATTTCACTAATATCCAAAGTTAAAGCATCTTTTCCATCAAAATACAATTTCCCTTGCAGTTCACCCATAATAAAACGTGGAATCAAACCATTTAGAGTTTTACATAAAGTCGATTTGCCACAACCATTGTTTCCAATAATTGCGACAAAATCTCCTTTTTCAATTGTTAAATGAATATTTTTTAATGTTGGCTGCTTTGCTCCTGGATATGTGAATGATAAATCATTGATTTCAATCACATGGCTGCCTCTTTTCTATTTTTAATTTTCAAAAATGCAAGAACAATAACAAGCACTGCAATCACTCCACTGACAATCATAGCTGTGCTATTTCCTGCCCATGCAGCTTCCCAATCAATAATGGCAAGTCCGTTTTCTGCCATAAATTCTCCACCAATTGCAACGACAAAAGCAATAGCACATAATACAAATGTTTTGATTCCCATTTTTTCTCCATCACCCACAACAGTATTTTCATCACGAGGTGCGACACCTAATAATGGTTCAATTTTCCCATAAAGTTTTGGAACTAAATACATACATGGTAATAAAGAAAATAAGATTCCTGAAAATAGAATATCATTTAAACAAGCAAAACCTTCTGTAAAGAATACTGATTCTGGTAAACCTGCAACTGCTTCAAAATCTTCTACAGCAAACTGAACTTTTAAAATATCAACAATGCATCCCAGTGACTGTTGAATAATAACAGCTAAAATAGAAGCGATGGCAACACTCTTGATACTTTTTGGATTTTTAACAAGACGTCCAGCAACATAAATACCAATTGTTAAAGTTAAAAACTTTTCAAGTTCTCCTAAACCACCAAATTGCCCTAACATGATTTCACTAAAAACTAATTCACCAGTAGCTGCACCTAATGCCGCTGACAATGGATCAAATAACATAGCTAAGATGAGTGGAATAAAAATAAAATATTCTACTGATAATTCCACGATACCAATTTGAAAAGATGGTATTAACTCTGTAAATAAAGTTGATAATCCATATAAAGACATACTTAAAACAAAAGTCATTAATTTCTGTGATTGTGTCATTGATTTTTTCATACTCTTTTTCCTCCCTTATCTTAATGACATGAACATCTTAGCATAATTTTAATGTAGCTAAATCAATAACACGTAAAATGAAAGTTAATATTTCATTAAAAATTAAAATGAAACATTTTTTTCTTTATATACTCCAACATGATTTCTTTAGTCACTTTTTTTGACTTTTCTTTAATGAGTTGTTATAGTATGAATGGTGATGAAAATGAATTTATATGATATTGAAGTCTTAGATAGTCATAATCAAAAAATAAAATTATCAAAATATCAGGGACATGTTTTACTCATTGTCAATACGGCTACGGAATGTGAGTTTACAGAACAATATGATCATTTAGAAGATTTATATGAAAAATATCATGAGCAGGGATTTACTATTCTTGATTTTCCATGTAACCAATTTGGTGAACAGGCTCCGGGCACAATGGAAGAAATTATGTCTTTTTGTGCCGATACTTATGGTGTGAGTTTTCCACAATTTGCGAAAATTGATGTGAATGGTCCTCAAGAATCTCCTGTATACACATATTTAAAAGAACATCAAAAACCTGAATTATCCAAACGCATTGAATGGAACTTTACAAAGTTTCTGCTTGATCAAAATGGACATGTTGTTGAAAGATTTGAACCTTTGGTCACACCATATGAAATTGAAGATGAAATCATTAAACTTTTATAAAAAATATCGAATCTACATGATGTAAATTCGATATTTTTTATTCTTGTTGTCCTTTCATATAAGGATTTGTATATAATGAATACACTAATTGTAAACACATCACACACCATATAACGGGTTCACAGAATATAACTGCCATATATTGGAATTGAGGGATAAAAATAAATACAAATATAATTTTTCCTACAAATTCAATAATACTTGATATCAATGGTAATAATTTCTGTCCTAATCCCTGCAATGCATAACGTGTTTGCATCAAAACTCCTAATACTGCATAGAATGGTCCCACAATTGTTAAATAAAGTGTTCCATTATCTAAAACTGCACTTTCACTAGAACCTGAAATTAATTTTACAAGTGATGACCCAAATAATAGAATAATGATAGTCACAATAGCTGCCATAACAACATCATAAATATAAGCATATTTCATCGCTTTTTGAATTCTTTCGCGCTGATTTGCTCCTCTATTTTGTGAGACAAATGTTGAGATTGCAAGCGCCATAGCTGTAAAAGGCATATTAAAGAACATGTAGAGTTTTCTGGCTGCTGTATGTCCTGCAATAATCAGATATCCTAAATTGTTGATTCCATACTGAAGAATGACTGATCCTGCAGAAACAATACTGCTCATAAATCCCATTGAAAAACCTTGTCCTAATAATTCTTTATATAATTCTTTATCGACTACAAAATGTTTTTTTGATGGTAATAAGATCTGTGTCTTTTTGAAAATATAAATAATACATAATATAACTGATACACCTTGAGAAATAACCGTTGCGACAGCTGCTCCTTGAATTCCCATATTGAGTTGTGTAATAAAGAAAATATCTAATACAATATTTAATAAAGACGAAACGATAAGGAAAACAAGTGGCATCACACTATTTCCAATGGCTCTCATTAAACCAGCACAGAGATTATAAGCAAACATAACAACAATGAATAAAACAATAACTGAAATATAACTATATGCTTCCTGAATAATATCTACTGGTGTATTTAATAATTCAAGTAAAGGATGTAAGCATATCATTCCTATTGTTGTTAAAGCGATAGAAACAATCAATCCAATAACAATAGAACTTGCTACTGATTTTTTTAACAGTTCTCGATCTTGTGATCCAAAACTTCTAGCTGTAACAATTGCCAATCCATTACCTATTCCTAATGCAAACCCTACTAATAAGTCATAAATAGATGTACATGATCCAATAGCAGCTAATGATACATCACCTAAATAATTTCCAACAACCATTGTATCGACAGTATTATATAATTGTTGGAACACATTAGAAACAAGTAATGGAAGAGCAAAAGTAATCAATGATTGAAATATAGGTCCATGAATCAGATCAACATCAGCCTGAAAAAAGCTTTTTCTTTTTGCACCTTCCATATGTCTACCTCTATTCAGTCACATTACGATTGATAATTTCTACTAATGTAAAAATTCCATCTTCGTATTCATATTTTAAAATACAGCAGTTATAAAATCTTTCTGTTTTCTTTACTTTTGCATATTCTTCCCATGCACGATAGAACTGAGCACAAGCCCCACCATGAGAAACGGCTAAAACGACTTCATGATCTTCTTTATTCATGATTTCAGTTAATGTGTTTGACATTCTTTCTCTTAATTCCATTTCACCATCTCCACCAAATCCTTTGAAAAAATCTCCATATGGTAAAGGTGGATTCAAACATTCATCTTTTCCTTCAAAAACACCAAAATTCCATTCTTTTAAACCTTTCACTCTTGTATAAGGCATCTGATAATCAGTAACGATTTCTAAAGTATCACAAGCTCTTTCTGATGTAGAAGAATAAGCATGATCAAATGTAATATGGTTATTTTTAAAATATTCACCTGCAATCTTTGCCTGTCTCATTCCTAGTTCTGTTAAAGGGGCATCACACCATCCTTGTATCTTGTGTTGAACATTAAATAAAGTTTGTCCATGTCGCATTAAATAAAGTGTTTTTTTCATTTTTCTGTTCCTCCCTGATGATTTGATTTCACTATATCTTTTAATGTGATTTTTGGATGACGATATCTTGCATTTGGATTCTTATCAAACTTCAACGCAATCGCATGAAATGGGCAGTTTTGTACACATGCCAAACAAAAATCACATGTTTTTGACTTTCTTTGAGCTTTTCCATTAACCATTTGAATATTACCAATAGGGCAGACTTGCTCACATATTGTACATCCAGCACACTGATCTGTTATTTGAATTGTTTCTCCATTATTCAACTCAGGATGATCCGTAAATCTTTTTGTCACCATTTGGTAAACTTCCTGGCTTTCTTTCGTTGGTTGAGGTATATCCTTTTCTTGAGCTTCAAGTCTAGCTTTCGCTTCTTGAATTTGCTCATCTACATGCTTATTGATAGCCATCTGTTCTTCCATATCGAATGAAGGTAAATAATTATCAACCATTTTAATTGTTTGAATAAAATCAACATGTATTCCATGTTCTTTACAAAAGTTTTCACTCCATACACCAGCTACTGTATCTCTATTTCCATAAGTCAATAACATATAAAAATAAGGTGTATCAAATTTGGCTTTTGCTAAAAAACGTCTAACAGTTTGAGGAAGCTCTCCAGCATAAATAGGAGCGACAATCCCAATCTTATCAGCTTTATATCGTAAATCTTCTTTTTTCAATTCCTGTGGAATACTGTAAAGATCTTCTTCAATCTGTCTTGCTACATATAAACAGTTTCCTGTTGCCGTATAATAAAATATCATGTTTCTACCTTCTTTCCAATGATATTGTAAGCATTTTTATTGTTTTTGTACAATATCAATATGGAAATCTGCTATAATGAAATAGAATAGTGAGGTCCTCATATGATAGAATTAGAACAACTACAACATTTAGTTACATTTCAAGAATGTCAGACATTATCCAAGGCAGCTAAACAGCTTCATATATCACAACCTGTTTTAACACGTTCTATGCAAAAATTAGAAGAAGAGTTAGAAGTCAATTTATTTAACAGAACTAAAAATAAAATTGCTTTTAATGAAACAGGTCTATTAGCTGTTTCTCTAGCAAAACGTATTTTAGATGATACAAAAGATATGAAAAAACAACTTGTAGATTTTGATAGAAAGCTACATACTTTTGCGATTGGTTCATGTGCGCCAGCACCATTATCTTATTTAAGTCGTAAATTTTCACAGTTCTATCCTCAAAGAACATTATTAACAGAAATTAAAGATATGCATATCTTAATCAAAGGTCTAAAGGAAAAAGACTATACAATCATTATCATGCCTTATGACATAGAAGATGAACAGATTGAAAGTATTCCATTTATGGAAGAACAATTATTTTTTTCTTTACCTCTAACGCATCCTTTAGCTCATAAAAAATCCATCTCATTAAAGGAAATGGATGGAGAGAAAATGTTATTAATGTCAAATATTGGTTTTTGGAATGATATGCATAAAAAAACAATGCCCCATACAAAATTTCTGATTCAAAACGATCGTTCTGTTTTCTATGATTTAGTAGAACTGTCTACATTACCTTCATTTACATCTGACTATGTTATGAAAACTGAAATCATGCCTCAAAATAGAGTGATTATTCCTATTTCAGATGCCCAGTCACATGCGACGTTCTACTGCTGGTATCTTAGAGAAAACGAATCTCAATTAAGAACTTTATTATATCATCTATAAAAAAGGATGAAATAGTTCCTAAATAACGGAATTCATTTCATCCTTTTCAATATCATATTTATTTTAACTTATTGTATTCTTCGTCACTTACTGGTTCTAACCATTCATTAGAAGCCCCTTCTGCCGGTACAGAAATTGCAATATGAGCAAACCAGCTATCTTTAGCAGCACCATGCCAATGTTTCACTTCTGGAGGAATATCCACAGTATCACCTGGTTTTAATTCTCTAGCAGGTTTCCCCCATTCCTGATACCATCCTCTACCATCAGTAACCAGTAGAATTTGTCCACCTTTATGATGAATATGCCAATTATTGCGACAACCTGGTTCGAATGCGACATTACTTACTGGTAAACTTTCAGCAAGGGGCTGTAAATAACTTTGACCAATAAAATATTGAGCAAACGCTGTATTTTCTTCTCCAACGGGAAATAATGTTTTAACATCTTTCATACTCTTCTAACCTCCTATCTGCTTCTATTATATATCCACCAAACAAAAATATCTAATACCTATTTTTTATTGTCAACAATGCTTAAAAAGCATTAACATTTGGCGACAAACTGATTAAAAATCTCCTGCATTTTTTGATCAGTTTTACACATATCTTCAGGATGAAATTGAACTGCTGTAATCGGTAAAGATATATGTTCAATAGCTTCAATCATCTGATCTTCACTGTATGCGACAGCTTTTAATCCCTTTC
This sequence comes from Massiliimicrobium timonense, assembly GCF_002160865.1. GTDB lineage: Bacteria > Bacillota_I > Bacilli_A > Erysipelotrichales > Coprobacillaceae > Allocoprobacillus. The sequence continues at coordinate 15,750 of NZ_NFLJ01000041.1, forward strand.
CTAAATGATCAATAGCTTGATGATGAAAACTGTTCACATATCCTCTATCTTGAAAGATAGGATATAAAAAACTATTTTCTTGAATGTTTATTGTATGACTTGCACATTCTCTTCTTTCTTTTTGAGAATGTAAAAGTATTTTCTGTGGAGCATAAGATAAATCTTGATAAAGCGTTCCACCAAAAGCTACATTAATCACTTGAAGTCCTCGACATACACCGAAAATAGGTATATTTTTTTGTGTTGCTTTTTTTATCAAGGCAATCTCATATAAATCTCTAGGATAATCTGTTTCACCTAATAAGGGTAATGGATTTTCATGATAGAGTAATGGATTGACATCACAACCACCAATAATCATTAAACCATCAATCATATCTAATTGCATATCTATATCTTCAATAGGAACAGGCGGCAATAAAACTGGTATTCCTTGTGCTGCAATAATAGCCTGTAAATAATCTTGTTTAATAAAATGTATATATTTATCATTTTGTAGTTCTTCACTACATGTTACTCCAATTCTCTTTTTCATACTTTTCTCCTTTCTTCTTTTATATCAATTCAATATATCATAAAAATCATATCCTATACATAAATATGATTTACAATATCTTATTCACTTTTTATTTGAATATGAATACATGCAAAAAGCCAGCTAATGCTGACTTTTATTTTTCAAAATGCTGTGCTACTTTTTGTAAGTCTTCAATAATTGGTAAATGTTGTGGACATACATTTTCACATTGCCCACATCCAATACATTCACTTGCTTTACCAAAAGTCTTTGTCAAGTTATTGTAGTATTCACCTTGAGGTGTCCATCCTTTTTCTTCTACTTCCTGTAAATCAGCATTATATAATGAGAAATATTTAGGAATAGCTATATGCATTGGACATCCTTCTGTACAATATGAACATCCTGTACATGGAATAGCAATCGTAGAATTAATAATATCAACAGCCTGACGAATCAATTGATATTCATCATCATGAAGTGGCTGCATATCTTTCATATAGCTTATATTATCTTCTAATTGAGCCATATTAGACATCCCACTTAATACCATCATGACATTATCAAGACTTGCCGCAAAACGAATAGCCCATGAAGGTACTGACATATCTGGATGATATTCTTTATACATATTTTCAACTTTTTCAGGAACTTTCGCTAATGTTCCACCTTTAACAGGTTCCATCACAATAACAGGTTTATGATATTTTGTTGCCACCTCATAACATTGACGAGATTGAACACCTACACTATCCCAATCCAAATAATTAATTTGTAATTGAACAAATTCAAATTCTGGATGTTCCTGTAATACCTTTTCTAGTAATTCTGGTCCATCATGGAATGAAAATCCAATAGTTTTAACCAATCCTTGTTTTTTCTTTTCTTGAATCCATGTAAAACAATCAAGCTTTTCATATGTTTCAATACTATGTGTATTAATATCGTGTAAAAGATAATAATCAAAGTATTCTACCCCAGTTTTCTTTAACTGTTCATTAAAGATTTTATCTCTATCTTCTTTTGTCTGAATAAAACCTGAATGTAATTTTGTAGCAAGTGTATAAGTCTGACGATCATGACGTTTCACTAATGCCTCTCTCGTTGCATTTTCACTATTAAATCCACAATACATCCACGCTGTATCAAAATAAGTAAATCCATTTTCTATAAAAGTATCTACCATTTGTTTCACTTGTTCAATATCAATCTTTGAAGGATCGTTTTCATCAAGTGATGGTAATCTCATTAATCCAAAACCTAATTTCTTTGTCATATCATTTCCTCCTACTCGATTATTTATTATACACCCTAAAGTTAACTTTAGGTCAAGAAAAAAGAAAGGATCACCTTTCTTCATCTTATTCTATATGACCACTGCTGAGTCCTTCATTCTTCTCATCGAGTGGTAACCATTCTAAAACACGTTCAATATAACGATCCCAAAAATCCCATTCATGCGCACCTGGTCCTTCTTCATAAGTGACATTGATTCTCTGTTGAAGTAAAAAATCACGGTAATCACGATTTTCTTTAATCAGTGAATCATCAGTGCCACATGCCATATATATCGCAGGCACATCTTTTATAGCCATATTTTGAATCAGTGCTTTATAATCTTTATCACTTCCTTTTAACTTATGTAAATCACCAAAAACAGAAGTTAAATAACTTCTTTTATACATATAAGGTACGTCGTCACCATCCTCAGCGTTGATAAAAGTGTCAATTAATAATGCTGAAGACAATGCGGCAATATAACCAAATGTCTGATAATATTTGAGTCCATTGATAATAGCTCCATATCCACCCATAGACAACCCTGCAATAAATGTATCTTCTCGACGTTGTGATAAAGGGAACATGGCTCTTGTGATAGAAACAAGTTCTTCACCAATAAATTGTGAATAATATTCATGGGAGTTTTCATTATCAACATAAAATTTATTCTCTCCTGAAGGCATAATGACAGCTAAATCATGATCCTGTGCCCACCTTTGAATACGTGTACCACATACCCAATCTGTATAATTTCCAAAAATTCCATGTAATAAGTATAATGTTTTGAATTTTTTATTTGGCTGGTTTAACTTTTTATCAACAGGAATAATAGCATTAATTGTGACTGTGCGCATTAACTTTTCTGAGAAAAAATCAACTTGTACTAATGCCATTATGATAAATCCTTTCCAAAATATTTATAAAATGCTTTGTCAATCCCCGCACAATCAACGTAATCAGTAACAAATTCTGCAATGTTTTTTAAACAATCTACTGCATTTCCCATCGCAATACCATGTCCAACCAACTCAAACATTTCCATATCATTCACACCATCACCAAAAGCATAAGTATCCTTTTGATCAATTCCTAATTTTTGATATAAATACTTACAGGCCGTTCCTTTTTTAAATCCCTTATGATAAACATCCATACGAATCAATCCATGATCATAAGCAACAATTGTCATATCATTTTCTAATTCATGATATGCTTTCCACATTTGTTCCACTGTTTCAAACAAAACACAGCAACTGATAGCATCTACATCCTGAGCCTCATATCTTTCTACTACATTCTCAGGTCTTTGATCTGTTCCCTGAAACATTACACGATGTTTAACGACCAATTCATCATCCAAACAATCACACCATTCTCCATGATGTCCATAAAACATAGGTCGCCCTTGGTATTTTTGATAAACTTCCATTTGTTTTTGTATTTCTGGAGTGGTTAAAACTTCATCAACCAGAATCTCATTATTATAAATGATATAATGTCCATCACATAAAACATAACCATCAAATGGAATATCTTTTAATCCTTCAGGGATAGCTCCTCTTGCTGAAGCAATGACGATCTTATTACCTTGTTTCTGAAAATCTTTTAAAACCTGTTTTGTTTGATGACGAGGTTGCATCATACCTTCTTGAGCATTTATTAAAGTTCCATCAATATCAAAGAAAACTATTTTCATTTTATCATTCTCCTTGCCATCATTATATCATTTCTCTTCTTTGAAAATCCATATAAATCCAACGAAAAAATATCTTGATTCATGATTCTCATTTTTGTAAAATCAAAAAAGAAATGGAGGTTTTCTATGAAATTAATTATGCTAGGTACAGGTAATGCTTTAGTAACAAAGTGTTATAATACCTGTTTTGTATTTGAAAATCAAAATCAATATTTCTTAGTAGATGGTGGTGGCGGAAATACCCTTTTATCACAGCTAGAAAAAGCGCATATTAATTGGCAGGATATTAAAGATATCTTTGTGACACATAAACATATTGATCATCTGATGGGAATTATCTGGATGATTCGTATGATTGGTCAACATATGAGTCAAGGAAAATATCAAGGTGAAGTGCGTATATATGCTCATAAAGAACTTATTGATATTATCATGCAAATGGTTCATCTGGTTTTAGAAGCAAAGCATACACAATTTATTAACAAACGCATTTACTTGATTGAAATTCAAGATCATGATAGTCATATGATTATCAATCATCAAGTCACTTTTTTTGATATTCATTCTACAAAAACAAAACAATTTGGTTTTCAAATGCAATTAGATCACAATAAAAAGTTATCTTGTTGTGGAGATGAACCATGTCATCAAATCAATGAAGCTTATATTCAAAATAGTGATTGGTTACTTCATGAAGCTTTTTGTTTACATAGTGAAGCTGATATTTTTCATCCTTATGAAAAACATCATTCGACAGTGAAAGATGCCTGTCAATTAGCACAGTCTTTAAATATTCAAAATCTTCTTTTGTATCACACTGAAGATAAAAATATCAAACAACGTCATGCTCTCTACATGCAAGAAGCCAAACAATATTTCCAGGGAAATATATGGATTCCTGATGATTTAGATATTATTAACATTCAATAGAAAAAGGAATTGAAATACTCAATTAGTTTATTTCAATTCCTTTTTTATATCATATAACAAAGATATTTATTGGTAGGCATGATTAAAAGCATTTTGTAAATCTTCTATAAGAAGTTCTACTTCTTCTAATCCAATATACATTCTGATATGTCCAATATCTAAGCCTCTTTTTTTCAATTCTTCTTCGTTGCTTCCTTTCCATACAGGCATGACTAAACTTTCAAAGCCACCCCAACTATAGGCCAAAGTAAAATGTTTTAAAGAATCAACAAATCTTTCAATAACATCTGGTGTTGCATCTTTTAATACAAAACTTAATAAACTTCCATATCCCTTTAAATACTTATCTGTTAAATCAGTAGATGTATGAACCATAGGATGATATATTTTTTTTACATATGGACTTTGTTGTAAAAATTGTATCACCTGTTTAACACTTTGTTCTTGAGATTTTAAACGAACAGGCAATGTTCGTAATCCTCTTAATGCTAACCAGGCATTCATTGGGGACATTGTTGCTCCTAAAAAGATTTGACCAAATTCATTGATTTCATGTATATATTTTTGATTAGAAATGACAATGCCACCAACTAAATCACTATGCCCTCCAATATATTTTGAACAAGAATGTATAACAATATCAATTCCATGCACCAAAGGATTTTGAAATAATGGTGTTGCCCATGTATTGTCAATAACTGTGATAATATTTCTTTGTTTCGCAAATTGACTGATCATCTCTAAATCAAGCATTTCAAACTTTTGAGAAGAAGGACTTTCAAAATAAATCATTTTTGTATTCTCCTTAACAAAAGCAAATATATCTTCAGTAGAAGATACATCAATTTTTGTACTTTCAACACCAAAACGTTCAAGATTTTGAATGAATTTGACAGTTGATCCATACACAGTATTCACAATGACAATATGATCCTTTTGTTGAACCAAGCTCAATATTGTGGCGCTGATTGCTCCCATTCCTGAAGCAAAAACTTTAGCACATTCTCCTTTTTCTAATTGAGCTAGTTTCTCTTCTAGAATTGTTAATGTTGGGTTTTCTCCCCTTGTATATGTATAAGCACTTTTCTTATTCATATTAACATCGACATAGTGTTGAAAATCATCAAATTGAAATGAAGATGTTTGCACAATCTCTGGTGCAACACTCTTATATTCTCTTTGTGTTTTTTCTACTGATAAACAAATATTCTCTTGATCTAACATTTTATTTCTCCCTCTAAATATTTTCCAATTCCATCATGTTCATTATCTTCACAAATGGCATCTGCAACTTCTTTTACTGTATCAAAAGAGTTATCCATAGCTATGCCAGTTCCTGCTATTTTTAACATATCTATATCGTTTTCACCATTACCAAAAGCAACAACATTATCTAATGATATATTTTTAATTTGTGTTAACTTCAAAAGAGCCTGTCCTTTTGAAGCATGAACTGGATTAATTTCTACCCAATCTTTTTCTACTCTACATATACTAAAACGTGAAGACATCTGTTTTTGAAGAATTGGTATTTTTTCACTCATCATTGTTTCACTTTGCACAAATGCAACTTTCTTTATTGTAGAAAAAAGATGTTCTGGTATTTCATAAATATCATGAACCATATGTCTTTCTCTATCAATAAAATGTTCTTCCATAATCCCTGTATGTCCATAATCAAAAATATATAAACATGTTTCAAAGAAAATAATCATATCAAAGCAAGATGTTTGTGCTATTTCATTCAAAATCATTAAATCATCTCTTTTGAGTCTTTGTTCTCGATGCAAACATTCTTTTTTTGAATTATAAATTTCTAATCCGTTTAAAACAATATAACCACTTTGAGGATATTGATCCATATCTAACTGTTTTCCATAATACTCTAAGCTACTGACATCTCTGCCACTTGCCAAAACAAGAGCTACGCCTTGTTTTTGTAAGTGCATTAAAATCTCTTTTGTATATGGGAGTATTTTTTGTTGAGATGTTAACAATGTCCCATCCATATCCATCACAATCATATCTATATTTTTCATCGTTTTCCTCCCTCTTCTAACCATTGTACAATGGGTAAAATCCAAAATGCAACCCTTAATCAAAAAGATGTGCCTAAGCACATCAAAGAAGTGAGTGATATACTGTTTTTAGTTGTTTTCCTACTCTTTCAAGTGAACGTTCTTCAGCTACTTTTCTCCCTTCTTTCCCTAAATACGGAAGCTTCTTTTCTACAACATTTTGTATCAATTCTATAAACTCATCATTATCTTTTCCTTTATAACAATTCTTTCCATGTATAAGCCAACCTTCATAAACAGGTATATCTCTCAAAATAACCTGTTGATAAGATGACAACGCTTCTAAAACAACTATTCCTTCTGTTTCTTCATAACTAGGGAAGAAAAACGCATCTGCCCCACAATAAGCACCTTTAATAATATCACCGGTTATATAACCAGGAAAAATCACATTGGATGGATGATGTTTAATCACATTTCGAATTTGTTGAGGTATGGTATATAAAGAGATATCTCCAAACCATATAAAAGTATATTGGGGAAGTTTTTGAGCGATTTCAATAAAATCTAATATTCCTTTTCTTTGGAAAAACAAGCCAACACAGATAATAACTTTTTGTTGTGAAGTAAGATGAAAATATTGTTTAAACAATTGAATTCTCTCTTCATTATCATTATATTCTTCAATATCAACACCATTACTTATAGCATATATAGGTATATCTTTATTGACATAATGACTAATGAGTTTCTTTGAATATGCTGTTGGTGTAATAAGACAATCCTCTTTTGAATAGATTGTCATTAATCGTTTTCTAAATAGAGATGACATCTGATTTGATAAAATAAATGAATTTTTAAAATCCTCTTCCGTACTATGCGCATGAACAATGACTTTTTTGTGCATTTGATGACAACGATGTATGAGCTACTGACTCTGAAGTCCAACTGTGTTGATATGTGCAATATCAAAGGATTCTCGAGGATCTAAAGTATATTCTATTCCTTGAGATTGCAATGCTATGATTTGATGTTTAAGTGCTCTTCCGATACCAGATTTTCTAATCATATTCTGATTTTCAAAATATAATAAAACTTTCATAATATCACCTTTCCTATCTTCACTATACATAAAAAAAGAAGAATAATGAAAAAAATTATGAAAGATTTTCTAAAAAGCATTCTATATTCGTAGCTTTACAATAATAAACAAATATTATTGTTATGATTAATATAAAACGGTTCTACTCGACATCATGAGTGAGTATTTGAGTAAACGATATATTCATTTTATACATAGATATATGAGTTGAAATCAATTATAAAATATAACTCAAAATCCTATATTAATGAATAATTATAATCTCATCAATCATAATATAAAATATACATTACATATTAATACCCAATCTCATAACCTATAATTTTGAAGAAATGTATGATTTGGCATAAAATAATATTGAAGAAATGTATGATTTGGCATAAAATAATATTGAAGAAATGTATGATTTAGAACAAAACAATATTGAAGAAATGTAAAAAGGAGTGATGGCAGTGTATTTCAAAAGAAAAGCTTACGATAAATTAATAGATTGGAAATCAAATTATGCTGATAACTATGCTGTTTTGTTAGAAGGTGCAAGACGTGTAGGAAAATCAACAATAGCTAAATTATTTGCTGAAAATGAGTATAAATCATACATTTTGATAGATTTTTCAATTGCTTCAGCTGATATATTATCCTGCTTTGATGATATTAATAATTTGGATATGTTTTTTTTAAGGTTACAGGCAATCACTGGAATTAATTTATATGAACATGAGTCAGTTATTATTTTTGATGAAGTACAGTTATTTCCTAAAGCCAGACAAGCAATTAAGCACTTGGTAAAAGATGGACGATATCATTATATTGAAACTGGTTCTTTAATATCCATTAAAAAAAATGTGAAAGATATCTTAATCCCTTCTGAAGAAATGAAAATTGAAGTCTATCCTATGGATTATGAAGAATTCTGCAATGCCACAGGAAATAATTATAATTTAATAAAGCAATTGTTTGATATGAAAAGAGCAATTGGTCAAGAAGTGAATAGAAAACTCATGAGAGATATTAGGATATATATGGCAGTCGGTGGTATGCCTCAAGCTGTTGAAGCATATGTGAATGGGAATAATTTTTCCACTATAGATAATGTAAAGCGTCAAATTATTCATCTTTATGAAGAAGATTTCAAAAAAATAGATCCATCAGGAAAAATATCTGCGCTTTATCATTCAATCCCCGCTCAATTAGCTAAAGATCAAAAGAAATACCGTATGTCCACTGCGCTAAAAAAGAGAACGACGATTAAAGAAGAAGAATTATTATTTGATTTATTTGATTCTAAAACTGTATTACCCTGCTACAATTCAACCGATCCTAAAGTGAGTTTGACTTCAACGAAAGATTTAAATAGCTATAAACTCTATTTATCTGATACGGGATTATTCGTAACACTTATGTTTATAGACCGACCTATTACAGAAAATGAAATATATGCTAAACTTCTTTCTGATAAATTACCAGCAAATTTAGGATATTTATATGAAAACTTAATGGCACAATTATTAGCTTCAAAAGATAGAGAATTATATTATCATACATGGCAAAAAGAAAATAGCACTCATTATTATGAGATAGACTTTTTAATTTCTGAAGGTAGTAAAATTTCAGCTATTGAGGTCAAATCTTCAGGTTTGGGTAAACATGATTCTATATGTGAATTTGAAAAAAAATATTCAAAACATATAAAAAATTGTTATATCTTTTCGCAAAAAGACTACAAACAGGAAAATGGTATACAGTTTATGCCCATATATTTAGCCCCATTTATATAAAATCTATTATTTAATAGAAAAAAGAATAACTTACAAGATATCTCTCCTTATCAAAATGAATAATTGAAATATCTCTAAATAATAAGTCTTGAAATCACATGATTTCTTTGAGAATAATATGTTACAATAATGATATAAGGAGTGTGAGGCTATGCTTTTAGTTGATAAATTAATTCAAAAAGATAATTTTTCAAAAAGTGAAATGATTATCGCTGATTATATTATTAATCTTGGTGAAGATATCAAAGATATTTCAGCCAGAAAAATCGCAAGAGAAACATATACTTCCCCAGGAACAGTTTTAAATCTATGTGAAAAAGTTGGTGTTAAAGGATTTGATCATTTTAAAAGTGCATATTTAAAAGAAATACAATATCTTGATCAGCAGTTTGGAACCGTTGATCCTAATATTCCTTTTCATGAAAATGATACTTTTTTTATAATTGCTAATAAAATGGGAACTCTATATGAAGAGACTATTAAAGATACTTTATCCTTATTACAACATGATTCCTTACAAAAAGCTGTCCTTACATTATCCAAAGCTCAAAATATTCATATTTACTCTTTTGGAACCGCACTTAATATTGCAGAATCGTTTAAAGAAAAAATGATGAAAATAGGAAAAAATGTTTATATCACCAACAATTTAAATTATCAAAGATATGAAATGAATTGTATTACCAATCGTGATTGTGTGATCTTTATTTCATATTCTGGTGAGACAGGAAATATTATTGATATGGCCCAAACCTGTATTATAAAAAAGATTCCCTTTATTTCTATGACATCTTTTGGAGAAAATACATTAAGTCAAATGAGTGATATCAATCTCTTTATTTCTACCAGAGAACGATTAACTCATAATATCGCAAATTTTAATAGCAATTTATCAATTTTCTTTCTTTTAGACATTTTATACGCTACTTACTTTTCATTAAATTATATGGACAATCTTGAATATAAAATGAATGTTACTCATAAATTTGAAAATAAGCGTAGTTCTACTAATCCTATCTTAATTGATAATACTCATAAAAAATAACACTGTTCAGTTTTATATTTCAATTTTTTGACAAATTTTTTAACAGTGTTAAATGTTGTTCAATAAATATTTTTTTCAAGCCTCTTTGCATGTATATTTAAACATGCAAGGAGGTTTTTTTATGAAAATAAGTGACAATTTCTTATGGGGAGGAGCCACAGCAGCGAATCAGTATGAAGGTGCTTATTTAGAAGATGGAAAAGGTTTAAGCATTGCTGATGTGGAAATGGGAGCCCGTCATGGTGTTCCAAGAGAAATCCATAGCTATGTTCATGAGGATTGCTATTATCCAAGTCATGAAGGTGTTGATTTCTATCATCATTATAAAGAAGATATTGCTTTATTTGCAAAAATGGGATTCAAATGTTTTCGTATGTCAATTAATTGGTCAAGAATCTTCCCACATGGTGATGAAAAGACACCTAACGAAAAAGGTTTAGCTTTTTATGATCAAGTTTTTGATGAATTACTTAAATATGGTATTCAACCTATCGTCACAATTTCTCATTATGAAACACCATTATATCTTGTTCAGAAATATGGTTCATGGAGAAATAGAAAGTTGATTGATTTCTTTGAACATTATTGTGATGTTATTTTCCGTAGATATCATCACAAAGTCAAATATTGGATGACTTTTAATGAAATCAATGAAACTATGAATCAAAAACAACCTTATCATCAAGCAGGTATTATTTATCAAGATAATGAAAATCCAGCTGATGTAAAAGTACTTGTTTCTCACAATATGATGGTAGCAAGTGCAAAAGCAGTTATATTGGCTCATCGTATTGATCCCACTTTAAAAGTAGGATGTATGTTCCAATATCCAACAACATATCCAAAAACTTGTCATCCAAATGATATTCTTGCAAGAAGATATCATATGATGCCGAATTTCTATTATGGAGATGTTATGTGTAAAGGCTATTATTCTAATACATGTACAGCTCAATTAAAACGTATGGGTGCAACTCTTTCTATGGAAGAAGGAGATAAAGAAATCCTAAAGGAAGGAAAAGTTGATTTTATTGCCTTTAGTTATTATTTTTCTTCAATTGCTT
>NZ_NFLJ01000042.1 GCF_002160865.1 Massiliimicrobium timonense
TAACCATGCCGAACACAGAAGTTAAGCATCATAGCGGCGAAGATAGTGGGCAACTGCGACAATAGCACGCTGCCAGTTCACATGACGGTCCAGTCTTCTTCTGGTTCCGTCCTTTTTTTATTCACTTCATTGCTCTTTTGTAGTAAAATGATTATAGGAAATCTCTACGTTATTCTATATTATTATAAAAGAGAAGGGAGGATTTAATAATTGCTTGCAATTATTAGCTAATATGTTAAATGGTAAAAAAAAATATATTTTAAATATCGCTATTATAGTCATTATTAGTGCAACAGTCGTTTGTTTATCTATTGGTAATCAGTGGAAGCAAGTAATCAATGCTTTTACTCATGCGAAAATATTATGGATTGTTTTAATGTCTATAGTTATGTTTTTATACTATATATTTGATGCTTTTTCCCTTCTCTATTTTGGACGAGCATACAAAAAAGATTATACTTATAAACAATCTTTTGTTAATGCTATTAGTGGTACTTTTTTTAATGGTATTACTCCTTTTGCCAGTGGGGGACAATTTGCTCAAGTATATATTTTTAATAAGCAAGGTATCGCACCTACATATTCTGCAAGTATCCTTTTAATGTGTTTTATCTGTTATCAAAGTGTACTTGTCATTTATACGGGTGTTGTGTTAATATTTAAATATCAGTATTTTATGAGTCAACCTGCTATTTTTAGCTTGGTTATGCTTGGTTTTTTGATTAATTTTATCGTGATTGCAGCTCTATTTGGTGGAGCCAAATCACGTATTTTACAAAATTTTTTAACTCATACTGTATTAAAATTACTATATAAAGTCCATATAGTTAAAGACTATGAATCAACATGTTTTAAAGTTAAAAATTATTTAGCTGATTTTAGAGATCAATTAAAATTTTTACAAAAAAACAAACCTGTCTTGATTCGTTCATGTATATGTAATTTTATCAAATTAACAATTATATATAGTATGCCTTTCTTTGCTGCTAAAGCTCTTAATTTAAATGTCACAATGGCAGATTTTTTGGATTTTATTGGATTGTGTTCATGTATATATCTTATTAATGCTTTTTTACCAATTCCCGGAGCAAGTGGAGGAAGTGAAGGTGTTTACCTTTTACTATTTAGTTTTTTAGGACCTGTTGGTGTTTCTTCATCAATGTTTTTATGGCGATTTATGTCATATTATATGGGTCTTATTATAGGTGCATTAGTCTTTTCATTAGATAAAGAAATTAATCGTACAAGATTGGAGTAATGATATGAATATAGCTTTGTTTAGTGACACATACTTACCAGATATTAATGGAGTTGCCACATCTACACACATTTTAAAAAAAGAATTAAAGAAGCATGGACATCATGTTCTAGTGGTGACAACAATATTACCACACAATAGTGATTATATAGATGAAGATCAAGATATTTTACGATTACCTGGTATTGATTTAAAAAAATTATATGGATATCGTGCATCTAATATATATTCATTTAAAGGTATGAAAGAATTAAAAGAATTTCAGCCAGATATTATTCATGTCCAGACAGAATTTGGTATTGGTATTTTTGGAAAAATTGCGGGTGAAATTTTAAATATTCCTGTATGTTATACGTATCATACGATGTGGGCTGATTATTCTCATTATATTACACCTGGCAATTTAAAAGCAGTTGACCAGGCTGCTAAAAAAATCATTGAAAAAATTTCTAAAATATATGGAAATAGTTGTTCTGAATTGATTGTTCCTTCTCAAAAAACGGCAGATGTGTTAAAAACATATGGCATCACCAATTCTATCCATGTTATTCCTACAGGATTAGAGTTAGAATCATTTTCAATTGAAAATAAGAATCAGAAACTTGTAGATGATATCCAAACACAATATCATCTACAAGATAAATTTGTTGTAATATTTTTAGGTCGTATTGCTCCTGAAAAGAGTATAGAGATTCTTATTGATGCAATGCAAGACATAGTCAAAATTAATCAAAAGATTTGTTTAATGATTGTAGGAGGAGGACCTCAATTAGAGGAATTGAAAACGATTGTTCAACAAAAAAAATTACAGGATTTTATCTTTTTTACAGGCCCAAAAGAAAGCATTTATGTACCCTCATTTTATCATGCTGCACAGTTATTTGTATCAGCTTCTATGACGGAAACACAGGGATTGACTTTTATAGAGGCAATGGCTAGTGGCTTGCCTGTTTTAGCACGTTATGATAAAAATCTGGATGGCGTTATTGTAGATGGGCAAAATGGTTATTTCTTTAAAAATCAGGAAGATTTGGTTCAAAAAATTATTCAGCTTTCTCAAAGTGATCTTCAACAACTTTCTTATCAAGCTAGAAATGATGCACAAAAATATAGCAGTGAAAATTTTTATCAAAAAATAATTCAGACATATGAATTGGCTTTATCAAAGCACCATTACTGTTATCAAGTTGTATCTATCACTCCTGAAAATAATCATCAATATACTGTCGCATTTCAATTTGACCATCATCAAATTTTGTTGACGCTTTCTGGACAAGTCATAGAACGTTATGGTTTATCAGTTGGTCAGGTTGTTGATAGAGAAGAATTAGATGCATTAAAAGATCAGGAGCAGGTTTCTAGAGCATATAAACTAGCTTTAAAATATTTGACGTATAAAGATTATACTTATGCGAAAATGCAAAAGAAACTGATGGATAAAGGAGATTTTGATGATATTCAAGTTGAAATGACAATGGATTTATTAATGCAAAAGAATCTTATTGATGATGTTGAATATACACAGAGTTATTTTCAAAAAGCAACTCGATTAGGGATGGGAATAAATAAGATTATGCACCATCTTAAAAAAGAAGGTGTTTCGCCTTTTATTATTGATGAGTTTTTAGAGGAATACTCACAAGATTTGGAATATGATAAGGCGATAGAGTTAGTTCAAAAGCTTTATAATGAAAATACAAGTAGACCTCAATATGCTTTAATTCAAACCATCAGAAATAAATTATTTAATAAAGGTTTTTCACAAGATGTTGTAGAAAAAGCTATTGAGAATTTCGATTTTTCAATACCTAAAGAACACACTATGAATTTATTAACTAAAGAATATTATCGTGTTTATAATCGTTATAAAAATAGATATCAATCTCATATTTTAAAAAGTAAAATTATTACTTTTCTTGTCCAAAAAGGATATGAATATGATGATGTTTTAGAAATTATTGAACAATTATGGGAGGACACAAATGATTAAAATTAAAGATATGAAATGTGGAGATGATAATGTAGAATTTACAGCTATGATTTCACATATCACTTTAGGAAAGACAAATGGTGCACATAAAAGTAATTATTTAAGTATTGTTTTTCAAGATGAAACTGGGACAATTGATGCTAAATTATGGAATGCCAGTCAGGAACATATTGAATCATTAAAGGCAGGAGCTGTTGTCAGAGCAAAAGGTGATATTATTAAGTATAGTGATAATCGTCAGATGAAAATTATTTCTATAGATGATGTTTCATATCAGCACTCATTACAGTTGCAGTTTTTAGCAAAAGCACCAATGAATGATGAGATGATGATGACTGAATTGAAACAATATGTTCAGCGTATTTCTAATCCTAAGCTTTATGTTATTACAAAACATCTTATAGAACAAAACTTTGAAAAGATGAAGATTTATCCAGCTGCCAGCAAAAATCATCATGCTTTTACATCAGGGTTAGCTTATCACACATTATCTATGTTGAAAGTTGCTGATGCTTTGATGAGTGTTTATTCAGAATTGAATGCTGATTTATTATATGCAGGTATTTTACTTCATGATATTGGAAAAACAGTTGAATTGAGTGGACCTGTTGTTCCTAGCTATACTTTTGAAGGACAAATGCTTGGACATATTTCTATTGCTCAATCAATGGTTTATGCAGCTGCCAAAGAGTTGAATATTGAAGGTGAAGAAGTGACATTATTACAGCATATGATTTTATCTCATCATGGAAAAAATGAATTTGGTTCACCTGTTTTACCACAGATTAGAGAAGCAGAAATGTTGCATATGATTGATAATATGGATGCTAGAATGAATATGTTTGATAAAACATTGGAAACTCTGGAAGCAGGAGAAACATCTAAGAGAGTCTTTTCATTAGATAATAGAATGATATATAAACCTAAAATGTATGATTAAAAAGCTCTTATAAGTTTTGATAACTTATAAGAGCTTTTTTTGTGCAATGTGAAGATAGAAATCTTTCCACATTTCTTTAACATGTTCTTTAGAATAATATTGACTTATTTCATAAGATGCTTGTTGATATTGATGATAGAGGGATGAATCATTTTTTAAATTTTGTATGATTTGAGCAAAATCCTTATTATTATCTGCAACTAAATATTTATGGAAAAGAATGTCTTCATAAAGTTCTAAATCCCTTAATAAAAGAGGTTTTTGACTATTGATAGCTTCTAATATTGACATAGGAAAAAGCTCGTTATACGAAGGCATAAAAAGCATATCAGCCATATTATAAATATCATTCATGGATTCGCGAGGAATAATACCAATAAAGTGAACATTTTGAGGTGGATTTTCATACAACTGTTTTAATTCTTCATAACCATCTGTAATCTTTCCAAAAGAAAAACCTCCAGCCCAGACAAAAGTAATATCTGGTAACATTTTCGCTACCTCAATAAAATCTTTAACACCTTTACGTGTTTGTACTTGACCTACACCTAAAACAACAAATTGCTTTCTATCAATGTGATATTGATCCCTTGTTTGAAGAATATGATTTTGTTCCTGTTTATAGAAAGTTTCTTTAGAAACAAAATTAGGAATATATTGAATTTTATGTTTATCAATACCAAAACGTACCAGATCTTTAATAAAAATAGGATTCACAACAATTAAATAATCTGCAGTATTATAAAAATGAGTAATATACTTTTTAAATACTGCTAATGCTGAACTCGGTAATTGAATACTTCCATCTAAAGTATCTGGTAAAAAATGGACATAGGCTACATTGACACCTTTATTTCTTTTCATCTTCATCAGATATTGTGGTAAGATTGTATGACAATGAATAATATCAGCAGGTTTAGAATCGTTAATCACTACATCAAAATATTCATTTAATTCATTCTTGACTAAGGCAACTTGTTCAAGATAGGCACTTCCGACACCTTGACCATGCACTTTATCAGCATTCGATAACATATTTATTCTTATTTTACGCATTGTATTCTCCTTTGTTAGTATGAAACGCAAAACAAGAGTTATAATACTCTTGTTTATTTCAATCCTGTTATTTTCTGGTAAATATCATCTAAATTGGCATCTTGACTACGATCTAAATAATGAGCTTCAAATCCATCATGCTGGTCATAACGAGGAATAATATGAATATGAAAATGATGAACTGTTTGTCCTGCAACTTCATTCATATTTGTAATTATATTAAATCCTTTGGCATGAAGTGTACTTTGAATTTGTAAAGCAACTTTTTGAACAATATCCATCATATGAGCTAAGGTTTGTTGATCAACCTCTAAAATATGAGCATAATGTTTTTTTGGTATCACAAGAGTATGTCCATCTGTTGTCTGACTTAAATCAAGAAAAGCCATACAGACATCATCTTCATAAATAATTTTACCCGGAATGTCATGATTGGCAATCTTACAAAAAATACAATTATCCATTTTCCATACCTCCTATTTCTATATTTTACAATAAAAAAGGAATAAGGGAAAGCCTTATTCCAAATAATTATCAGAAATATCCTTGATTTCTGTCTTTAATAAATCATCATAGACATCAAAATGATATTGTTTTAAATAAGCACCTTCAGCTTTTTCCTGCACTTCACCATCACTGGCAAGAGCTGAAGTGATGCCATCAGTATTTTTATGGGCAGTATCATAAAGATACACAACAGCATAATTATCATCACTCAATTTAATGGCTTGACTGTAAACTCCATCCTTGTCAACTTGACTTAAATCAGATAATTTATCTTTTAAATTATCATCTAAAGCAGAATTCTTTGTCACAACACCAGCGTCTTCACTATCACTTCCAAAGTCTTCCATCAATTGATCAAAAGCTTTTTCATCAGTTGCTTTTTCAATAATTTCTAAAGCTTCAGATTCCTTTTCCACAACAATTTTTTTAAAACTACATACTTGATAATCTTTGATGAAATCATCAAGATGTTCTTCAATATATTTTTCACGCAATAATTCCTGCTTAACTTCTGGAATCAAGGCTTCATTCAAATAATCTTCTTTTGATTCATAGCCAAGATTTTTGGCATACTGTTCTAAATCACCATTTGCATACTCGGCATATTCGTCTTCTCTTTCTTTCACTAACTGATCAATTTTGTCCTGATCTGTTATTTCTTGATCAGCAATCTTATCAAGCATTGATGAAACGACAGTTTGTGCTCCATAATTTTGTAACAGATATTCAAAATAATCTTGTTTTGTAATATTTAATTCACTTCCAGTCACCAAAGCATCTTCATGATCAGAAACTTTTACACTATATTGTGAAGAAGAACATCCATATAGTAAACTACCACATAAAAGTAACATAACAACTTTCTTCATTATGCGTTCTCCTTTCTTGCATCATTGCGAATATCTATATTTTCCTTAATGATATCTTGAATTGTTTGTTTAATCGTATCATCATGATATTCAATTTCGTATGTCTGGAAAGCAAGATAAACCATATAGTCATCATATGTCAATAAAGGTGAATCAACATCAACAGTTTTTAATTCCTTTTTTATATCTTCTTTATTAGTATTTGTGCATTTTAAGAAATAGCAACCATCACTGCCTTGAATTTTTTTACTGACTTCACCTTCTTTTAATGTTAGAGCCATAGTTTGAACTTCATCACCATATGTGCTTGATAAATCAGTCTTTTTGTCAACAATACCGATATGACCTTTGGCACTTTTTGTATTATCATCATCAGAGTAATCATAGGCAATGTCTTCAAAACTTTTATTTGTTTTTAATAGTGATTCCACTTCTTTTAATTTTTCATTTTCTTCTTCAGTAGGATTTTCTGGATCACTCATAGAAACTTTAATTAAAGAAATCATTCGAGGTGTTGCCTGTTGATAATAATCATCAAAGACTTCATCGAAGTGGTCATTGACATATTTCTTTAAGAATTCAGCATATTGCAAAGACTGAACTAAAGAATCACGATATTCTTCCATATTTTTAACACCTGTTGATTCTAAGGCATTCTGTAATTCTTCCTGGGCAGTATCACCATATTGATTTTCATAATTGGTTTCAATGTTTTCTACCAACTCATCAGCATTTTCTTCCATATCATCAGTTGCCGGGAAATTTTGACGAATTAACTGATCTAAAACATAAGAAAATAAAGCTTGTTTTCCCTGAGTTGACGTAGCTAAATCTTGATAAAGATCATCAGCTAAAAGATTTGTTTTGTCAATAGCAGCAACAACATCTTTTCCATCCTCTTGGACAGTTTTTGAACTACAGCCACTTAATAAAAGAATGCCAGCAAGTGCAAAACTTATAAGTTTTTTTTGTTTCATAAGAACCTCCTTGATATAAACAATATTATTATACACAATCTTTAGATTTTTTCAACTTTTGTAGGCAAGAACACAAAATTTACGATGATTTTACCATAATATATAGTGTGCATAGGAGGAATGATTATGAAAGAACATTCAGATGGTTTAACAAGTGAAACTATTATCGTATTATGTCTATTTATCATTATTATATTATTTATGTTTATAAAGGGGGAATGGATATGTTAGCACATCAAGGATCATTTACACTTATTTTAGTCCTGTTTATTTTATTAGTAATCATTTGTGGTATTTGTTAAAAGACAGCAATTGCTGTCTTTTATAAGTTATTCATTCATAAAAAGAGGTCATAATAAATTTAATTATCGTATCACTTGACTGAATAAACAAATTACGTAAAATATATCTTCGAAAGGGGCGATTTTATGTCGACTTTAAAAATAGAAAATCTACATGTAGAAGTAGGAGAAAAAGAAATTTTAAAAGGATTAAATTTAGAAATTCACACAGGTGAAGTTCATGCAATTATGGGCCCTAATGGGAATGGAAAATCAACATTACTTTCTACTATTATGGGACATCCTAAATATAAGGTTACAAATGGAAAGATCACACTTGATGGACAAGATGTGCTGGCTATGAGTGTTGATGAACGTGCAAGAGCTGGATTGTTTTTGGGAATGCAGTATCCTCAAGAAATTCCGGGTATTACAAATTCTGATTTTTTAAGAGCAGCCATCAATGCCAAAAGAGAAGAACCTATTTCTTTATTCAAATTTATCCGTATGTTAGATAAAAATATTGAAGAATTAGGAATGGATGAAAACCTTGCACACCGTTATTTGAATGAAGGTTTTTCTGGTGGTGAAAAGAAACGTAATGAAATCTTACAAATGAAGCTTTTACAGCCACGTTTTGCATTACTTGATGAAATCGATTCAGGTTTAGATGTAGATGCTTTAAGAGTCGTCGCTGAAGCTATCAATTCTATGCGTAGTGATGATTTTGGCTGTGTAATGGTTTCACATTATGAAAGAATGTTTGAATTAGTGCAACCAACACATGTTCATGTTTTAGTTCAGGGACAAATTGTGATGAGTGGTGGATATGAATTGATTGAAAAGATTGATCAGGAAGGTTATGAATGGGTGAAAGAATTAGGTTATGAAATTGAACAGAATGAAAGACAACCTATTATTTTAGAGGCTTGTGGAAAAAAGGGACAATAAAATGATATCAGAACAATTGCTTACTAGGATCAAACCTTTTATTGACCTACAACAACCTCAATCTTATTATCTGATTCTTTCATCAAAGACATCTTCTCAAATGCATTTACCACAGGATGTTTTTTATCAAGAGGGTGTTTTAACTTTCAAAAATAAACAGCCAGTGACATTTTATATGATTT
Source organism: Massiliimicrobium timonense (assembly GCF_002160865.1). Taxonomy (GTDB): domain Bacteria; phylum Bacillota_I; class Bacilli_A; order Erysipelotrichales; family Coprobacillaceae; genus Allocoprobacillus. Next base: position 9,012 of record NZ_NFLJ01000042.1, read on the forward strand.
ATGATGGACAGGAAGATTTACATATGGATATGCATTTTCAAGCATATTGTCAGGTTGATCTCATTGAAATAAAACTTCTTTCATCACAGTGTCATTTATATAAAACAATGCGTCTTGATGAAGGTGCTACTGTCCATGCTTTTAGTGAGAATCTTTCACAATCATCCCAAAGTCACGAAGATGTTTATTTAGAGGCTTATGCAAGTTGTCAATGTGGTTATTCTGAGTTGTCTGATGACGCTTTTGAAGGTGTTTATCACTTCTATCTGGATGGGGTAGAAGCTTCAGCAAAAGTGCGTACAGCCATTCTTGCTAAGGATAGAGAAAGCAAACATTATGAAATTCTTATTCAGCATAATCAACCTATGACACATGGTCAAATGGATAATTATGGTGTTGTGAAAGATCAGGCAAAACTTGTGATTGATGGAATTGGAACGATTACCAAAGGGCAACATGGCTCAGCTGCCCATCAGACCAATAAAATTATGATGTTTGATGAATCTTGTCAGGCTTGTGCGAATCCTTATTTATACATTGATGACTATGATGTTCAGGCTTCTCATGCAGCTGCAGTAGGGAAAATGGATGAAGAACATCTTTATTATCTCCAAAGTCGAGGTTTAAGTAAAAAACAGGCCATGCAGCTTATTACTTATGGATATTTAATGCCAGTTGTAGAAGTTATTGATAATGAAATGATGAAAAAGCATTTTGAAGAATCCTTATCAAAGGTAGGTGCTTAAAATGTTTGATGTCAATCAAATTAGAAAAGATTTTCCAATGTTAAATGGCAAAAAGATGCAAGGACATCCATTGATTTATTTAGATAATGGTGCAACAACATTAAAACCACAAGTTGTTATTGAGAGTGTGTGTGATTATTTAACAAATTATTCTGGAAACGCACATCGTGGAGATTATGATTTATCCCATGAAGTTGATGAGCATTATGAACAGAGCCGAGAGATTGTTCGACAATTTATCAATGCAAAAAGAAAAGAAGAAATTGTTTTTACTTCAGGATCAACAGACTCTTTAAATATGATTGCCTATGGCTATGGATTAACGCATTTAAAAGCCAATGATGAAATTTTAATTACTGTTGCTGAACACGCTTCTAATACTTTGCCCTGGTTTGATGTTGCACGTTTAACAGGGGCAACAGTTCATTATATTAATCTAGATGAAACAGGACGTTTAACTTTAGAAAACGTTCAAAAAGCTGTCACAGAAAAGACAAAAATTATTGCTGTGGCGGAAGTAACCAATGTGCTTGGATATCAGGCACCGATGAAAGATATCTGCCAGTTTGCTCATGAACGTGGGATTGTAGTTGTGGTTGATGGTGCTCAAAGTGTTCCTCATCAAGTTACTGATGTTCAAGATACTGATATAGATTTCTTAGCTTTTTCAGGGCATAAAATGTGTGGACCTACAGGTATTGGTGTCATGTATGGAAAATATGATTTACTAAAAGATATGAAACCGACACGTTTAGGTGGTGGAGCCAATTCACGCTATAACAGTTGTGGAGTTGTCACTTTAAAAGATCCACCTTATCGTTTTGAAGCAGGAACCCCTCATATTGAAGGTGCCATTGGTCTTGCAACAGCTATGCAGTATTTAATGAAAATAGGCATGAATGATATTCATGAATATGAACAGGAACTTAGACAATATTGTATACAAAAAATGTTGCAACTGGATAATGTTCAAGTGTATAATCCTCATTCTATGGGAGCTATTGCCTTTAATATAAAAGGAGTTTTTTCACAGGATGCTGCAAGTTTGTTTAATAGCTATGGGATTGCTATTCGAGCAGGACAGCACTGTGCGAAAATTTTAGATGAATTTTTAAAAGTTTCAACAACTCTACGTGCTTCGTTTTATTTTTATAATACGAAAGAAGAAATTGATGCTTTTATTGAGGTATGTAAAAAAGGAGATGATTTTTTAGATGCATTCTTTAAATGATCCTCAATTATTGAGAGAAATTATTATGGATCATTATGAACATCCACGTAATCGTGGACTTGTGGATGATGATTCTTATTTGAAAATTAATATGAATTCCCAAACATGTATTGATAATTTAGATATTCAAGTCAAATTTGATGGAGATAAAATTGAAGATGTGCGCTATGATGGTGAAGCCTGTGCAATTTGTACATCTTCAACATCTATTATGAGTGAACTTGTCAAAGGAAAAACAAAACAGGAAGCACAAAAAATCATTGATAATTATATGAATATGATTTATGAAAAAGATTATGATCCAGAAATTTTAGAAGAAGCTATTGCATTTCAAAATACATACAAACAGGCCAATCGTATTAAATGTGCAACGCTTGGCTGGAATGGATTAGTCGCATTGATGAAAGAAAGTGAGGAATAGATATGGCAAATATAGATATGGATATTCCTTCAATGAAAAATGATTATGATTTTAAAGATGAAGATGTATCTGTTTTTAAAACACCTAAAGGTTTAAATGAAGATATTGTCAGAGAAATTTCAGCCATAAAAAAAGAACCAGAATGGATGCTGGAATATCGTTTAAAATCTTTAAAATGTTTCTTAGAAAAACCAATGCCAACATGGGGTGTTGATTTAAGTCAGATGAATTTTGATGAATATACATATTACAATCGTCCAAGTGATCATTTATCTGATAAATGGGATGAAGTTCCTGAAACAATTAAAAACACCTTCAACAAGTTAGGAATTCCTGAAGCTGAACAAAAATTTTTAGCCGGAGCTTCAGCACAATATGAATCTGAAGTTGTTTATCATAATATGTTGGAAGAAGTTAAAGAAAAAGGGGTTATTTTCTTAGATATTGATAGTGGTTTAAGAGAATATCCAGAAATCTTTAAGAAATATTTTGATACAGTCATTCCTTATAATGATAATAAGTTTTCTGCTTTAAATGGTGCGGTCTGGTCAGGTGGTTCATTTATCTACGTTCCACCAGGTGTGAAACTTGATAAGCCTTTACAGTCTTATTTTAGAATCAATAGTGAACGAATGGCACAGTTTGAAAGAACTTTGATTATTGTAGATAAAGGATCAGATATTCATTATGTAGAAGGGTGTACAGCACCATCTTATTCTAAGGATTCCTTACATGCTGGTGTTGTAGAAATTGTTGTTTTAGAAGGAGCAAAATGTCGTTATACAACCATTCAGAACTGGTCTAAGAATATTTATAATCTTGTGACACAACGTGCCAAAGTCTATAAAAATGGATCAATGGAATGGGTTGATGGTAATATTGGTTCAGCTGTCACTATGAAATATCCAACTTGTGTTTTAGCTGGCGAAGGTGCAAAAGGGACTTGTATAACGATTGCTGTAGCTGATAGTCATCAGATTTTGGATTCAGGTGCAAAAATGATTCATTTGGCTCCTCATACATCTAGTCAGATTATTTCTAAATCAATTTCTCGTAATGGTGGTAAAGTGAACTATCGCGGTCTTGTCAGACATCAAAAAAATGCCATTGATTCAAAAAGTAAGGTAGAATGTGATACATTGATCTTAGATGAACAATCAACAAGTGATACGGTTCCTACAAATATGATGTTGAACAATGAATCCATCATTGAACACGAAGCAACTGTATCAAAGGTTTCTGAAGATCAGCTTTTCTATCTGATGAGTCGAGGTTTAACAAAAGAACAGGCAACAGAAATGATTGTCATGGGCTTTATTGAACCATTCTCAAGAGAATTACCGATGGAATATGCAGTTGAGCTCAACCAGCTTATTAAACTGGATATGGGAGAAAACAGTATTGGATAAACAACTGTTACGTAAGATTATGAAAGAAAAACGTCTGGCACTGACATCACAGACGTTTTCTTTATATAATCAACAAATACTCTCTAAGGTATTAACTCATCCTCGTGTTCAAGAAGCCAAAATCATTGGTTGTTATGTATCTTTACCTCGTGAAGTAGATACCTTAGCGATTATTCAGACCTTGTTATTACATAAGCGTGTATGTGTTCCTAAAGTAGAAGGGTCACAAATGAATTTTTATGAAATTCATTCGCTTGATGAACTTCATTCAGGATGTTTTCATGTCCTTGAACCTGTAACATCACATTTCATAGAGCCTGGGGACATTGATTGTATGCTTGTTCCTTTGTTGGCTTATGATCAAAACAACTATCGTGTTGGCTATGGAAAAGGTTATTATGATCGTTATTTTCAAAGAAATTTTCATGGTTATAAGATGGGTTTAGCTTTTTCTTTTCAATATGTTGATCATATTGATTATGATGTATACGATTATCCTTTAGATGAGATTATTCATGAAATGTCATAGTAATATGACATTTTTTGATATGAGAAACATATAATATTTTGGTGAAAGAGAATGAAAAAGTGGATCATTACTGTTGTGGTTTTATGTTTATTGTTGATGACTGGGCTGGGAATTGTTTATGTACAATTGATTCCTTTTATTAAAGAATATGGTCAGATGGAAATAGAACGCTTTAATCAGTTGGTGATTTCACACAGTTATTTTACAGATCAAAAACAATATGATGAACTGGTTATTATTGAAAGAAATGAAGAAAATGAAATTGCATTGCTTGATTTTGATATGGTTAAAGTCAATCAATTAGCCAATAGAATTGTTTTGGATATAGAAAATATATATTCACAAATAGAAAATGGCACATATCAGGCTCAAGATGAAAGTTATTACCAAAGACGCATGGAAGAAGTCAGTCAGACAGGTATCATTGCTTCACTTTCTTTGAATACCCTTTTTCATCTTCCTTCCTTTTTGATGCTGCCATCCATCCCATTGACTTATAAGCACCTGTCCAGTGTCGGTAGCAGCATTTCAAAAAAAATTGAAAATTATGGTGTCAATCATGTCATGATTGAACTCTCCATTGATATTAAAATGAATATAGCCATGATTTATCCTTTTTTTGAACAATATCATACTCAAGTCATTTCTATTCCTATTTTGTTAGAAATTTTTCAAGGACAAGTTCCTTTGGTTTATTCCTCATAGAAAGAAGAATGCAAGTGCAAGAATTATTAAAAATGTATTATCATATAGATTGTTCTTTAGATTCAACAGGTTATTTCTATGTTGGAGGACAGCTTTATTATTTATCATTGGTTCAAGAACCCCAAGACTTTTTAAATCGATATCATTATTATCGTTATTTGATGCATCAATGTGGTATGAAAGGTTATGAAATTGTTAGAAATATTTATCAGGAATTATTTACACAGGGTTATGTGTTGCTTCTTTATCAAAAAGATCATTTCTCATTAAAACAATATATTCATCAGACAATGATGATCTACCGATTTCCTAAATTAAAAGTTCAACAGATTAAAGAACAGTGGATTTGTAAGATTGATCAGGCTAGAGAAAAAGTCAAAGACTATGCTTACAGCTTTAAACATGACCAAGATATTATTTCACTCATTTATTATTATTGTGGTCTTGGAGAAAACAGTATTAATATATTAAATTATATCTTACAGATTGATAAACAGGCTTCTTTGCCTGTGTCTTTATCTTTGACACAGCCTTTTTTTGAATATGTTTATGAACTTCTTAATCCCTGCTGTTATATTTTTTCAACACGTATGAGGCATCTTTCATGTTTAGTATCAAGCCAAATAATCACATATGTTCAATTACAAAATATATTAGAAACACATTACTTTGATGTTTATGAAATCATTTATTTATATGCTAGAATGTTATATCCTTCTTATTTTTTTGAATGTTTACTACAAGATTTACTTGATGAAAAAAAGGTTGCATTTTTTTATCAACAAATGAAACAAAATCAAGATATGTATGTACAAATGTTCAGGATTCTATCTTTTTATGTGACACTACCTAAAATCAGTTGGATAAATTGTTGAAATATGGTATAATATTGCACAGTTAGTTGAGAGGGTTGTCGTATGGATTTAATTAATAGTATAAAAAGAAATGAAAGTATAAGAGAGTCACTGATTCGTTTAAAAGCATCATCTCAATGTGATTCTTTACTTCAAAAAGATCAACAATTCAAACAGAAATTAATTGAATTTTTATCTCATGAAGATCCTAAAGTGCGTAAAAACAGTGCCATATTACTTGGAAAATATGCCAATACTGTCAATATATTATTAGATGCCTATGATCAAGAACAAACAGAATATGTCAAAGAAGCCTATTTGACTGGAATTGCCCAGCAAGATTGTCGTGCCTATATTCAAAGATTGAAAGATATTCAAAATCAATTGATTCATGCTTCTGAAATGACAAAACATATTCAGGCACAATTAAAGATATTGAATCCCCTGATTTTAAAAAATCAGGTACATAAACGTAAAATCATTAAATTAAAACACGAACCAGTTGATGTTGTTTTAACATCTTTACCTTATTATCAGTTTGTTTTATTTGAATCTGTTTTGCATTTAAAATATAAACCAGTGACACAAGGAGTTCTGGTACGTACAGATTCTTTATACGATCTTTTAAATATTAGAACTTATCATGATATGTTGATTCCCTTAGCTGGAGCTACAGGGTTAAATATTGATTTGGATAGTATTATGGCTGGTTTTCAAAGATGTCATTTAGAAACGATTTTAGATAAACTTTATGATGATCATTCATTGTTTTATTTTAGAGTTGCGGATGAAACAAGAGAAAAACATCCTGCTTTAATTAAAAAAGTTTCACAAAAGATCTTTGAACTCTATCCAGATCGTCTGTTGAATACAACTGATGGTTATGATATTGAAATTGTGCTTAAAGAAATGAAAAAAGATAAGGTTAATGCTTATTTGAGATTAACGCATTTAAAAAGTTCTCGTTTTGAATATCGTCGTGAAATTATTTCTAATTCAATGCAGCCTTATATTGCTGCAACACTTGTACAACTTGCAAAACCTTATATGAAAGAACAAGGAAAGGTGCTTGATCCTTTTGTTGGTTGTGGAACTTTGTTGATTGAAAAAAATTATGTTGTACCTTCAAAATTTGCGATGGGAATAGATGTTTTTGGTAAAGGAATTGAAGCAGCAAGAAAGAATAGTAAAGCAGCAGGACAAAACATTTATTTTGTGCATAAAGATGCCCTGCGTTTTGTAAACAATGAAATGTTTGATGAAATCATTACAGATATGCCAACTTTACCTCAAATGAACGATCCTCAATTATTGCATGAACTCTATGACCGTTTCTTTGCTCGTATTCATCGTCTTGTCAAACCAAAAGGCTATGTTTTTCTATATACAAGTGAAATCTCACTGGTACGTAAAAATTTAAGATTACAGGAAGGATATCTCACACTTGTTGAACATTATGAAATTCCTCGTGGGAAAAATATGTTTTATTTCTTTATTATGCAGTTAAAATAACCTACGCTATGTAGGTTATTTTCCATATTCAATGAAAGGAGTCAATCAATGTCTATTTTATTCTTTTTCATTCTTATTCCACCTATTTTGTATTTTCAATTTTATTTTCGAAGAATCATTCTATGCTTTTATCCCCATCCAAACATATTTATACGTCTTTTCAGCTGGATTTTTGCTTTGCTTTTTGTTTTACCAGCATATAATCTTTTTCGTTTTTGGGCTGTTGTTGTTTATCATTTGTTTGCTTTTGCATTAATCTGTGATCTTGTGATGTGGATTTTACATCAAAGAAAAGTTCATAATATATTGTTAAATAAGATTTATCATTTAGGAGTGATTCCTTTACTTTGTTTAGCAATTCTTTTAGGATATGCTTATTATCATATGCAAGATGTACAAACTGTTCATTATACAGTTACAACATCGAAATCATTATCAAAAGATTATACAATCGCTTTTATAAGTGATTTACATTTTCCTACGACCATGAATCAAAAAAAGCTCCAGAAGTATTGTCAAGATATATCTAAAGAAAAACCGGATCTGGTATTGTTGGGTGGAGATATTGTTGATGAAAGAACATCATATCAGGAAATGAAACAAACATTTGAAACATTATCAATGATTGAAAGTCAATATGGTATTTATTATGTATATGGTAATCATGATCAAGCTTTATATGTTGAAAAACCTGCTTTTACACCAGAAATGTTGAAACAGACAATAGAAGATTGTCATATTCATATTTTATGTGATGAAGTGGTATCTATTCATGATGATATTGTCTTGATTGGACGTGATGATCGTAGTCATCAAAGACTTCCTTTAGAAACAATAATCGAAGATATATCTCATGATAAGTTTTTATTGTTGATGGATCATCAGCCAGTAGACTTAGAAAAAAATAATCAGCTAGTGATTGATTTGCAAGTTTCCGGACATACACATGGTGGACAGATTTTTCCTGTAGGTATTTTAAGTCAATGGCTGGGCTTTGGTGAAATGAATTATGGTTATCGCCAACTGTCTTCTATGCAAGTCATTGTTTCCTCAGGTATTGCAGGATGGGGTTATCCTTTAAGAACAGGTTCTCAATCAGAATATGTGATGATTCATATACAAAGTCATCATTGATAGAAAGAGATAGGTTATTAAAACTTATCTTTTTTTATGCTTTTGATTGAAAATAATATATTTAAGTATTACAATATATTTAGTAATACTAAATAGAAAAGAAGTGATTCAATGAATGAAAGATATGAACGACAATTAAAGAAAGGAATTTTAGAAATATTAGTTTTACAACTTCTTTTAAAAGAAAAAATGTATGGTTATCAAATGATTTTATGTATGAAAGAAAAGAGTCAGGGCATGTTTGAGATGAAAGAAGGAACACTTTATCCTATATTATATCGTTTAGAAGATGATGGACTTGTAGAAAGTCAATGGAGTGTACCTCAAAATAAAGAATCATCTCGAAAATATTATTGCTTAACTGAAAAAGGAAAAGAACAATTAAAGGCTCTTAAATTATTATGGAAAAGATATGTCAAAGCAGTTGATGAAATATTAGGAGATGAGAATCATGAATAAAAAACAATATATTAAAAAAGTTATAAGATTATTGGGATGTTCTCGACAACAGAAAAGAAAGATTCAGCTGGATTTAGAAAACGATATCGAAATGGCGTTGAAACAGGGAGAATCTTTAGAAGATATTATACAAAGAATGGGGGCACCAGAAGAAGTAGCACGAGAGTTTAATGAAAATATGGGTGTGCAACCACCTCGTTCACATAAAAAAATGATTATCATTATCATAGGTCTTCTTGTTGGCGTGGGCTTAGCTGTTTTTCTATTTATACGTTCTATGATTCCAGAGTATACTGACCTTCAAGATTCTTCCTATTTTCAACAAGAACAAGTGGCTCAAATCATGGCAGAAGTCATTTTAGATGTTTCACCTTTAGATGAACAAAGTTTGATTGAACGTTGCGATGAAACAATGGCACAAACTTTAACAGAACATTCGTTAAGTGAAGCTTTAGAATCATTAGGTGAATTAGGTGATTTTCAACGTATTACAAGCGAAAGATATGTTGAAGTTAATCAAAATGGTTATATTTGTGTCATTGGTGAAATTGTGGCATTATATCAAAAAAGAAGTGTGACTTATACGATTACACTTGATCAAAATTATCAGTTAGCAGGATTATACATGAAATGAAAGAAAATATAACATCTTTAATCCTAGCAATAGCATGTTTTGTGATAGCAAAGGCACATTTTAAAGGAAATGTATCTTCTATTCATAGCTATCATCTTAGACGTATTCAAGAAGGAAATCTTAAGGACTATGCCAAAACAATGGGGACAGGTATGTTAATAATTGGTCTAGGTTGTTTGATGAATCTTTTGGCTCGTTTATTTCATTTATTTATATTAGGTAAAATAGGTGTGGTCATTGGACTTGTTGTCGGGATTGTTATGATGATCTATGCTCAGATGAAATATAATCATGGTATCTTTTAGGAGGAAATTTTATGGGTATCATTTTATTTATTATATTTTTGATAGTATCGCTTTTGTTGTTGATGGGGAAAGGTAGTTTTTTAATTGCTGGATATAATACAGCCAGTGCAAAAGAAAAGGCACAATATAATGAAAAAAAGCTATGTCGTATTGTCGGTGTTGGTTTACTTATAGTAACCTTAGGAATAGGTTCATTGATGATTTTTGACTCTCTTGGACTTTATTTGATGATTGGTTCATTTCTTATAGGAATCGCTATTATTTTGATAGGAAGTAAATTTGCCACTATTGTTCCAGTTAAAAAATTAAATCGTTCACTGATAGGAAGTATGATAGCTGTTTTATTGATAAGTGGATTGATATGTTTTGTGATGTTTACAGGAAATATTCAAATTGAATATCAAAGCACTTCACTACACTTATCTGGTTCACTTGTTTCTGATTCACAGGTGAATTATGAGGATATTGTTCAAATAGAATATCGTGAAGATTTTGATGTTGGAAGAAAGAAGAATGGTGTAAATAATGCAAAAATTGAGGCAGGAAGATATGAAAATGATGAACTAGGAACTTATCGTCTGTATAGCTATACAAATAGTCCCGCTTATGTTTTGATAGAAACGAAAGAGGGATGGTATGTTATAAGTGATCAGACAGAAAAACAGACATTTAAGCATTATCAAAAATTACAATCTATACTAAAATAACGTGGCTTAGCCACGTTATTTCTATTATTTGTAGAATAAAGAGAAGAATTTTGAAAAACTCGCACAATTAAAATAATTCTCACATTTCACCCAAGAAGGGCAAGTTTTAGGTTGTTGGACTAATGAGAAATAATCAAAAGAAACGTTCATAATTTTACCTCCTCTATGATGATGAATTTTTATTGACACTTATATTATATGTCTTTTTTGATAAAAGAAAAGGAGCTGAGAATATAAATATATCTGTTGATTTTTGTGCAATTTGCACAAATATAAGTGTATAATAAAAGAGAGTGGGTGAGAGTATGGGATTTACAATCGAAGATGCTTTAAATGAAACAAAAAACTTATATCAATTAACATTGTTGTGTGGTGAAAAAGGTTGTGCTAATGCGATGAGCTGGGTTCATCTGATAGAAGATACAACGACGATTCAGCAATTATGGGGTAAAGAATTGATTGTGACAAGTGGGGTTGGCTTTCAAAAAGAAGGGGCTTTATTAGAACTTGTTGAATATCTTGTCAAATATCATAGTGTTGGTTTGATTATTAATACTGGAAAATATATATTTGAAGTTCCCCAAGATGTTTTAGATTATTGTGAAGCTAATGATTTTCCTTTACTTGTTTCACCATGGCATATTCACATGATGGATTTAATTAAAGATTTTTGTATGCGTTGTTTATTTTCACAAAGAGAAGATTATCAGATTACACAATATTTTCAAAATATTTTTAGTGATCCACGAACAATTGAAGAAAACAGAGTGGAACTTATGCGACATTTTGATGTAGATGGCAGTTTTCAAGTTTTGCTTATAGATATTGAAGATGCCAGTCAGTATAGTGAAATTGAAAGAAGAAAATTATCCATGCAGTTGCAGCTTTATTTTGAAAAAATAGAATGTCCTTATAGTTTTTTCTGGTATGATGGCTATTATGTTTTAATTGTTAATAATTTGTTAGAAGATGTTTTTTTGAATCTTGTTCATTCAATGTATCGTCGTGCTAAAGGAAGAATGAAAGTCAAATCTTTGTATGTTGGAATTGGAACAAAGATGTCGGATATCAGACAATTACATTTAAGCTATCAAAGAGCTTTATCAGCAGTTGCTCTAGCAAGATTATTTGAAAAAAATATTATGTGTTTTGACGAGATGGGAATTTATCAGATTTTATTTTCTATTCAAGATCAAAAGATTCTTTCTGATATGTATCATCACTTACTGGATGTATTGATTCGTTATGATCAAAAACATCATGGAGAATTAGAAAAAACATTGTATTATTATTTAAAATATGATGGAAGTCCACAAAAAATTGCTAAAAATATGTATACTCATCGTAATACTGTCAATTATCGTATTGAAAAGATTAAGAAGTTATTAAATAATGATTTAGATACTTTTGAAGATAAATTTCCATATATGATGGCTTTTTATATTGCGAAAATGATGAAATAAAAAGAAATAAAAATTTTGGTTAGAAAATTTCTATTTTCTTTTTATTTTTTTGCTTGACGAGTGCATATCCGTATGCTATTATAAGGGAGCACTAGAAAATGGAGGTTTAGCTCAGTTGGGAGAGCATCTGCCTTACAAGCAGAGGGTCAGCGGTTCGAGCCCGTTAACCTCCACCATTTATTTGCCGGCTTAGCTCAATTGGTAGAGCAACTGACTTG
>NZ_NFLJ01000043.1 GCF_002160865.1 Massiliimicrobium timonense
GATCATCTCTTTCTTTATGATTATTTTAGCATATTCTTTTTATAAATACATATTTATATTGATAAAATCAAGCGATTTTCTGAAATAGAAATTTTTTGCTCGTAAGTGTTTACAATTCGTATAAAAATTGTTACAATATATATTGTAATAATAAGAAAGGGAGTAAGAAATATGAAAACTATTTTATTAGTATGTTCTGCAGGAATGTCTACAAGTTTATTAGTTACAAAAATGGAAGCTGCTGCTAAAGATGCTGGTGTAGAATGCAAAATCTTTGCATTACCATTCTCTGATGCACCAAGAGTATTAGAAGAAGTTGACTGCATCTTACTTGGACCTCAAGTTAGATTCCAAAAAGCTGCTATTGAAAAATTAGCTGCTGGAAGAAAAGCTGGACCTATCCCTGTAGATGTCATCGATATGAGAGATTATGGAACAATGAACGGTAAAGCCGTATTTGAAAAAGCTTTATCTTTATTAAAATAATCCCTTAAAGGAGCATAGGCTCCTTTTTTTCTTTCTTTTTTATGGAGAGTTTGCTATAATGTTTAAAATTAGGAGGATGAAAAATGGAAAAAGCAATTATAACAGTTGTGGGAAAAGATCAAGTGGGGATTATTGCTCAAGTTTGCCAGTCTTTGGCACAAACAAATATCAATATTTTAGATATTTCACAAACAATATTAGATGGTTATTTTAATATGATGATGATTGTAGATATGTCTTCTTCAAAAGAACCCTTTGCAAATGTTAGTGAACAATTAGAAAAATTAGGAGAGAATATTGGGGTTTATATTAAATTACAGCATGAAGATATTTTTAATAAGATGCATAGAATTTAAGGAGGCATAAGATGATTAATTTATTTGAAGTAAATGAAACAAATAAGATGATTCAACAGGAAAATTTAGATGTTCGTACCATTACAATTGGAATCAGTCTTATTGATTGCATAGATGCCAATATAGATGTTTTATGCCGCAATATTTATAAAAAAATTACAAGTGTTGCTGCTGATTTGGTAAAAACAGGGGAGGATATTGAAAAAAAATATGGTATTCCCATTGTGAATAAAAGAATTTCTGTAACACCAATTGGACTCATTGGTGCTGCAGCATGTCAGACAACAGATGATTTTGTAAAAATCGCTAAGACTTTAGATCAATGTGCTCGTCAAGTCGGTGTGAATTTCATAGGGGGATATAGTGCTATTGTTTCTAAAGGAATGACAAAAGCTGAAAAGCTACTCATTCAATCTATTCCTCAAGCCATGAAAGAAACAGAACTTGTATGTAGTTCTGTTAATGTAGGTTCTACTAAGACAGGAATCAATATGGATGCTGTGAAATTAATTGGTGAGATTATTAAGGAAACTGCTTCATTAACAAAAGAACAGGATTCTATAGGTTGTGCTAAATTTGTTGTCTTCTGTAATGCTCCTGATGATAATCCGTTTATGGCTGGAGCTTTTCATGGTGTCAGTGAAACAGATGCTATTATTAATGTTGGAGTCAGTGGACCTGGTGTTGTTAGAAAAGCTATTCAAAGTGCAAAAGGAAAAGATTTTGGAGAATTATGTGAAATTGTGAAAAAAACAGCTTTTAAAATTACAAGAGTAGGTCAACTTGTTGCCAGAGAAGCATCTGCTTCTTTAAATATTCCTTTTGGGATTATTGATTTATCTTTAGCACCTACTCCTGCCATTGGAGATAGTATTGCGGATTGCTTAACAGAAATGGGCTTAGAAAGAGTAGGAGCACCCGGAACAACTGCAGCATTAGCTATTTTAAATGATCAAGTTAAAAAAGGTGGAGTCATGGCATCTTCTTACGTTGGTGGACTTTCTGGGGCTTTTATACCCGTCAGTGAGGATCAGGGAATGATTGATGCTGTAGAAGCAGGAGCATTAACATTAGAAAAATTAGAAGCTATGACTTGTGTATGCTCTGTAGGCTTAGATATGATTGCTATTCCCGGTAAAACTTCTGCCAAGACTATTGCTGGTATTATCGCAGATGAAATGGCTATTGGAATGATCAACCAAAAAACAACAGCTGTTCGTATTATTCCTGTGATTGGAAAAGATGTTGGAGAAAAAGTTGAGTTTGGTGGTTTGCTAGGATATGCACCTATTATGCCTGTCAATCCATTTTCTTGTGATGAATTTATTGATAGAGGTGGACGCATTCCTGCACCTATTCATAGTTTTAAAAATTAACAAAAAGACGATAATTTCGTCTTTTTTTACAAGGAGGATTAATAATGCAAATAGATCAATTGATTATTTATAAAAATATTTCACAGGATGTTGATGTTTTAAAATGCTTATCTTTTGTAGAAGATGAATCACTTATTAATGAATCTGAATTTATATCTCAACTTTTGATCCTTGCTGAAAAGTATGAATTACATGGACAATTATTTCAAAGTTTATTAACATATTTATTGGCTTATCATGAAAATACATTTACTTTAGCACTAGAAAGAAAAAAAGAGATACCCGATTCATTAAAAAAAGTCGTTTGTCATGATTTTGAATATCTTTTCCGTATTTTTCATTATGATTTTTCACATATAGATTCATTATATAAAGATTTATTTTTTTATTTTATAAATAGTTCTCATATTATCAATCAAGAAATCTTTGATTTGTTATCTCATCTTCAGACACAGCTTTCACAAAGCACATCAGTGGAAGAATTTTACCAGATATTATATAATCATTATTATCAATATGGTGTTGGAAAATATGGTTTAAATAAAGCTTTTCGTTATTTAAATAATCAAATTATACCAATTGATCATATTGGCAATAATACTTTAGAACAGTTAATTGGCTATGAAAGTCAAAAAGAACGTTTAACAGCAAATACAGAAGCATTTTTAAAAGGACATAAAGCCAATAATGTTTTATTGTATGGTGATAGTGGAACTGGGAAATCAAGCAGTATTAAAGCTCTTTTAAATCGTTATTATAAAGATGGTTTAAGAATGGTTGAAGTTTATAAACATCAGTTTATATCTTTACCTCAAATTATTAATGAATTACAAAACAGACATTATCGTTTTATTATTTTTATGGATGATTTGTCTTTTGAAGAATTTGAAGTTGAGTATAAATATTTAAAAGCTGTTATTGAAGGGGGACTGGAAAAGAAGCCAGATAATATCCTCATCTATGCAACTAGCAATCGTAGACATCTTATTAAAGAAACATGGAATGGTCGTCAACATGATCAGGAAATCAACAACAATGATGCTATGCAGGAAAAGTTATCGTTAGTTTCTCGATTTGGTGTTCAAATTATGTATATTCACCCAGATAAACAGCATTATTTAGATATTATAGATGCTTTAGCTCAGGCATATCATTTAAATATGTCTGTTGATCAGTTACACGAATTAGCATTACAATGGGAAATAAGAAATGGAGGTTTTTCAGGAAGAACAGCAAAACAATTTATTCATATGCTACTTTCTCAACAATCATGAAACAATTAACATTAGAAGATTATGCAATTATTCAACCTTATTTAGATAAAGCCAATTATGAAGGTTATAACTCTAATTTTGTAACGATGATGATGTGGAATCACGAATATCATATTCAATATGAAATCCATGAGCATTTTTTAGTCATGCTGCATCATTATAAAGATACTTATTTTTGGGCTATGCCTTTTACGACCCCTGAATATTATCAGGAAGCTTTGGAATATATGAAACAATATAGTCATGATCATGGTTTTCCTTTGATGATTGACTGTGCTATAGAAAGTTTTGTTTCAACCATTCAAAACAGTGATTTTTCTTTACAATATTTATTTGAAAGAACACGTTATAATGATGATTACATTTATGATAAAGAAATGCTTCAAACTTTATCTGGTAAGAAAATGCAAAAAAGACGTAATCATTATAATGCTTTCCTCAAAAATTATCCTGATTATGAATACCGTGATTTAGATATGACGAATGATTTTGATACTATTTTATCATGTTTGAATAGATGGGAAGGGGAAAAAGATGGAATCAGTGAATCAATGACAAGTGAAGTCAGAGGAATTATGTCATTGCTTTCATCTAAACATCTTTTACCAATACATATTGGTGGCATTTTTATTAATCATCAACTAGAAGCATTTATTATTGCTTCTCGATTAAATCATTCAACAATACAAATTCATGTTGAAAAAGCCAATAAAGATATAAGAGGTTTATATCCAGCCATATTAAAAGAGCTTCTTGAACATCATTATCATGAAGAAAAATGGGTAAATAGGGAAGAAGATATGGGATTAGAAAATTTAAGACGTTCTAAGCAATCACTTCATCCTGTAAAAATGGTGAAAAAATATCGAATATATGAAAGAAATATAACAATTCAGAAAGCCAAAGAAGAAGATCAACAACAAATTATAGACTTATGGAAAACATGTTTTTTAGATGAAACAGAAAAATCTACACATTTCTATTTTCAGTATTTATATAACGAAAATCATACTTATATTTTAAAAAACAATTCACAAATTATATCAGCTTTACAGATTGTTCCTATGCCAATTATGAAAAACAATACGCCAAAGAATTGTTATTTTATATTAGGAGTCTGTACACATCCTGCATACCAAAAACAAGGAATGATGAAGCAGTTAATGCAATATGTTTTAAAGGAATATGATAATCAAGATATCTACTTACAAGCTTATCATCCAGAAATTTATCGTCCATTTGGCTTTAATGCATCGCATTATCATCAGATTATCACTATTGATCAAGACATTTTACAAGATCAAGAAAAATGGAATATCAGCCATGATTACCATTTATTAGAAGACTATTACAGACAGTTTACCAAACATTTTGATGAATATCGTATTCGTGATGAATCATACTGGAATCTTTTTATCAAAAGATGTGAAAGTTTTGAAGATCATATGATTATATTTAAAGATTTAGGATATTTAATATATCATAAGAGTGAAGAAACCATTTATATCAGTGAAGCTATTTATCTTCATCAAAAAGCATTAATTCAAATGTTATCATATTTTAAAGGATCATCACAAAATATAGAATTAGAATGTGATTTAACTGTTGATTTACCATGTAAATCTCGTTATATCATAACAATGATGAATAATCATTTGAATCAAGATAGACAAGACTCACATTATTATATTAACGAAGTATACTAATGAAGAAGCAAAAAAAAGCTTCTTTTTTTTATGTAAAGTCTACTTATTTAGGGGAGTTATTTGGAACATAATAAAAAAAGTCTTTGTTAAGAATAAGACTTTTTAAAATATACACAACTTCGCATAATATATATTATGTGATTTTTATAGACATTTCATAATGAAAGCATATGTCGTTATTATTGTTATAATAATGATAAGTAAAACAATATATATAAAGATATAGCTATGATTCTTTTGATATTGACGATATGCAGCTAAAAAAGAACAGATATATAACAATAAAGCAATAATATATTGTATTGTTATAAAGAACAGATTATTCAATGATAATCCAAAAATAAAAAGTAATGTTCCTATTAAAGTGCCACCAAGAGTTATCATGATGGCACGTCTGATTTCCTTTATATTCATTTTTTAATCCTCTAAATAATTCGATCTAGAAGTGAATCACCAATTCCAGGATTTTCAACTTGGAAATTATCAGCAATCGTTGCACCTATCACAGCATAGCTTTTGAGCAATCCTAAGTGTTTTGGCATTTGTAATGATTTGCTATATATAATGAGTGGTACATTTTCACGTGTATGATCAGTTCCTTTATAAGTTGGATCATTACCATGATCTGCTGTAATCATAAGTAAATCATCACTATCCAAATGATATAACAACTGTTCTAATTGATGATCAAATTCTACAATAGCTTGTCCATATCCTTCAGGATTTCTACGATGTCCATAAACCGCATCGAAATCAACTAAATTCAAGAAAGCTAACCCTGTAAAATCTTCTTTAGCAATTTCTATTGTCTTTTCCATACCATCATGATTAGAAACAGTTTTGACTTTACGTGTAATTCCCTGATCCACAAAAATATCTGGTATTTTTCCTATTCCGATGACTTCAATCTGATTTTCCTTTAAGCTATCTAAAACAGTCTTCCCAAAAGGTTTTAAGGCTAAATCATGACGATTTGCCGTTCTCACAAATTCGCCTTTCTTTTTTCCTACATAAGGTCTAGCAATGATACGTCCTACTTTCCATCTTTCATCCATTGCAATTTCCCTTGCAATTTCACAGGCACGATAAAGTTCATCTAATGGAATAATATCTTCATTAGCAGCGATTTGAAAAACAGAATCTGCGGATGTATAAACAATCCAGTCCCCTGTTTGAATCTGATGTTCACCCCAGTCATCTAAAATTTTTGTTCCACTTTCTGCATAATTTCCAACACATTTACGTCCAGTCTTTTCTTCAAATAATTCAATGAATTCTTTAGGAAAACCTGTTTCTGTAAATGTTTTAAATGGTTTTGTAATATGTAATCCCATCATTTCCCAATGACCAGTCATTGTATCTTTCCCATTAGATACTTCTTCAAGACGGGCTGTATAGGCAAGTTGATTCTTTAAAGCATGGATTCCTTTAAAGTTTCCAATATTTCCTAATCCCATACCTTCTAAACAGGGAACATCCAATCCCCCTACTTTTTCACAAATATGACCAAGTGTATTGGCTCCTAAATCATCAAATTGTTGGGCATCATGTGCATCACCAATACCTAATGAATCTAACACAATTAAAAATACACGTTTATATTTTTTCATTTTTCTTATTCCTTTCTTGCATTCTTGGATGTAATTGTCGATAGTCTTCGATAGTTTTTCTTTGAGAAACATGTGTATATATCGTTGTTGTTGAAATATCACTATGTCCAAGCATTTCTTGAATAGAACGTAAATCTGCATCATGTTCAAGCAAATGTGTCGCAAAAGTATGTCGTAATGTATGAGGACTAATATGTTTTGATAAAGGACTTTTTTGTACAATTCTTTGCAGGATATGATAAAAATCATCTCTTGTCATTGGTTTTCCTTTTTGAGTTAGAAACAGATAAGGACTTGAACCATATAAACATAATGTATCACGATAATTTTCAATGTATTCTTTTAAAAGAACACAACATTGATTATTCATTGGCACAATTCTTTCTTTATTTCCTTTCCCTATACATCTGACAAAGCCTTTTTGAATATTGACATTTTGCAATGTTAAATGGCACATTTCACTCACACGCAAACCACAGGCATATAAAATTTCTACCATACAGCGATTTCGAGATGAAGTAGCATCTTTAACTTCTATTGAATCTAATAAAGCCATGACTTCCTTTTCACTTAAAACTTGTGGTAGATATTTCTTACGTTTAGGCATATCAAAAGCACTCATCATATTTTTAGAAATTATTTTTTCTTTCATCAAAAATTGATAAAATTGTCTTAATGAAATCATATGTCGATCAATCGTCGTATCACTGTGTTTTTGATGAAGTCGTTTCAAATAGGCATAAACATGATCTTGAGTGACATCTTCAATAGACTGAATTTGATAGGTTTGATAAACAAAATCAAGAAAATGGCTGATATCTCTTTGATAGGCAGCTACAGTATGTTGGCTATAATTTTTTTCAACAATCATATATTCATGATATTCTCTCAGGGCATCCTTGCATTTCAAAATACATCACCATTCATATTATAACAATTTTTGTCATAAAAAACCACTAAAGATACCTTTAAAATAGAGGAACAACATATAATCGAAAAGCTAGTGAAAGCGTTAAAAGAATAAGTGTTGCTATTATAAAATTAAGTCTGTAATTTAAAATACTTTGAATATGAAAATTCTGTTCGATATAAAAATTCACCAAAGTAACATAACTAGAAATATATAATCCAATATAAGTAATGACATATACTATCATCAATTCTAAAATCATTTCACATAACATCAATAAAACAATCATAAACTGGATTTGAACATTCATAACAACATATTGCATTGAAAAAGAAATCTGAAGTCCTTTTAGAAAACAAATAAATAATAAACCTATTTGACCCATATAACTTGTACTTAAATATGTACATATAAAAATCATTATACCACTTTGAATAAGATATAATTGATAATGATTTTGATAATTTTCTATATTAAAATAAAAGAAAGAATGAAAGAATTGTTGAATCATAGGCTGTGTATGTTTATATTGATAAAAACCAAATAAAAATCCCATTATGATAGTTGTCGTTATCACTATAAGGAAATACTTCTTATCTTGAATAAAACGTTGTAAAAAAACACTCATGTTATCACCTCTATAAAACATATGAGCGTTCTTTAAAGTTATTCATTATTTTTAAGATATTTTTTTTGAATATCTTGATTTTTAATAAGTGAAGAAGCTTTCATGACTTTTGTATCAGAAAGATTTTCATTCAATTGTGAAATCAGTTGATCAGTTGGAGTTTCTTTTTGTATTTGACTTTGTGTGGAGTGAAATAAAGATAATTGGATATTAATATCCTGAAGATGCACAACATTGTTCAAACTGACACCTACAAGTCTTAAATTTTCACCATGATAAATACTTTCAAACAACAACAAAGCCGTTGCATAAATAATATCAAAATCATTTGTATATTGATCGATAACTGTCTGTTTTGTTTTAGATTTTTCACGTGTATATTTTAATGTAATCGAAATAGAGTTGGATACAAGATCTCTTTTTTTAGCTCTGGCAGAAACTTCTTTTGATAAAGAATGAAAAACAGATTTAATAAATTCCTCATCATGACTATCATTTTCAAAGGTAGTCGAATTACCTACTGACTTTAATTCATTTTTTTCATAATTAATTTTTGAAAAATCTTTGCCATTAGCCCTTTGATATATAATAAAAGTATTTTTTTGAAAAACTGTTCTTATTTTCTCATAGTTTTCATATTTTGCTAAATCACCAATAGTATAAATTCCATGCTGTTCTAGCTTAGGAACTGTTTTCTTTCCAATACCATGCATCTGACCGACCGGAAGATGCCAGAGTTTTTCTTTAAAATTGCGTTTTGTTAATATCGTAATCCCCATTGGTTTTTTCATATCACTTGCCATTTTGGCTAAAAATTTATTAGGAGCAATACCTATGGAGCATTGTAATTTTAATGTTTTATAGACCTTTTTTTGAATATTTTGAGCAACCTGATAAGGCTGTAAATGATGTTCTTGAATATATTCAGTCATATCAACATAACATTCATCAATACTGGCAACTTCAAGTTTTTTAGAAAAAGTAGAAATGATTTGAAAAAATTCTTGAGATAATGTTTTATATAAAGCAAAATGTGGGGGTACAGTGATAAGCTGTGGACAGAGTTTTTTGGCTTGAAATAAAGGCATAGCAGAATGAATACCATATTTTCGAGCCTCATAGGAAGCTGTTGTAATAATACTACGTCGAGATTCACGACAAACGACAATGGGTTTGCCAACAAGTTGAGGATTTTGAGAAATCTCTGCACTGGCAAAAAAAGCATTTAAATCAATATGAAATATAATCTGCAAAGATATCACCTCAACTTTCCACCCCTATTTTAACATATAATTTTTATAGTTATAAAGACTTTCTTTCTTGACATGGTCAGTTTTATGAGCAAGTCTTAATTTATCAGCAATCATTGCAATAAATTCTGAATTGGTAGGCTTTGCTTTAACAGCCGAAACAGTATAGCCAAAGATATCATCAATAGCATCTGTATTGCCTCTGTTCCATGCCACTTCAATAGCATGACGAATCGCCCTTTCCACACGAGATGAAGTCGTATTATACATTCTTGCTATGTCGGGATATAAAACCTTAGTGACCTGTCCTAAAATTTCAATGTTATAGTAAGTCGTTAAAATGGCTGTTCTTAAATACATATAACCTTTAATATGAGCAGGAATTCCCACTTCATGTAAGATTTCTGTAATCTCATTTTCTATTTTTACTTTTTTATATTTTTCAGATTCATCCTGATCCATTAAATCGGGTTTTTGAAGTTCTGAAGCTGCAATATATAAAGTAGATTGAACAAAATGATGTATATCAAAAGGATATTTAAAGCAATAAGTCACCCCTAATTCTTCTAACATATTACAAATTGTCTGATTTGTAAATTGTGTAATACAGATGACTTTTTGAAAAGTCTGTTTGTTCATTTCTTTTAATCTTTTTAAGACACCAAGTCCATCAATTTCTGATAACATCAAGTCCAATATAAGTAAATCGCAACTCTTTTGATTAAAGAAATTCAAACATTCTGTTCCATTGCTTGTTGAACCAACAATTGTAAATTTATTTGATTTTTCTAAATTGAATTTTATATTTTCCAATAAATCTGGTTGATCAATCGCAATAAATGTTTTCATCATTTCCAATATTTCCTTTTGATTTATTCTCATCAGCAAATTTATTATATATGTGTCAAAACGATATTCCTAGTCTTTCTACAAAAAATAAATTTGAAAAAATGAATTTACACCTATTCGTCAAATTTCTCACTGTCTTTTTCGACAGAAAGTTTATTAAAAAGTCTAATTGTGTTGAAATAAGAAAAAGAGAATCAAGAAGGATTCTCTTTCTATTTGTCGTTTTTGAGCATCCAATCAATGTATAAGCCATAACCTTGATGTACATTGTTCATATCCACATGGGTTACACACCCAATCAGTTTGTTGTTTTGAATGATTGGTGAACCACTCATTCCTTGAACAATCCCATTTGTTAATGATAGAACTTCGTTGTCGGTTATTTCAAATGTTATTCCTTTAATATCAGGTTCACTTTGTTTTTTAAGATGAGTAATACGAATAGAGCAGCGACTCATTGTATGTCCATCGAGAACTGTTAAAAAATAAGCATCTCCTAGTTCTACTTCATCAATGGAAGCAGTAGAAATTGTCTGATTTTTCCCAGAAAGGTTTGTATATTGACCATATATTCCATAATTATTATTATCGAATAATGTTCCTATTTCAATGGAACCAATATCAGCTATTTTTTCACCCGGATTTCCATTCTGTGAAGGTTTAATATTTTTCACATAAGAATGATAGATAGTTCCATTTTTAACACTTATATCACTTGATAATGAAGTGTCACACATCATATGTCCTAATGCTCCAAAATGATGATTTTGAGGATTATAATAAGTCATTGTCCCAATACCCGTTAAACCGTCTTGAACATATAAACCCGTTGTAAACTGATGATCTTTGGTTTGAAATTTGAGTTCTTTTTCAAAGGTTTGTTTTTGACGTCGAAGCGTTAAAATAATCTCTTGTTTCTTTTCAACACAGGCTTTGATTTCATTCATTAATTCCTGAATAGATTCAATATCCTGATGATTAACCTTTGTAATCAAATCACCAGACATAAAACCATCACTGGCTGGATCATAAGGGTGATTGTCAATAGAAATTTCATAAGTACCTGTAATCATTACACCCTCATAATCAAGTTCAATACCAATAGATTGACCACCAAGAATAACATCAGCTGCAAAAACTTGAAAGGATGGACATAATAAAGAAACGACAGTGATGAGTGATATACTCAACTTTTTCAAAAGCAAAGCATATACACCTCCCTGTAATCTAAATGATTACATTTTATTTTGGCATATATGCTTGATTTTATACGTTCAATAATTTCTTAGCATTAGCAATAGCTTCTTCTGTCATGACTTCTCCCGATAACATTTTAGCAATTTCCATCACTCTTTGCTTTGTATCTAAATGGCGAATAGAAGTGACTGTATCATCATTGAGCGATTGTTTTTCAATGCTATAATGATGATCAGCCAATGCTGCAACCTGTGGTAAATGTGTAATACAGATGACTTGTTTTTTCAAAGCTGTTTTTTTCATTTTTTCACCAATCTTAGTTGCGACTTTACCACTGACACCTGTATCAATTTCATCAAAAATAACAGTATCAATATGATTATATTCTAATATTGTTGTTTTTATTACAAGCATCAAACGTGAAATTTCACCACCACTGGCTGTTTCATTCAACAGGCTTAAATCTTGTCCTTGATTCATTGCGACCTTAAATTTCACATCACTACATCCCAATGGCTGAAGTGATGTTTCATTGATTTCAACTTTAAATATAGCTTTGTCTAAATAGACATCTTTTAATTCTTTTTGAATTTCACTTTCAAATCGATGAGCATACTGTATACGTACTTTGTGCATTTTCAAAGCCAGTTCTTTTGCTTTCCTTTCTTGTTGCGTTAATTGTTGTTGTAACTGTAAAATATGTTCTTCTCGATTTTCAATGGCATTGATTTTTTGCAGCAGTTCTTCACGGTAATCTTGAATACTGGCCATTGTAAAACCATATTTTCTTTTTAGACGATTAGCTTGAAATAAAAGGTCCTGCAATTCATTAAAACGATATTCATCAAATTGAAAAGAACGATAAACATCTAAAATACTTTCAACTTCATCTAACAGGTTATAATAGATATTATGAATTTGTTCAATATGTTTTTCAAATTCATTATAAGAAGATAATGACTGTAATTCAAAAGTCGCTTCTTTTAATTTTGGCAAAACGCCTTGATGATTATTCATTAATTGTTCAAAATTTTGAATATGTTCATTCATTTTTTCATAATTTTGTAAAATTTTTAATTCTTCTTCATATTCATCAATTTCTTCATCAGTATAAGGACATTCATCAATTTCTTCTAACTGACTTTTTAAAAATTCTAATTGTTCATCAGACATATCTTCTTGAATAGTCTGTTGGAGTTGATTTTGAATATGTTTATATTCTTGATATTCTTTTTGATAATCATCTAAAAGGAATTGCAAATCTTCTTTGGCATATTCATCTAAAAGATGAATGTGATTCTTTTCAGCAAAAAGTTTTTGTGTTTCAAACTGAGAATGAATATCAATGAAAAAAGGCATTAATAATTTTAAAGCATTATGTGTGGCAGATTGATAATTAATCTTCACTTGGCTTTTTCCATTGCTTTGAATATGTTTTGTAATAATAAATTCATTTTCAGCATCAATATGTAGTTGTTGACAGACTTCTTCTAATTGAGAGGTCACTTCCACATCAAAGACTCCTTCGATAATGGCTTCTTGACATCCTTTTTTGACAAATGAAGCAGAAGAACGCTGACCACATAATTGGCCAATAGCGTCAATAATAATGGATTTCCCGGCTCCTGTTTCTCCTGTCAAAACACTCATACCCTCAGAAAAATCTACTTTGATTTTATCAATAATAACAAATGATGAAACATATAAACTTTTTAACATCTATTTCACCTACCTTTGAAAATGACTATGTGCTTCATTGACAACAGCTTCAATATCAATATCCAAATCTGCCTTGTCCTCATAAAGGAAGCAACCTAAAAATTCAATATTTCCTTCCCCACCCGTAATCGGTGAATAAGTTAATCCCTGTAAAGAAAAACCATGTTCATGAGCATATTTAATGACTTCTTGTATTACACGTTGATGAATTTCTGGTTGAGATACAATCCCGTGTTTTCCCACATCATCTCTCCCTGCTTCAAACTGTGGTTTGATTAAAGCAACACAGTAAGCCCCTTTTTTAAGAATTTTTGATAATGCTGGAAAAATATGTTTTAACGAAATAAAGGATACATCAATACTGGCAAATTCAGGTTGTCCATATTGAAACAATTCCAATGAAGCATAACGAAAGTTAGTTTGTTCTAAAACATGAACACGTGGATCATTCCTTAACTTCCAGACAAGCTGATTTGTGCCCACATCCAATGCATAAACTTCTCTAGCTCCATGTTGCAAAGCACAATCTGTAAAACCTCCTGTCGAAGAACCAATATCCAGCATCAAGAGATGATCTAATTGCAAATGAAAAACCTGTAATGCTTTTTCTAATTTTAATCCACCTCGTGATACATAACGTAACTTTTCACCCTTTATATATAAATGTGAATCAATCGGTATTTTGGTTCCGGGTTTATCAATATAATCATAATCATCACGTACAATTCCAGCCATGATTGCCCTCTTGGCTTTTTCACGTGAATCAAATAAACCCTGTTCCACGCAAAGAACATCAACTCTTTCTTTTTTCATGAAGTATCTCCTTTACTGTTTGCTTTAAATCATCTATATGAATATGTTCTAATTTTAATAATTCATCTAATTGTCCCTGTGGCGTATAATGATCATCAATGCCCATATAATCAATAGTCATAGGCATATGTCTTTGAGAATAATAATGAGCAATTAAACTTCCTAACGATCCAGTCATTAGATCTGTTTCATATATAAGTAAATGTTGATGTAAATCAAAAAGTTCATCTAACATTTTTTCATCCAAAGGTTTAATAAATCTGGCATTAATTAAATTCACTGGCAATTCTTCCTGCATCAAAAACTGAGCGACCTGATACACTTTAGCATCATAAGTTAAAATAGTTAAAGGATTATTATCATTGAAAATGATTTTTTCCCATGTTCCTATATCAATTCCCTCATCCAAATCTACATTCATATCTTCCGTTGATCCTTTAGGAAATCTTAAAATATAAGGAGAATCAAAATGATGAAAAACTGTATTGATCATCTTTTTTAACTCTTGAGCATCTTTGGGTGACATAATTATAAGATGAGGAATGGCTGATAAAAAACTTATATCAAAAACACCATGATGCGTTTCACCATCAGCCCCAACCAAGCCACTACGATCAACACCAATCAGACATGGTAAATTCATTCTTGCAATATCATGATTAATCTGATCATAACAGCGTTGTAAAAATGATGAATATATAGTAATAAATGGTTTTTTTTGTGCATTCGATAAACCTGCAGCAAATGTCATCGCATGTTCTTCTGCAATGCCGACATCAAAAGAACGATCAGGAAAGGTTTCAAAAATCGAACGTAAACAACTTCCAGAAATCATGGCTGGTGTGATTGTCACAATATCTTCATCTTTATGCATCCATTTTTCAATGTGACGGGCTACAACTTCACTCCAGCTGATTGTAGAGCTTTCTTGATGACGAATCCCTTCACGATAGTCAAAAGGAGGCACACCATGATAAACACCATAGTAATCATTTTCAGCAAGTGGATAACCTTTTCCTTTGACTGTATGTACATGAATAACAACACTATGGTCCATTTCAGAAGCTAAAGCCAAAGCACTCAAAAGATCATGAAAATCATGTCCATTAATTGGGCCAATATAATCCAAACCAAATTCTCCAAAAATATGATCATTAATGACATTATTTTTAATTTGATCTTTGATTTTTTTAGTCATTTTATAAACTTTTTTTCCTAAATTTGATTTACTTAAAAAAGAAATATAGTTATTACGAGCATTTTTATATTGAGTAGACATTCTCACATCAGAAAAGAAATTACTTAAACCACCTACATTTTTAGAAATAGACATATTATTATCATTCAAGATAATAATAACCTTAGAAGATATGGACCCCAAATAATTCAATGCTTCAAAAGACTCACCACTCATTAAAGCAGCATCTCCTACAACACAAATGATTTCTCCTTTTTCATGATTTAAATCTCTAGCAACAGCCATTCCAGCTGAAGCTGATAAAGCCGTTGAAGAATGTCCTGCTTCCCATGCATCATGAATACTTTCTTTACGCTTTTGAAAACCACTTAATCCATGAAACTGTCTTAATGTCGAAAATTGTCCGGCACGACCTGTTAAAATTTTATGAACATATGATTGATGTCCAACATCAAAAATAATTTTGTCTGTTGGTGAATTAAAAATATAATGTAAAGCTATCGTTAGTTCAACGACCCCCAAATTACTGGAAAAATGTCCCCCTGTTTGAGAAACATTTTGAATTATAAATGTTCTGATATCTTGAGCTAATTCTTCCAATTCCTCAATGTTCATTTGTTTTAAAAATTGAGGATCTTTGATTTGTTCTAGCTTCATTTAACTCACCCTTTTCAAAATTTTTACCAATAATTCTAAAATTAAGCCATGATTAATTTGCATAGCATATATTCTTTCATAGCATTTTTCAAACAATTCATCTACTTTCTTTTGTGAAGCTTCAATTCCCAGCAATGTCACATAAGTAGATTTATGATTTTCAATATCACTTCCTACCATTTTTCCTAACTGCTCAGTTGTCGATGTGACATCCAAAATATCATCTTGAATTTGAAATGCCAAACCTAAATCATATCCTAGCTGTTTCCAATGTTTTAAATCATCTTTATTAGCTATACAGGCAGCCATTTGAAGACTGACGGAAATCAAATCTCCTGTTTTATGATAATGAATATCCTGGAGTTCTTCTAAAGAGGCTTGATGATTTTCAAAATATAAATCTTGTTGTTGACCATAAATCATACCATTGACACCACTTGCCTGATAAAGCAAATTCGTCAATTGAACTTTCAATGAATCATTCAATGTTGTCTGTAAAATCACATTAACACCTAAATTCAATAAAGCATCTCCTGCAAGAATAGCTGTCGCTTCATCAAATTGCTTATGACAAGTTTTTCTACCCCTTCTTAAATCATCATTATCCATTCCTGGTAGATCATCATGAATCAATGAATATGTATGAATCATTTCAATGGCACATGCCACATCCATATAAAAACGATAATCTAACTGATAAGATTTTAAAACAGTTAAAAACAGCATTGGTCTTAAACGTTTACCCGGTGCCAATAAAGAGTAAATCATGGCATCTTTGACTTTTCCCTCTTTAAGAGGCTGACATAACTCCAGTAAGCGTTGATTAATTTCCTCTTTCATTTCTTTCATATTAAGATTCACCCTCTTTAAAATCTTTTAACTGTCCATCTTCATAGATTTGTGCAACCTTTTCTTGAATGTTCTTTAATTTATTATCACAATATTGACAAAGCGTTACACCTTCTTGAAATAAAGCAATACTATCTTCCAATGGTATTTCATTATTTTCAAGACTATTCACTATTTCCTCCAAACGCAAAATTGCCTGTTCATATGTCATTTTTTCCATTTTTCTCACCTACTTTATTTGTGCTTTTCTTACTCCATCATAAAATTGTATATCAACAATATCATTTGTCTGAACATCATTTTTTGATTTCATCAGTTTTTGATCCTTTTTAATAAGAGTATAACCTCTTTGCATGACTTTTAAAGGACTTAATGCATCAAGTTGAACAATCAGTTGTTGTGTTTTATAGTTTTGCTGTTGAATCTTCTGATCCATCTTTTGTTTTAAAAGTTTTTGATATTCTAACAACTGTTGATAAACTTTCAAATCAAGAACCTTAAAATGATAAAACAGTTGATCTTTCAAATGCGTTAAACGTAATATTTCCTGAGAGTACAGAGCTTCTGGTGTGTTTAAAAAATAAGAATTTTTCAGTCGATCCAATTTTTGTTGATGAATATGTAAATATTGTTTCATACGATATGTCAACTGTTGCTGTAATTCATAAAGATGTTTCTTTAATTCTTTTTGATCAGGTGTCGCAAACATGGCTGCTTCAGAAGGTGTCGCACAACGAACATCACTTACAAAATCACAAATAGTAAAATCCATTTCATGTCCAACAGCACTTATAATGGGCGTTTGACAAGCATAGATCTGTCGAGCCAAAGCTTCCTCGTTAAAATTCCATAAATCCTCAATAGTTCCACCACCACGTGTTATCACAATGAAATCAAAGCCCAGTGAATCAACTTGAGATAACGTCTGGATAATCTTCAAATATGCATTTTTTCCCTGTACTGGAATAGGAAATAAAACAATTCTCGTAAAAGGAAAACGATCATGTGAAATTTTAATAAAATCTTGTACAGCATCTCCATTCTTAGCTGATAAAACCGCTATTGCTTTAGGAAATGGAGGAATTGATTTTTTATGCTGGGCATCAAACAATCCTTCCTGTGATAGCTTCTTCTTCAAATTTTCAAATTCAACATATAGTTTACCTAAACCATCCTGTTCCATTGATTGTACATATAACTGATAATCCCCAGAAGGTTCATAGACAGAAACATATGCACGAATATAGACTTTCATTCCATTTTCAACCTGAAACGAAAGTTTTCTTGCATTTGAATAAAACATAATAGCCGAAACTCTTGCATGATCATCTTTTAAAGTGAAATAAAGATGACCACTGGGATGTGGTCTAAAGTTTGAAATCTCACCTGTAATATAGACATTTCTTAATGAAGCATCCTGATCAAATTTGGCTTTTATATATTTGTTTAAAGTTTGAACACTAATGTATTTTTGTATATCCATTATCCAACATTTCCTAAAATACCATTAATAAATTTATAGGAATCATCATCACAGAACTTTTTCGCATTCACTACAGCTTCATTCACAACGATTGTCTTAGGTAAATCAGATTCCAGCAGTTCACATGTTGCGATAAAGAGGATTGCTCTTTCCATGACACTTAAACGTTCAAATGTCCAACCTTTCTTCAAATATCTCTCTAATAATTGCTGATAAGATGTTTTGTTTTGTAAAGTAGTTTCTACCAGCCATAATGCAAATTTCAAAGAATCTTCACTTGATGAAAGTTCTTTATTTTCTGATATATAAGTATGCATATCATCAAGAGATGCTCCAACTAATAAATTTTGATAAATACATATTGTCGCAATTTCTCTTGCTGTTTTACGATGTGTTTTTTCCATATTAATAAGTTGCCTCCACAATTTTCAAATATATTTCATTCTACCACAATTAACGCTAAAAATAAACAAAAGAAAAGTAAGAAAATCATTTCTTACTTCAGACTGTTGACAAAGTGGTAGAATTTTTTATTAAATCTACCACTTCTTTTATTTTTTTATGAAAATTGATAAATTTGTATTGTTTTCCTTATATTTCCTTCTTTTTTATTGGGTGA
>NZ_NFLJ01000044.1 GCF_002160865.1 Massiliimicrobium timonense
TGAGGGTTCAAGTCCTTTAGCCGGCACCATATACGGGGAGGTAGCGAAGTGGCTAAACGCGGCTGACTGTAACTCAGTTCCTTTCGGTTCGGTGGTTCGAATCCGCCCCTCCCCACCATCTTGTTGGGATATAGCCAAGCGGTAAGGCAACAGACTTTGACTCTGTCATTGCGCTGGTTCGAATCCAGCTATCCCAGCCATTCTTGACCCGCTAGCTCAGTAGGTAGAGCATCTGACTTTTAATCAGAGGGTCAGGCGTTCGAGTCGCCTGCGGGTCACCATTCAATGAAAATGCGGGTGTAGTTCAATGGTAGAACTTCAGCCTTCCAAGCTGACTACGTGGGTTCGATTCCCATCACCCGCTCCAAGATTAAAAAATAACTTACAATTCATAATGAGTTGTAAGTTTTTTATTTTTATATAATAAAATAAGAAGTGATTTCTCACTTCTTATACACCTGGTTTTCCAAGTAATTTAAACATGTTTTTCTTATAAACTTCTACACCTGGTTGGTTAAATGGATTGACACCTAATAAATATACTGATAAAGCACATGCTTTTTCAAAGAAATAAACCATATATCCAAATGAATAAGGTGTTAATTCATCAAGAGTAATTTGAATGTTTGGAACATTACCAGTATTCACATGGGCATCAATTGTTCCTTCGCATGCTTTTTTATTAACATAATCAACAGTTTTTCCAGCAAGATAATTTAAATTATCTAAATTATCTGGATCACTAGGAATTTCTAAATCAGAAATAGGTTTTTCAATTTTTAAGACAGTTTCATATAAAACTTTGCTTCCTTCTTGGATGAATTGTCCAAGTGAATGTAAATCAGTTGAGAAAGTGGCGCTTGTAGGTAAGATACCTTTTCCTTCTTTACCTTCTGATTCCCCAAATAATTGTTTCCACCATTCAGCAGTTTGTGCTAATTGTAATTCATATGTGACAAACATTTCAGCTGGATAACCTTGTTTTGATAACATTTGTCTAGCGACACCATATTGATAAGCGCTGTTTTCTAATAAGTCAGGATTACTGTATTCTGCTCTTGCATCAGCTGCACCTTTCATCATAGCGCCAATATCAATACCAGCCATAGCGATAGGGAATAAACCAACAGCAGTTAAAACAGAATAACGTCCACCAACATCATCAGGCACAACAAACGTTGTATATCCTTCATTAGTTGCTAAAGTTTTTAATGCACCTTTTTCTTTATCTGTTGTCGCAACAATTCTCTTTCTAGCCACTTCTTTTCCTTTTGTTGATTCTAGTAATTCTTTAAAGATTCTAAATGCAATAGAAGTTTCAGTTGTTGTACCAGATTTAGAAATAACATTAATCGCAAATTCTTTATCTTTGACATATTCTTTAACTTGAGATAAGTAGTTTGATGAGAATGTATTCCCAATATAAATGATCTGTACTGGATTTGTAGGATATAAACCATTTAAGGCTTCAATAGCAGCTCTTGCTCCTAAATAAGAACCACCAATACCACAAACTAATAAAACATCAATTTCATCTTTTAATTCATTGACTTTCGCTTTAATGGCTTCTACTTCAGCTTTATCATAATTCACAGGTAAGTCAACCCATCCTAAGAAATCACTTCCTTGACCTGTTTTATTATGAATCATATCATGGATTTGAGCAACTTGTTCTTTATATGATTCCATACTTTCAGTTAATTTTGCTTTTGATAAATCAACTTTAATCATTATTCTTCCTCCTTGATTACGCCTTGTGCTATCCACTCAGGCAATTTTTCTTTTAGTGGGTAAAATCCCAAAGGTGTTTCTTGTATCTTTTCTCGCTGGTTTTTATATGCTCGTTTATACTTTCTTTTGGCTAAATGAACAGCTTTTAAAGAAAGTTTTGCCTGATGTGTTGTATGATCAATATCAATGACTTTGACACGAATCACTTCACCAACATGGACAAAGTTTTCAACATTTCTCACAAATTTATCAGAAATCTCGGAAATATGAATCAAACCAGAAGATTGATCGGGTAAAGATGCAAATGCACCATAAGGTTGAATTCCCGTAATGGTTACATCAATTATATCACCAGTTTTGACACGATGTTCCATTGACAGCCCTCCAATCGTTTTTATTATATCATAAACTCTAAGGTGTTAAAAGGAAAATCAAGGTCATGATACTTTTATTTTATTAAAAATATGGTATAATAAGTCGTGTTGAAAAGGAGGCTGAAATCATGGATCAAGAAGCAGAAATCAAAAAAGTGATACATAAATTAAGACCTTATCTTCAAAGAGATGGTGGTGACATCGAGTTTGTAAAATTTGAAGATGGAATTGTTTATGTCCAGATGCATGGTGCATGTGCAGGATGCATGATGTTAGATGCTACTTTAAAAGATGGTGTCGAACAAATTTTAATTGAAGAAGTTCCCGGTGTTTTAGAAGTTCAGGCAATTTAATGAGAATTGAGAAAAATTTGAGAAAAAAAGAAAGAAAACTGTGTTATAATCATATTATGTGATAATATCACTTGACTTATAACAAGATTCATATATACTAAAAAAGTCTTGTTTTGTAGAATAATGTCTACTTTTTCCGGTTAAAATAAAACTGGTGATGGAAATGAATCGCAAACAAGAACAATTAAAAATTGCAGCTATTCTTTATGATTTAGGGTTGGAAATGGAATTGATTGAAGCAATGACATCTTTAAGTCATGAAGAATTAAAAAAATTATATCAATAATAGAAGCTCTTATTAAGAACCACGAGATGAGGATCGATGAAGTGGTGGCAACCCTTGTTTAAAGAAGGTGCCTGACCTAGCAAGTTAGACTTGAACAATAAGAGGAAAGAAAGCTTTCCTCTTGAAAGCTTTTTTTATTGGTTAAGGGAGGAAAGAAAGTATGGAAAGAATTTTATTTACATCTGAATCTGTTTCAGAAGGACATCCTGATAAAATCTGTGATCAAATCAGTGATGCTATTTTAGATGCCTGTTTGGCTGAAGATCCATATTCACGTGTAGCGTGTGAATGTTTTACAACAACAAATCTTTTGGTCATTGGTGGTGAAATTACAACACAGGCACAAGTTGATTATGAACAAATTGCTAGAAATGTATTATGTCAAATTGGGTATACAAGTGATGAAATTGGGATTGATGGTTATCGTTGTGAAATTAAAAATGTGATTGGGGTTCAATCAAGTGATATTGCTTTAGGAACGAATAAAGAAGTTGGAGGAGCAGGCGATCAGGGGATTATGTTTGGCTATGCTTCCAATGAAACAGAAGGATATATGCCTTTACCAATTTCTATTGCGCATCATTTGGTACGTTATGCAACTGAAAAACGTCATAGTGGTGAATTCCAATGGGCTAGACCGGATATGAAATCACAAGTGACAGTTGATTATACAAATGTTTTGCATCCACGTATTGATACGATTTTAATGTCTATTCAACATGATCCTGATTTTGATGAAAAAGCTTTTAAGGATTATATTCAAAATGTCATTATGCAAGATGTTGTGAAAAAATATGGCATGAATACAGATTATAAAGTTTTGATTAATCCAACAGGACGCTTTGTTATTGGAGGTCCTCATGGCGATACAGGACTAACAGGTCGTAAAATTATTGTTGATACTTATGGAGGTTCTGCGAGACATGGTGGTGGTGCTTTCTCTGGAAAAGATCCATCAAAGGTTGATCGTAGTGGAGCCTATATGGCTAGATATATGGCTAAAAATATTGTGGCTGCTGGTTTGTGTGATTGCATTGAAATTCAGTTATCTTATGCGATTGGTGTAAAAGAACCAACGAGTGTATATATTGAAACATATGGGACAGAAAAAGTTTTACGAGATGTCATTTTAAAAGCTATTCACAATGAATTTGATTTAACACCTCAAGGTATTATTGATACTTTACAATTGTTACGTCCTATTTATCAAAAGACAGCTGTTTATGGTCATTTTGGTAGAGGAGATGTTGATCTTCCTTGGGAGAAATTGGATCGTGTAGAAAGTTTAAAAAAATATTTATAAGCTCCTATCGGGGCTTTTTTAATTTTTGAATGAAATCAGTGTTTTTTATGAGTGAAAAATGGTATAATAAAATTAATAAAGGAGGAATATTTATGAAAGTCAGTATAAGAGGAAAAAATATTGCACTAACTGAAGGGATTGAAACAAAGATCAATAAAAAGCTCAGTATGTTAGATAAGTATTTTATCATGAGTGATAATGTTGAAGCAAAAGTTTTAATCAGAACTTATCCAGTTGGTCAAAAAATTGAAGTGACTATTCCAACAGAATATGTATTATTAAGAGCAGAAGTTGTTGATAATGATCTTTATAATGCTATTGATTTAGTTATCGACAAATTAGAAGGACAAATTAGAAAGTATAAGACGAGATTAAGTCGTAAATCAAAAGATAATAAACTCGCATTGAACGTTGCTTCTATTGAACCTTTAGATCATGAGGAAGAAGATGTTATTGTCAAAACAAAATCTATTAGTCCTAAACCAATGGATATGGAAGAAGCCATTATGCAAATGGAACTCATTGGACATTCATTCTTTGTTTATCGTGATGTTGAAACAAATGAAATTAGTGTTGTTTATAAAAGACATAATGGTGGTTATGGACTTATCGAAACACAATAAAAAGCTCAAAAAGAGCTTTATAGGAGATACCCTTGATGGGTATCTTTTTCTTTCATTAATTTGTCAATATCATTAAGAATTGTGACCTTTTTGATGGACCATAATGGCGCAACTAAAGCATCTATTGGAGCATCACCGGTTAATCTTTCAATCACGACATGTGCTGGGATATATTGTAGCTGATCAACAACTAAAGAGATGTATTGTTCACGTGTCAGCATCTCAAAAGGACGTTGTTGATATAATCGATGTAAAGCTGTATTTTTAAGCATATAGAGATTATGAATCTTTAATCCTTGAATGTCCAGTTGACCTACCTGTTTTGCAGTTTCCAACATCATATCATAAGTTTCATAGGGTAAACCATTAATGATATGAACACAAACATCAAGATGTCTTTGTCTTAAACGCTGTAAACCATCTAAAAAAGTCTGATAATCATGTCCTCGATGAATCAGTTGAGCTGTCTTGTCATGAACAGTTTGTAAACCAAGTTCAATATATAAATCACAACGATGAGATAACTGTTCAAGATAGTCACAGATTTCATCACTTAAACAATCAGGACGTGTTGCAATCGCAATTCCAACGACATCTTTCATATTGACAAAAGGTTCAAATCTTTCTTTCAATTCGTCGACAGTTCCATAGGTATTCGTATTCGCCTGAAAATAAGCAATAAATTGACAATCAGGCCATTTTTGACGCATGATGGAAGAAATATCTTGAAACTGTTTTTGCAGAGAATCTTGCACATGCCCGGCAAAATCACCAGAACCGGAATCAGAACAGAAAATACAGCCACCTGTTCCACATGTTCCATCACGGTTAGGACATGTGAAACCTGCATTTAAAGAAACTTTTGCAACTTTACAGTGATATTTTGTTTTTAAAAAGTAATTATAAGTATGATAACGTTTGTTATCAAATGTATATGGAAATTTATTCATGACATCACCCGCCAAGATTATAACATAAAGGAGAATATAATGTTAGAGTTAAAAAATATTTGTAAACAGTATCAGCAAACAACAATTATTGATCATCTCTCCATAACTTTTCCAGATACTGGGATGATAGGTATTCAAGGAAAGAGTGGGTGTGGGAAAAGTACGCTTTTATATATTATGGGGATGCTTGATGATGATTATCAAGGAGAAATCTTTTATAATGGTGAAAAAATAACAGATAGAAAGGCATTTGTGAATCAACATGTATCTTTTATGATGCAAAATAAAGATTATGTTGCTTCTTTAACTGTGAAAGAAAATTTAATTTTACCATGTCATATTAGCCATATTCATTATCATTCTACACTTCTTAAAAAGATTGTCACACAATTAGGTATTCAAGATTTATTATCGCGTTACCCATATCAATTATCTGGAGGACAAATGAAAAGAGCTTCATTAGCCAAAGCTCTCTTAAAACAATCTGAAATTATTCTTTGTGATGAACCAACAGGAGCTTTATATCATCAACAGGCTCAAGATGTCATGAAATATTTAAAAAAGATTTCTCAAAATACTTTGGTTATTATTGTATCCCATGATCCTCAATTATTAAAACAATACTGTGATAGTGTTTTAACCTTAGAACAAGGACAACTCAAAGGACAAATCAAAAAAATGAAAAAGTCAATGGACTTATCACCTCATTCTTATCAACATCATACCCTCTGGTTTTATCCTTTTAGACAAATCCTGCATCAAAGAAACAAACTCATGTTTCTTTTTTTCTTTCAATGGATTGTCATTGTTGCTTTCTTTTGTATCGTTACAGCTATTTTTGGAGCCTTTGATGCAACAAAACAAAGTGAACAACAGGCCGTCTTAAAAAATATAATCAATGTTGAAAACAAAGATGGAACACCTTTTGAAAATATGATTGATATTCCCAATGTTGTCGCTATAGATTATGCCTATCAGTTAGATCAATGTCAATTAATGGCTACTGATGAAAATATTGAAGCGACTCGCTATTTTTTACCTCAACAAAATCATCATATTCGTTTATCTAAAGGGCGTATGCCACAAAACGAATTTGAAATTCTGGTCAGTTATCCATTTTATCAACAATATCATGATCAACCCATCACTTTAACATATCAACAAAAAACCTTGACTCTGACCATTACAGGTGTTCTAAAACAAGATTTTTTTAGTCAAAATGAAATCTATTTTTATCATACCTTAAAAAATCAACTTTCAGAATTGATTAATCAGCATGAACTCATCATTGAAACCAAAACTTCTTTCCATCAAGATGTATATGATACTTTATCTTCAGATTATATTGTCTATAGTGAAATTCAAGAGCGAGTGAACAGTTATCAATCATTATTATCTTTAGCACAGTTGATTGCAGGTATTTTTATAGGAATGAGTCTATTGATTTCATTGTTGTTGTTAGGAATTGTGGAATCTATTATTTATTTTGAAAGAAAGCATAATGTGGCTTATTTATTGTCATTAGGGTTGTCTCATCGTAGACTTTTTTTATTGTCATTGTATGAGGCTTTTTTACTTGGTGGATTGATTGCGACAGGAGGTTGTTTATTATCAATGGTTGTTTATGAGTATGTGAATCATGTTTTATGTATAGAACAATATTTTTCTTTTTCTTTGTTGTTAAAACCGGTTATTTTTTCACGTTATGATTTATATGTTTTTATCTTTTTGATTTATCTTGTCATGAGTGTTCTGTCAGTTTTGAAGCCTGTATCTCAAATGATGAAAATGAATCAAATAGAAGTTTTAAGGGAGGAATAAAATGCTTGAAGTTGAACATATCTCTAAACGTTATCACTATCAAAAAGTATTAAAAGATATTTCTTTGCAATTTCCTGATGCAGGGATTGTCGCTATTGTAGGACCAAGTGGTTGTGGGAAATCCACATTGCTGCATATTTTAGGAGGTATTGATCATGATTTTCAAGGTGATCTTTTATGGAATCATCGTTCTGTTAAACATCATCTCACGCATTATCGCCGTCACCATGTCAGCTTTATTTTTCAACAGTTTCATTTAATTATGTGGTTGTCTTTAAAACAAAATGTTTCTTTACCACGTTTTTTTCATAAGCAGGAAAAAGTCAGTTTAAAACTAGAAATGGATGAATTAAAGCATCAATCGCTTTCCTCTCTTTCGATGGGACAAAGACAACGTTTAGCGTATTTAAGAAGTCATTATCATTATAGTGATATACTTTTATGTGATGAGCCAACGGGTTCACTCGACCCCCAATATGCTAAAGCGGTTATGGAACTTTTAAAAGAAGAATCTTTACATCGTCTTGTTATTCTGGTGTCCCATGATGAAAAACTTGTCAGAGAATATAGTGATGAAATTTATATGATGCAGGATGGAAAAATTATAAATCATGAGATTTTGACAACGCAACAGCGCATTGAATATTTAACTCATGATGATAAAAAATATTATTGGAGCCATATGCGTTTAGCTTTTGCTTCGTTGTGGTCACATAAAGGACGTTCTTTTCAATTGATTATGGGTTTGCTTTTATCTTTATTGTGTATTGTGACAGCACTGACACTAACACGCCATCTGGAAACACAGTTTCATCAGTATATTTACTCTCTTGTTCCTGCCTCTGGCATTAGTTTTCAATCCCGTTATCAACAATCTTTATCTATAGATTTTCTAGATCAGCTCCAACAACAACCAGGAATACTTAAAAGTGAAATGTTTTTAGATGATTATGAATGTCTAGGTATTGGGTTTAACAGTGATCACTATGAACAGGCACAGACATTATTCATTGGTGATGATACCTCACCATATACTTATTTATCTTTACAATATGGTCAATATCCTCAAGCAAAAAATGAAATTCTTTTATCACTTTCAACAGCGCAACATCTTTTAGGAAAACAAGATGTTTCATCACTGGTAGGGCAGGAAGTTTATGCCTGGTATCAACATGAATGGGAAGTCAAAAGTATTTGTTATAAAATTGTTGGAATTACCAGTCAATCAACAACTTTAGATACACTTTATCAGATGAATCATGCTTCTATTGAACTTCTCAAAGATGTTTACTATTATGATATTTCACAGGTTACTTCTCACTTAGGAATTCTCTATGTGCATCCTGATTATCAAAGAGAAGATGTCATTCAACAGCTCCAACAAAAATATCCAGATTATGAATTTATGGAAATAGGAAAATCAACGACACAAAATGTATCTGAAGTCTTACAGCAGGCTAATATCATTTTGGCTCTTTTTTCTTTATTAGCTATTTTAGCAGCATTATTTTTAATTGGAGAAGTCATGTTTTTAAACGTTATTCAAAAGAAAAAAGATTTAGCTATTATGAAATGCTTTGGAGCCAGTTCTTTAAATATTATGAAAGTTGTATTTTGTGAGTCTTTACAGATTTTATTGACAGCTCAAGGATTATGTTTGATATTATATTATCAAATTATTCAAATGATAAATCATTTTATTCAAGGCTTTTTTGAAGGACAAGTGTTTTTCATTGGAATGGATTGGAAAATTGTTATGACTGTTTTTATGTTATGTACTTTACTGGTTTTCATCAGTCAATGTCCACCACTGCTTTATATTTTAAAAATGAATACAGTTGCTGCCCTAAAAGAATAAAGAAAAACTTGTTTTTTATGAAAAAGTTGGGTATAATATACCCGTTAATACGAAGAAAAGGACAAGTAGATAAAGAATTTGTATCAGAGAGGGAAACATAGGCTGAAAGTTTTCTTACAATGCATTTATTGAATTCACCTTGGAGTGCGACTAATCATCGCCGTGGGGCAACGTTACTGCTGTAAAGTGCATAACTTTTGTTATGAATTAGGATGGTACCGCGATATAATCGTTCCTATGTGGAACGGTTTTTTTATTTTAAGGAGGAAATTATGGACGAATTATTAAAGATTAAAGAAGAAGCTTTATCAAAAATTCATGATTGTTCATCATTGAAAGAATTGAATGATTTAAGAGTGTTCTATTTAGGAAAAAAAGGACCTATGCAATCAGCCATGAAGTCAATGAAGGATATGTCAAAGGAAGAACGTGCTTCTTTTGGACAGGTTTCAAATAAAGTGAAACAAGAAATTACTCAAGCCATTGAAGAAAAGAAAAAAATCTTAGAGGAAGCAGAGATGATGGCAAAAATTCAAAATGAAAAAATTGATATTAGTTTACCAGGAAGTCATTTGCCACTGGGAACTATTCATCCATTGACAATGATTAGAGAAGAATTAGAAGATTTGTTTATTGGAATGGGATATAGTGTTGCTGAAGGACCAGAAGTAGAAACTGATCATTTTAATTTTGAATTGATGAATCTACCAAAGGATCATCCAGCCAGAGATATGCAAGATACTTTTTACATTGATGAAAATACATTGTTAAGAACACATACGTCACCTGTTCAGGCACATGTCATGCTGGCAGCAAATGGAAAAGGACCCATTAAGGTCATTTGTCCTGGAAAAACATATCGTCGTGATGATGATGATGCGACACATTCTCATCAATTTAGCCAATGTGAAGGTCTTGTT
Source organism: Massiliimicrobium timonense (assembly GCF_002160865.1). Lineage (GTDB taxonomy): Bacteria > Bacillota_I > Bacilli_A > Erysipelotrichales > Coprobacillaceae > Allocoprobacillus. The sequence goes on from NZ_NFLJ01000044.1 coordinate 10,220, forward strand.
ATTGATAAAAACATTACTATGGCAGATTTAAAAGGAACTTTAGAATTATTTGCGAAAAAAATGTTTGGTGAAAAACGTGAAATTCGTTTAAGACCATCTTATTTCCCATTTACGGAACCAAGTGTAGAAGTAGATATTTCATGTTATAACTGTAATGGTAAAGGATGTTCTATGTGTAAACAAACAGGATGGATTGAAATATTAGGAGCCGGAATGGTGAATCCTAAGGTTTTAGAAATGTGTGGATTTGATAGTCAGGTTTATCAGGGATTTGCCTTTGGTATTGGCTTAGAACGTGTGGCTATGTTGAAATATGGTATTGATAATATTAGAGATTTTTATAGTGGTGATTTAAGATTCTTAAATCAATTTGTAAGAAAGGATTAGACATATGGAAGCAAGTTTAAAATTATTAAATCAATATGTAAAAGTTGATGATTTTTCAGCTCAGGAAATTGCTGATCAATTGACATCTATAGGTCATGAAGTTGAAGGAATGCATGTCTTTGCAAGAGGTGATAAACTTGTTGTAGGGTATGTAAAAGAAAAGGTTCCTCATCCTGATAGTGACCATTTGAATGTCTGTCAAGTCGAAGTAGGAAATGGTGTTGTTCAACAAATTGTTTGTGGGGCACCCAATGTTGATGCAGGACAAAAAGTGATTGTGGCTTTACCCGGTTGTGATTTAGGAGAAGGATTTAAAATTAAAGAAGCGAAGATTCGTGGTGTAGAATCTAATGGGATGATTTGTTCTATTGCAGAATTGGGTATTGATCAACGTTTATTAAGAGAAGAAGATAAAGCAGGAATTCATGTTTTGGATGCTGATGCACCTGTTGGTGAAGATGCTTTAAAGTATATGGGTTATGATGATACTATCTTAGATATTGGTTTAACACCTAATCGTGCTGATTGTATGGCTATGATTGCATTAGCTTATGAAGTTGGAGCTTTATTAAAACGTGATGTACATGTTCCAGAAATGAAAACATTAAATGAATTGGATAGTGACATTGAAGTTGATGTCCAAACTAATTTATGTCCATGCTTTGGGGCTAAATTAGTCAAAGGTGTTCAAACTAAGGAGTCACCAGAATGGTTAAGAACATTTTTAATGGCAAGTGGTATTAAGCCAATTAATAATATTGTAGATATTTCTAACTTTGTGATGCTGGAAACAGGACAACCTATTCATATGTATGATTATGATAAATTAAAGGAAAAACGTTTTGTGATTAAAACTGGTTTCCATCAAAGAACAGTATTATTAGATGGAAAAGAATATGAAATTCTTCCGGAAGATATTATTGTTTCTACTGATCAAGGGATTGGTTGTGTAGCCGGTGTTATGGGTGGAGATGATACAAAGATTGATGAAAATACAGTGAATATTGTCATTGAAGCAGCCACATTCCATGGGGCTACATTAAGAAATACAGCACGTCGCTTAAATTTATTAACGGATGCTTCTCAACATTATATTAAAGGAGCGATTGATACAGCTAATACCGCCAGAGTTTTAAATCGCTGTGCTGCCTTATTAGAAGAACTGGCAGATGCTAAAGAAATTTATAAAAGTGTTCTGACTGACTATGAAGTGAAAGAAAAAGTCATTACACTTACAACTTCACGTGTAAATGGGTTATTAGGAACAAATATTTCTACTGAAATCATAGAAGAAATTTTAACATCTTTACATTTTTCTTATACACGAGAAGGTGAAACATTAACAATAAAAGTGCCAACATATCGTAATGATATGACAATGGATGCTGATGTGATTGAAGAAATTGCCAGAATGTATGGATATAATCATATTCCTTCTTCATTACCACTCATGGAAATGACAAAAGGAGCTTTGACACCTGTTCAAAGTTATGTCAGAATGATTAGACATTTATTAACAGATTTAGGATTACATGAAGTGATGACTTATACACTGACTTCACCATCTATGGTTGATGATTTTAATCTTTTCCATCATCAAGATGCTGTTGCATTGATGTTACCAATAGGAGAAGAAAGAAGTGTGACAAGAAAATCATTAATTCCTTCATTACTACAGGCGATTAATTTTAATAGAGCTCACTCTCAAAAAGATGTGATGATTTATGAGATTTCTCACACTTATTCAAAAGAAACAGAAATTCAAAATTTAGCCATTGCATGTTCTGGAATGTATCATCATGTGGCATGGCAACAGTTACAACAAAAAGCAGATTTTTATTTATTAAAAGGATTTGTTGAAACAATCTTTGAAAAACTAGGAATCAAGGAATCACGTTATACATTAAAACCAGTAGAAGCAAATCAACAAGATTTCCATCCAGGTAGAAGTGGTTATATTATGATGGGAAATGACATTGTAGGTGTGATTGGTGAAATTCATCCTCGACAAGCCAAAAAATATGACGTTAAGGATGTTTATGTGGCTGAGTTGAATTTATCTGTTTTATTAAACTTAAAGAAACCAGCTATTAAATTTACAGAGATTCCACAATATCCATCAGTGACAAGAGATATTGCTTTAGTTATGGATAAAGATATACCTGTTCATGATGTTGTACGTTCTATTTGTAAAGTTGGTCAACGTTTGATTGTAGATACACAGATTTTTGATATCTATGAAGGGGAACATGTTGCGAGTGGACAAAAATCAGTAGCCATTGCTTTAACATTCCAAGATGCAACAAAAACATTGGATGATACAACAATTAATACAATGATTGAACAGATATTAAAGGTTGTAGAAAAAGATTATGGAGCACATTTAAGAGTGTAATATGAAACATCCAAAAAGCGTATCTCAAAAACATATGGGAATCATCATATTAGGAATGGTGATTCTCTTTATAGCAATTTATATTGTTGTATGGAGAATGGAATTAAAGTTGATTGATGGTGGACATATGGTTTTAGAAGTTGGGGAAGAACTCAGTCATGATGTAGAAGATTATTTAAATTTAACATGGTATTTACCTTCTGAAAGGGATAATATCATTGATGATTGTCAGCTCACGTTAAATGACATTGTATATCTCGATGAACATCAGCAATATCCAGATATAGGTGAATATCAAGGAACTATTACATATGATGATCAAACATATCCCATAGATATTCAAGTTGTAGATGAAATAGCACCAATCATTCAATGTCAAGAAACAGTGGCTTATGGAAGTCAAGATTTTCAAGTTGAAGATATCATTGATGTGAGTGATAATTCACAAGATGATTGTGATGTTCAAATAGATGGAGATGTGGATGTATCAAAACTGGGAACATATACTTTAAATGTGAAAGCAATAGATTCTTCACAAAATATTGCTGAAAAGACATTTGATGTTGAAGTCACTGATCAGACGGCACCACAAATAACAATGAAACCACAGATTGCGTATTTATATGAAAAATTTGATGTTTTAGAAAATGTTCGGGCAAAAGACAATGTAGATGGTGACTGTACAAAAGATATTCAAGTATCGGGAGAAGTCAATGTTCAAAAAGCAGGAACTTATTATTTGACTTATACAGTTCAAGATCAGGCAGGGAATCAAGCAAAAGTCAAACGAGAAGTCGTTGTTAAAGAGAGGGAAACATCTTATCGTATAAATAATGTTCCAATGGTTTTACAATTACCGGATTATCATAACGGTTGTGAATCTGCTTCATCGACAATGTTACTTCAATATTACGGATATGATATCACTTTGCCAGAAGTGATTAAAAAAGTTCCTATCATTCCTCTTGAATATAAAGATGGACGTTTATATGGTGCTGATCCACATGTTGCTTTTACAGGAAGTATGTCATCACGTGGTTATGGTATCTATGTAGAACCAATGGTTGATGTTTTAGAAACCATCATAAATGAACAAAAAGGTAAACATCAAGTTAAGAATTTGACAGGTTCTTCTTTAGATGATTTATTGACATATGTAGAAATGGGACATCCTATTCAAATATGGGCGACAGCTTCTTTACAGACTTATGAACAATCTGGAAAACAGGAATGGTATATCAAAACATTGGATGGTCAGTATACTGATGAAAAAGTGACTTTTCCAGTGAGTGAACATTGTCTGGTTTTGATAGGCTTTAATGACGAACATGTGATTTTAAATAACCCATTGCAAGGGATAACTATTTGGGATAAAGAAGCATTTGAAATTGCCTATAAAGATATGGGGTCACAGGCTATTATGATTGAAGAATAAAAACGAGAAGTTATATCGACTTCTCGTTTTTTAGCCCATATCAATGTATTGATTTGTTTTTATACGTTTATAAATTTGAAAAGCTGTCGATGAAATTAAAATGGCTAAAGCAAGCGAAAGACTTGTACCCAGTGTTGATAAAAAACTTTCCATAAATAAGTCATTCATACCTTGAACAGCATATAACATTGTATAATAAATACCACTTCCAGGAACTAATGGGAAACACCCGATAATAATAAAGATGGTTGCTGGAGCTTTATAAAAACGGGCAAAACATTCAGCTAATAAGGAAACACAAAGCATTGCAATAAAACTTTGTAAAAAGATATTATTTAATGAAGCGGTGATTAAATAGACAAACCATCCTAGTGTTCCTATCAGAGAACCAATGATTGAAAAACGAATATTCTTTTGTATTCTAAATATAAATGTAAAACCAAAACAACCAATAAAAGCAGCTAAACATTGTATCAAACTTTCCATCTTAAACTCCTTGTAAAACCATCATCATAATCCCTACACCAATTGCAATACTGGCAGCAATCAAAATCGCTTCAATCATACGAGAGAGTCCAGAAACAAAATCTCCTCCAATAATATCTCTTAAACTATTTGTAATAGCGATACCGGGAACAAGAATCATTAAAGTTCCTGTGATCACTGACTGTTGATTGGTAATGATATTCATTTTTTGAGCAATAATCGCAATACTTGCTAAAACCATACTTGATAGAATGGTACGTACAATACCATTGACATCTAATTTTTCTAAAAGATAAATAAAATAATATAAAATAAAACCGATAAAAGCAGAAACAATCATTTCAGAAACGTGACCACCAAAAAAAACACAGAACATGGCAGCAGAAACAATATACCCCATTAAAATGAGATGATAATTAAGCCTTTGTGTTTCGATATTTTGAATTTTATCTTTGATTTCTTCTAGAGATAATTCCTGATTACTGATTTGACGTACAAGACAATTGAGTTCATAAAGATGATCCAAATGTGTACGATTGCTTCGAGAACGTTTTGAAGATTGATAGGGTGTTCCGTCATGAAGTGTCAAAGAAAGTGTAAAATAAGTTGGAATGGCAAAAACTTCAATATCAGTAAAACCAAATCCTTCACACATTCTTTTTAATGATTCTTCAACACGATAGATTTCAGCACCATGTTTTAAAAGTAATTGTCCGATCTTATTGATTTGTTGTAAAATATCTAAGTCATTCATATTTTCACCCCACTGTTCTATGTTATATCATAAATCAAATGTTTGAATCAATGGGATATGTGAAAATTCTTTTTGAATGAAGTCTTGAGGTGATGAAGATAAAAGAGAAAGAAGACGAGTCGCTTTGAGTTCCATATCCAAAGCAGGATGTCTATGTTTTGAAAAGTTAGTGACAAGTGTATAAGGGCATGTTTTTTTAATCAAAGATAAATATTTTCTTCCTCTTTCATTCATTGCCAGAATACGTAAATAATCAAGATGCATAGCTTCTTGAATATCTTCTTTTGTATTTTTCATGAGAATATGTATGAACATACGAGAAATACGAGGACGTGTATATCGTTTAGAGGATAAAGAATCTATCAGTTCATTCATCGATTGACAATGATGAATAGATTTATAAAGTAAGTGTTCCAACCCTTCATCAACCATGTGATATTGTTTTAATTCATAGGGGGGAGTGGTTAAAATCTGATAACGTAAATAAGGGAAAAAATCTTCCATAAAATATAAATCATTTTGATAAAGTTCAAAGTGAGGTAACGTATGTGCAAAATCAAGATGATTTTTTATGGCATGTCTAATCGCTGAAGCACTGGCAATATGTTTTAAATCTAAACCATGATAGGTATTTGTTCGTAAAAAACAGTGAGGTGTTATAGGATAATGATGAGCAATGATTTCCTTGACGTAACTTAAGCCAAGTAAATCATTAGGTGTTTTAATTTCTTGATGCATAATATTCTGTAATGCCTGATTACAGGCATCAGCATAACGGAGTCCTTTTTTCATAGCTTGTTGTACATAGCTGTCATAGCTTTCTTGATTTTCAAAAAGTGTCTGGGCAATATTAATAAAAGTTGAAATATCTCCATTTTCACTGCCAAAACAAATATCAGTCACACCTATTTTAGCAAGTAATTCAATAGCTCCCTTTGCAAAATAATCAGCACTTTGACAGGCATAAACAAAAGGTAATTCAATGACCAAATCCACACCGTATTCAATGGCTATCTGACTGCGTTTCCATTTATCAATAATTGCTGGTTCACCTCTTTGGACAAATGATGAGGACATCACCGCAATTGTATAATCAAATTGATCAAGTGATTGAGCCTTTTGAATATGATATATATGTCCATTATGGAAAGGGTTATATTCGACAATTAATCCAAGTATTTTCATAATGTTTACCTCCATTGGATAGTTTAACATAGTTTGTCAAATAAACATAGTTTTACTTGAAAAGAGAGGAAATATTCAGTGAAATATTGAAATTTAGATTGACATATTTCTGAGTTTTATATATAATTGGCTATGCGATGTAAAGGGTGATTTTTTTGAAATGGAATTTACAATGGATTGTTAAGCAAAAAAATGGATGTTTTGATTTTGATGAAACATTAAGTTTTCCATCTAAGATGTTCCATAATTTATCCCAGATTAATGGTTTAAAGGATGTTCATGTTGTAGGACAGGGACGTTTAGATACAAAAAATCATCAATTATACGTTGATTTCCAAATAGATGGAGAAATGATTCTACCATGTGCAATATCATTGGAAGATGTAAATTATCCTTTCCATATTGAATCAAGTGTTATTTTTGCTTTTTATAAACCTTCTGAAGATGAAGAAGTGATAGAAGTTAAGAAAAATATTGTTGATTTAACTCCTGTTATTTTTCAGGAGATTATGATGGAAGTTCCAATGAGAGTGGTTAAAGAAGGTGCTTCTTTAAAAACGCATGGTCAAGGTTGGAAAGTATTAAGTGAGGAAGATGAACGTGAAGATGAGGATTATATTGATCCTCGCTTAGCGAAACTTAAAGATTATTTTAAGGATAAGGAATAAGGAGGTGTACCTATGGCAGTACCACAAAGACGAGTTTCAAAAACAAGAAGAAACAAAAGAAGAACACATGACAAGTTAACAGTACCAAGTGTCGTAGTTTGCCCAGAATGTGGAGAATATAAATTATCTCATAGAGTATGCAAACATTGCGGAACTTACAACGGACAAAAAGTGTTATAAAAACTGCCCCTTATTTCAAGGGCTTTTTTTATTTTATAGGGAAATTTAACTCCCATTGACTCTTATATTTTTAAACATGGATGATTCATTTGGCTGAGAGTTTTTTATCATAGAAGATATAAAAACTTCAGATTATAAAATGAATTCATTATTTTTGTGATATTATATATGCTTTAAGCAATTTATGTGATATAATGTCTATAAAGATAAAAAAATTGAAAGTAAAAAAAGAAATCTGTCAAAAAAATGCATATATATATAATAGGAGGGTTATTTTATGATGGATTTCAAGAATCTTTTTGACATACGCATTTACAACTATTTTCTCAATCATGAACGTCTGGCTGATTTTTTGAATGCTATTCTCTTTGACGGACAAATGATAATGGATACTCAAGATA
>NZ_NFLJ01000045.1 GCF_002160865.1 Massiliimicrobium timonense
TTCCCAATAATTTCTCTAATTGTTCGCATATGTTCAAAGAAATCCTTTGGATTTGTCTTTTTTACTATTGAAGGATTACTCGTTACACCAACAATAGGCATATATTCTACTGCTTCTTTTATTTCATTTAAATCAACTGTATCAATAATCAATTCCATTTTCTTTTCCTCCTGTTATTCCTTGATTAAATTTTTAATACCATTTTGATAAGTCATTTGATAAAATACTTCCATTTCATCATCTGTATATTTCTTATATTTTAAATCAATCCCATAATCAAAATCAACATATTCATATTTAGAAGAAGCCAAAGGATTATAATTTAATAATTCATAATATACTTCTGGATTAATATGTGATAAAAACTGACTGATAGATTGTAGGTTTTGTATAGTCGCTGTGATTTGTGGAATTAGTGGAGTACGGATAATGACTTTTTTCCAATGTTCACTTTTTAAAATATATTCTATATGCTTTTTAATAAGCGCTACTGACCCACCTACATACTTTTGATGTAATGCTTCATCATATATTTTTAAATCAATATAAATTTGATCTAGATAAGGCAAGGCTTTTTGAATGAGTTCTAATGATGTATATAATGTTGTTTCAATAGCTGTATGAATATGTTGTTGATGGCAACGTTTTAAAATATCAATTAAGAACTCTCCCTGCATCAATGGTTCCCCTCCAGAAAAAGTCACTCCACCACTATCACGATAAAAAACACGATCTGACTCAATTTCTTTCATCAACATATCAACATCATAATATTGACTGTCATAACGAATAGCTGATGATGGGCAGATATTAACAAGGTTATCAAAATCTCCTTGATAATCTTTATTGAAATAAGGTCTATCATTTTGATAAATCATTTGTCCTTCTTTCGCATACTTTTCACAACAACGACAATGTATACAGTTATTTTGAAAATAAATGGGTTTGCGTAAAGTTGAGATTCCTTCGGGATTTTGACACCAGATACAACGAAGGGGACAACCTTTGAAGAAAATCGTTGTACGAATCCCATCACCATCATGCACAGCAAATCTCTTAATATCAAAAACTAAAGCTTTAGATGTTGTCATATGTTGTCCTTTCAATGATTTCATCTTGTAATTTATGTGCTAACTCTACAAAATAAGCTGTATATCCTGCCACACGAATCGTTAATGATTTATGGAGCTGTGGATGAATCTTGGCATCTTGTAAATCTTCACGTCTGACAACATTAAATTGAATATGTGGAATTTTCAAATCAACAAAAGCTCTTAAAAAGTTTTCAAATTTGTTCATGCCATTTTTTGTTTGAAAAAACTCTGGTAAAAACTTCATATTCAATAAACCACCATTGGTTGTCAAACTATTATTTAAGCGTGATACTGATTTAAGAACTGCAGTTGGACCTTTTAAATCACGTCCATATACCGGTGACATACCACCATCAGCTAATGGCGTTAAAGCATTTCTTCCATCTGGCGAAGCTCCTACATTTTCTCCCATTGGTACATGTGCAGAAACGGTATACATTCCTGTATGGTAAGGCCCACCACGATAATTCGTATAATCTTTCATTCTTTCTCTAAAATACTCAGCCCATTTTGCTCCTAAACGATCAACCCATTCCACATCATTTCCATACTTAGGCACTTTATTCAATAGCATAGTCTGTATGATTTCATAGCCTTGAAAATCAGCCTGTAAAGCTTTCAATAATTTTCCAGCCTCAATCACACCATCATCATAAACCAACTTTTTCATTGCTGCTAATGAATCAGCCAGATTGGCAATTTGAATCATCTGGATACCAGATAAATTATACTTAGCACCACCTTTAGTCACATCCAATCCTTTTTCTAAACAATCATCAATGACTGATGATAAAAAGGCAGTAGGTAAACAATCTTGATGGGCTTTTTCAACAATAATTTCACATTGCATCATTTTTTCAATAAAATAATCGATTTGCTTTTGAAATGCATTTTCTAAATCATCAAATGTTTCATAAGTATCTAAACCACCTAAATCCAAACCTATTTGTTCATGTGTAAGCAAACATTTACCATGATTCAATGTTAGTTCTAACGCTTTATTCAAATTAAACATAGCAGCATCAGACCAACCCAAGTTATTTCCATGTGTTGTTAATTCAACACATCCTACAATCGCATAATTCAAAGCGTCTTTCTTTTCAATTCCTAAATCTATTAACGCATGGATAATCGCTTCATCATTGAAGAATTGAGGCATTCCACTTCCTTTAGATACAACTTCTATTGCCTTTTGCATTAATTCATGAGAACTATGACGATTTAATCTTACAGATAAATTAGGTTGTGGTAATCCTAAATCATATTGACATTGTAAGCAAAGCAAAGATAATTCATTATAAGTATCATTACCATTTTCATCAAGACCACCAATCGCAATGTTAAATCCAATTGGGAATCCCGCAAAATATTTCGCACTATTTTGATTACGTAAATAAACAATCTGATTAAATTTTAGCCATAAACATTCTAAGATGTCTAAAGCATCTGCCATAGATATTTTTCCAGCTTCAATATCTTTTTGATAATAGGGATATAAGTATTGATCCATTCTTCCAGGTGAAAATGAAGAAGCATTGGATTCCATATGCAACAATACAAATAAAAACCATAGTGATTGCACTGCTTCATGGAATGTTTCTGGTGGACGTTTTGTGAGATTTAAACAATTATTTGCGACAGTTTTCAAAGATTGTTGATAAGATCCTTCAACATCATGAATATTTTCCATAATCATATCATAATAACGTTTCATAAATGTACATGCACCTTGCATAACAAGAATAACACATTCATAAAATTCTTTTTGTGATTCATCACAAGTTTTTAATTTTTCTTGAGCTTGTTTCATCAATCCTTGTGGTCCAAGTTTCAACCACAAAGCCGTATCTGGGCAAATATGTCCTTGCGCATGATCTTTTTGATTAATTTTGACAACTTTTGCGATAGCTTGAATATCCTCTCCTCCACGATGTTTAATCACATCTTCCATCGTTTTCCCTTTCCAGTAAGGATAAATCTTTTCTCTAAATTCTTGGATATCCTCTTCTTTAACTAAGAATTGATCTTGGGGACGTGTTGGCAATGTTTCAAATTCCTTATCTATCCATGAACAACCACTCTCAGGAAAAACAACACCATATCTGACACCCTTTGTACGATTACCAACAATCAATTCCTCTTTTTCAAAACCTATTTCCAATTCTTCCATTGCTTTCTTTAAAGATAAAGCTCTTTTTTTAGGAACAGATAAAGATTCATTTTCCTGATAAACACGTGTAATGATACGAGCCTGTTCAATTGAAGCATAACGTGGTGAAGATAACATTTTCTCTTTTAATATTTGAATTCTTTGACTCATTAATTTTTCCATAGTCCCCTCCTACAACATCTCAATATCATAAATTTTCATATACTCTTGATAATCTTGATTCAATACATCACTTAAAATCAACCCATCTACATCTTTTAAATTTCCATAAATAAACTGTCCATCTTCACTTAGCTTTCTTGTTTCACACAAAAGATAATTTCTCTGACTCTGTTTCATAACCCTTTGTTTCATCAAACCATCTTCAATATAATATGTAGAAACATCTCCATTATTGAATTGAACGCCTACAACCCCTAAAAATGCTTTATCAATCTTAAATTGTTGAATCATCTGTAAAGATAATCCACCCCAAAAGCCATCTCTTTCCTTATTCAATTCACCACCAATAAAGACAACTGATATATTTTGATTATCTTTTAAGACATCTAATATTTCTATCATATTAGTGATGACAATAAGAGATAAAGAAGAAGCATTCAATAAATGAGCCACTTCTACATTTGTTCTTGAAATATCTAAATAAATCGTATCTTGATTTTCTAATAATGATATGACTTTTTTCGCTATTTCTTGGCGTTGCTTATCATTCATATCTTTACGCTGTATACTACTATACAAATGGGGATTTTTACGAAGACTCATAGCTCCTCCATAAGTCTTTTTCAATAATCCTTTTTTCTCTAAAAGACTTAAATCCTTACGGATACAATCTTCAGTCACCTGATATTTTAAGCTCAATTCCTTAACCTTAACATGACCAGATAAATTGACCTGCCTTACAATATCCTCTTGCCTTTCTTTTGCAAACATAGTCACCCTCATTTCTTATTCTTTATTATTTAATATTATTATATATTGTTTATTATTTATTTCAACATATTTTCTCAAATAGAAAAGACATCAGTTTTCACCAATGTCCTGTCCTAAAGATAAATAAACAAAATAATTATCATCACTACCTAAAGATTCACTGAAATAAACACTTGTATCATCCTGATAATCACTTACCACAAAACGTGTATCATCATCTTCATCAACTTTTAATTGAGATTTATATTGTTCAATAGACTGATAAATATCTATCTGAAATCTTTCATTTATTTTCTCTATAAGTGATGTATCCAAATAAATCGGATTTTCTCTTATACTTCCTTGATTCGTCCAAGATAAAGTGACAGACTGATGATACGGCTGTTGTTCAAGAAAACTCATAGAAGCCGTTAAACTCACAGTATCATATGTGCCATATACATTTATATAAGCACTATATTCATCTTCATAAATACTATAATTTTCAGAAACATCAACATCCATCAATAATTCATCAGTAAAGAAAGTTGTTAAATCATTTTCATGGTCCAACGCTAATTGTAAAGTTCCATCATCATCACCATTATCAATACCTTCCTGTAATGATTCACCCGTAAATTCTGTATAGTTATGACTATTATAATCTGTGACAATATTCCCTACAAACACTGCCATCCCCTGCCCTATAACAATCAAAGCTATAATAAAAATAATATATTTTTTAAAAGTTCGTGATTTTTTTTGTTGCGAAAAACGACCCGATGTTTGACTGCGTGATTGATAGAACTTCCTTTTTTTCTTTGGTTTAAAGATTTCTGGTTCTGGATATTCAGTAGATATTGTTTGACTATGAGTGATGTTTGAACTTCCTCGAACACGATAACCACAGTTAGGACATCTATCAGCTCCTGGAGGTATTTTTGTATCACATACGTCACAACGCATAAAACTCTCCCCTTTCCCCTAAATATGTCTATAAATATATTATAGTTGTTTATTAACAAAAATAGAAGAAAAGTTTACATATTTCGTCATAATCACTCCTATCCATAAATATTTTTTCTATTCTTTTAAAGTATAATATTTTTGATATCTGCTTCTTGGTTTTTCTGGAATCGTCATTTCTAATCGTCCTTCTTTTATAAGTGGTACAATATATTTGTTTGTTACATAGCTTGTTGTCTTAATATTTAAGAATCCCATAATTTCTTGTCGTGATCTTGGTATCTGACAAAATTCTAATAATTGATCATAATCATCTTTTTCATCAATATGTTGTTCTTCTTTTCTTTGATTATATAGAGTTACAACAAATTCATTTCTCAAATTTTGAAAAACCGGGTCAGGTAAATTCATTTTTCTCATCTCACGATAAATAGTGGGAATACCAGAATATCTATTTTCTGTATTTAGTAGAGATTCCGACATAGTTGCTAAAACAGGATTACGTAAATCAGGGCGAGAATGTCCTAAATCTTCAACTGTCATACGTCCATAAAGACCACCTGGACTATGAATTTCTAGACGATTTGAATAAAAATAAATCTGTATTGGTGTTCCTTCTGTATATTGACTATAATCACGATGAATCAAAGCATTTAAAATAATTTCTCGAATGGCATTAATAGGATATTCTGTGACATCCTCTCTATTTCCTGTTTGAGGATTAATGATTGTTTCTACTTTCATATTTCTTTGACAAAAAGCAATAGCACCATCAAGCATTTCAATCAAAGTTCCTTCTATTCTTTTATTATCTAAAAAACGTGCTCCTTGATTTGATAGATCACCTAAATTTTCTCCCGGCACAACAACTGCAATAATAGCCATTTGTGGCAGATATCCTTGAGGATATATCCCAAAATTCATCACGGCAGCAAGTGTTGGTATACCATTTCTAGAGATAGATAACATTTCATACACTTGTTCATCAGATAATTTTGAGAATCCTGGCTTATTAATTTTCATTGTTAAAATATATTTTTCTAATTCTTCTTTTCTCAATAAATCAAATGTCGCTCTTTCAATTGGTCTTTCATCATCATGAACATGTTTTTTAAACGCTTCATATGAGTAGATTTCATAGTCAGTCATAGGAAGATCGGCATCTCCAACACGAACATATGAGCCTTTGACTTTTCCTGCACCAGCATAATAACATGGTCTTTCTGTTATATCAACGGATGGAATTTCAGCACTACATATATCTAAACCATGATACTTAGCAACAGTAAACACTGCACGAGCAGGTGGAACCATTTGATTACATTGTTCTGTCACTTTCTTTTGTAAATCATGAACATCATATACACCTACAGCTTCAAAACCTTTTGTTTCATCTAATCCAAACAAAATAATTCCACCACCATCTTGATTAGAAAAACTAGATAAAGTATCATACAATCTCTTAGGACAACCACCATGAGCAGCTTTAACTTCAACTGTCTGTGTTTCGCTTTTCAATTGAGTAATTGATGATGTCAATTCTATAAGTTCTTCACTTAACATGATTTTCCTCCTTTAAAATTAAACTATTTTTTCATACATTCATTAATTATCATTTGTTTTCTAAATTCATTTTAGAATAATATTTCACTTAAATCAATAAAATTTAAGTTATTTTTCATTATTTCATTTAATATTTAAGTTATTTCTTTAATTATTCAGTTATTTTTTATTATTTGTTAACTTATTTTATCATTTCTTCACTTATTTATTATATATTTCAGTTATTTTTTTGAGTTATTTCATAATTTGTTCACTTATTTGTTTAGTTATTTTATTTATTATCAACTGAAATCATATAAATATACGAAAAAACGCATCAACTGATGCGTTATAATGGTTTCTTTTTAATTCTACTAAAATCTCTAGGATATTGAATGGGTGTATTCTTTACTTTATGTATATAAATATTACAACGATGATCATTTTCATCTGTTAATGTGAAGCTTTCTTGTTTCATGACTTTTCCACCAAGTTTTTCTATACCCTGTTTAGCTTCCTGTAATTCTTCTTGAGCTTTTAATCCTTTTAAAGTTATAAAATCTCCATCAACTTTTACTAAAGGTAAGCATAATTCATCTAAAATATTTAATCTGGCAACAGCTCTTGCTGTGACAATATCAAATGATTCACGATGTTTTTTCGCATATTCTTCTGCTCTTGAAGCCATAGCTTGAACATCTTTTAAATTTAAAACTTGAATCAAATGTTTTAAAAATGTAATACGCTTTGAAAGAGAATCTACAATTGTCACTTTTAATTCTGGATAAACAATCTTTAAAGGAATAGAAGGAAAACCCGCACCTGCTCCTACATCACATAAAGATTGATTGGATAATGCATAATCAAATGAAATTGTTAATGAATCATAAAAGTGTTTCAAATAAACATCTTCTTTTTGAGTAATGGCTGTTAAATTCATTTTTTGATTCCATTCAACTAATGTTTGATAATAGTTTTCAAACTGTTCAAGTTGTTTTGATGTTAAAGTGATACCTTTATCTAAAAGGGCTTGTATAAATTGTTCCTGATTCATATATACCTCTTAATAATGTTGTTTTAAAAAGATCAACAAGACTGAAATATCAGCTGGATTGATTCCTGAAATACGTGATGCCTGAGCAATCGTAACTGGTCGAATTTCAGATAATTTTTGTTTAGCTTCTAAAGAAAGATTTAAAACATCTTCATAATCAATATCTTGAGGAATCTGTTTTTCTTCCATTTTTCTTTGTTTTTCTACTTGTCTTAAAGTCTTATCAATATATCCTTTATATTTAATAAGAATTGTTACTCTTTTTTCTTCTTCTGAAGTTAAATGAGCATCTTCAATATAAGGCTTTAATTTTTGATAATCCATCTCTGGTCTCTGTAATAATCCTTTAGCACTGATACCTTCTTTTAAAGGTGTAGATCCTAGTTGTACTAATAATTCATTGATTTCATGTTTAGGCGTAAAACGAATACTATCCAATCTTTCTATTTCTTCATGAATATGATTCATCTTTTCAACATAAGCCTGATAAACATCTTCTTTCACTAATCTGGCATCATAACCATATTGTCTTAATCTTTCATCAGCATTATCATGTCTTAATAATAAACGATATTCAGCACGTGATGTCAACATACGATAAGGTTCTTTTGTCCCCTTTGTGACTAAATCATCAATCATAACACCAATATAAGCTTCATTTCTCTTTAAAATTAATGGTTCTTCATGATTGATTTTCTTTACAGCATTGATCCCTGCTATTAAACCTTGAGCAGCCGCTTCTTCATAACCACTTGTTCCATTGATTTGTCCTGCTGTAAAAAGATTTTTAATCACTTTTGTTTCTAATGATGGCCATAATTGTAATGGATCAATTGCATCATATTCTATCGCATAAGCATATTTTAAAATCTGACAGTTTTCCAATCCTGGAATCGTACGTATCATTTGTTCTTGAATATCATGAGGCATGGATGTTGAAAAACCTTGGACATAAATAGTATTCATTTCTTTGGATTCTGGTTCTAAGAAAATCTGATGTTGTGGTTTATCAGAAAATTTCACAACTTTATCTTCAATAGAAGGACAATATCTTGGTCCTATTCCTTTGACAATCCCAGAATACATACTACATTTTGATAAATTATCTTTAATAATTTGATGTGTTTTTTCATTTGTATATGTTAAATAACAAGGAGTTTGTTTTTCAATAGGAACAAATGTTGTTGTTTCATAACTAAAAGCGAGTGGTTCATCCGTTCCCGGTTGTAATTGTGTTTTTGAGTAATCCACACTATTGATTTCTACTCTTGGTGGTGTTCCTGTTTTCAATCTTTGAATACGAAAACCTAAATCTCTTAATTGATCAGATAAATATAATGATGGTTTTTCCTGATCAGGGCCACTCGGTGTCTTTTGATCTCCAACCATAACTTCAGCTTTTAAATAAGTTCCAGTTGTTAAAATGACAGTTTGACTGGCATATGTTTTTCCATCAGCTAAAGTCACACCTTTAACCGTCTGATTTTCAATAACTAATCCTTCCACCATAGCTTCAACAATATCCAAGTTTTCTTGTTGCTTTAAAATCTTTTGCATATAACGTGGATAAGCTTTCTTATCGGCTTGAGCACGTAATGACTGAACACCCGGACCTTTCGCCGTATTTAACATCTTCATCTGTAAATAAGTTGCATCTGCTGTTTTTCCCATCTGTCCACCTAAAGCATCAATTTCTCTAACAATGATACCTTTCGCCGGTCCTCCAATAGATGTATTACAAGGCATTGAACCCACATTATCAAAATGTGATGTTACCAATAGTGTTTTTTTACCAATTCTTGACGTTGCTAAACAAGCTTCAATACCTGCATGTCCACCACCCACAACAATGACATCATACATTATTCCTCACACTCCTTTAATCTGTTTCATATTAGCACAAAATATTCATATTATCAAATTGAATTATTGATACATCTTCAACAGAGAAAACTTTTTGGTATCTTGAAGTTTTCTTGTGCATAAAATAAAGCATATGTTATAATACTTTTGAGGTGAAAATGTATGAATCCTAAAGACATATTAGAAAAATATTATCATTTTGCAGTTGTGGGAGTTACTCCCAATCAAGAAAAATATGGTTATAAAATATTTAAACGTTTATTAGAAAAAGGATATCAAACTTATGGTGTATCTCCTATTTATCAAAATATAGATGATATCCCAACATATCCAAATCTAGAAGCAATAGATCATCCTATAGATGTTGTGGTTTTTGTCGTCAGTCCAAAATACGCTTATGACTATGTTGATGAAATGTCTGGCATTGGTATTCGTTATGCATGGATGCAACCAGGAACATATGATGACCAGTTATTACAATATATGCACGATCAAGGTATTACACCTGTTCCTGCCTGTATCTTAGTGGAAACAGAATAAATCAGCCCATCAAGGCTGATTTTTTCAATTTTGTATAATTTGATGATTTTGATCATATAAAGTCCAATCAGCTATATGACATGAACTCCCCTCTAACATATAAATATCAAGAATATAGGAATCATTCATTTCTTTTTTATAAACTTTCCCATTATTCACAAAAGAATATTGAGAGGCATTTTGTTTATTCTTTCCATAAACAACAACCATAGCCTGATGAGAATCTGCATAATTGAAAGTATCTATATCCTTTGAAGAAGAACTCTCTCCCCAAAATTGATAGTTATCCATCCATAAATTATGAACATTTTCATAAATAAGCAAATGACTTCGAGCTTGATTATCTTGATAAACTATAAAATACAAACCATCCTGATATTTTACTTTTTCAATCGTTTCAAAATGACGATCTCTTTTTGATATATCTTGAATAAGATAACTATAAAAATCTTGGCTTTGATGACTCATCATAAATAAGCACCCTATAACCAGTAATATCAAACAAATCAAAACATAAAAATATTTCTTTATAACATTCATGAATCATTCTCCTCATATGTCATCTTTTTTATAGAATGTCATAATTTTTATTTTTGTTCGACTCATTTTTATAAATATTTTATTAATTTTATGTTAAACAAAAAGATATTTTCATTTGTTATACACATCTTTATAGTACAATATCTTTAAGAGGTGATATCCATTATGAAAGACTATCTTAAATACTTTATTTTTCGCTATGTTCTTCTTTATTTCGTTTTATCTTTCATTTGTCTTTTCATTATGCCCACTACTGCTTTTATCATTATGACAATCCTTGTTGTATTATTTACTTACTATCTGAAAAGAAAAAATCGTCTTTATCCACATCAATTTCAAATCCAATTAACAATCATCCTTATCATTTTAGTTTGCTTAACCATTGTCAGTTTATTATCTCAAGGATATCTTTCTTTTCAGTTATGGAATTATTACTACATACTCTATTTTCCTTTTGCTTTATTTTTACTTCTATGCTCCTTGACTGCCCATTATCAGTTAATGATATTTGGTCCTATTCTTCTTTTGTTCATTCAATTAGTAAGTCTTTATGTTTTTAGTCAAGCTCAAATTCCTATAAAGAAATACATCGTTAAAATTCTATGTCTAGTCCTTCTTTGTACAACAAGTTTTTATGTATACCAAACATCACCTGCCAGAAAATATAGTGGTGGTCATGGCTTTGACTATATGAATGGTTATTCCAGCACTGACTTATCTCCTTTTTATCCATATACTGAAGATAGTCAACTTGTCGAACTTCAAGAACCAAGTACCTTTATCATTGAAAATGAAGAAGATATGCCTGTTCTTGATGGTGCGGAAGCTTGTTATCCTGTTTATAGTGCTATTGCGAAAGCCGTTTATAAAGATATTGATCAAATAGAAAAAGCATATAGTGAGTCAGAAGATTACAATTATTATAATACTAATGGCAAAATTGTCACATTTACTAATACATCTGTTGGTTATACCCGTTTAATCAATGGGAATATTGATATGTTCTTTGGCGCAAAACCTTCAAAATCACAATTAGCAGAAGCCAAAGAAGCTGGTGTCGAATTTGAATATACACCTATCGGTCAGGAAGCTTTTGTCTTCTTTGTGAATAAAGATAATCCTGTATCTAATCTATCGACTCAACAAATTAAAGATATTTATCATGGTGATATAACAAACTGGCAGAAAGTTGGTGGACTAAACAAAGACATTCTTGCTTTTCAAAGACCAGAAAGATCTGGCAGCCAAGCCATGATGACTTACTTTATGGGAGATATTCCATTAAAAGAGCCTTTACAATATGAATACATATCAGGTATGTCAGGTATCATTTCAGATACAGCCCAATATAATGGTGAAAAAGATGCTATTGGATATACGTTTAGGTACTTCCTGGAAGGTTTACATCAAGAAGAAGATGTGAAAATATTATCTGTTGATGGTGTTGAGCCAACGACTGAAAATATTAAAAATCAGACATATCCTATATCTACTTATTTATATTGTGTGACTTTAAAATCAAATCAGAAAGAAAATGTTAAAAAATTAAAAGACTATCTTCTCTCTTCACAGGGACAATATATTATTGAAAAAACAGGTTATTGTGCATTAAATTAGAAAAGGAGTTCCATTCATGAAAAAAGTAATCAGCTTATCACTTTTGGTCATCATTATGATAATCATCTGTCTATTTTGTTTAAGTCCAATAACAAAGGATTCGATGACACATGTTGCAAAAGAAGACACACTATATTCCAAAGCCTTAGACTATGTCATATCCAAACAAAAGAATGCTTCTTATAATAAAGATAAGGAAGACTATCATATTTTTACAGATTATATTCCTTATGGTATTGAAGAAACAGGTCATTATCAACATATCTTTATGTGGATACATTTAGAAAGTTTCTATGTGTTGAATGATGAACTTATTCAAGATGAAAGCTTTTCTATTCCTTATAAAATCACTTACAAAGATAACCAGGTCATTCAATGTGAAACGCCGGAAAGTGGAAATCTTTATATTGATTCTATTCAAAGGCTATTTCCACCTCAAATACAAAATCATATCTTAAATCACTCATCCCATTCATTTGATTTAAGTCAACAAATTCAAGAGTACTATGCTTATCTTCCTTCACCAGATATAGCTCATACTGTCTGTTATTAAGCTTGCTATAACGAACAGTTTAAAACTTATTAATGAATAAAATCTTTGTATAGTATTTATTCTCTATACAAAGATTTTCGTTTTCCCATCTTTTGTTATTATGGGATACACAAATATATGATATAGTTTGGAAAAAGGAGATGATGCGATGGATTTATATTTTGTATTAGTTGGATGTGTTATTCTTATATGTATTTTATTAAATCGTTTTTTAGATAAATTGGCTATTCCTTCTCTTTTGTTTTTTATTCTTTTAGGCATGCTTTTAGGTGAAAATGGTATTTTAGGTGTTGTTTTTAATGATTATCAGATTGCCGAAATGATTTGTTCAACCAGTTTGATATTCATTATGTTCTTTGGTGGTTTTGGAACCAATTTGAAAGTAGCCAAACCAGTGATTATCAAATCTATTGTCTTATCAACACTGGGTGTCTTATTAACAGCATTGCTGGTTGCGGGATCTGTTTATTATGTTTTAGATTTATCATGGTTACAGAGTTTATTAATTGGATCCGTCATTTCTTCTACTGATGCTACATCTGTCTTTAACATTTTACGTTCTCGTCATTTATCTTTAAAGTATGGAACAGACTCACTATTAGAAATTGAATCAGGATCGAATGACCCTGTTTCATATATGTTAACAATATCTGTGATTATGATTATGACAGGACAAAACATATCTTTACCAGTTATGATTTTTCAACAAATCATCTTTGGTTTATTATGTGGTTTTTGTATTGGAAAAATCATAGTGAAAATTTTAAATGAAGTTCATGTCAATGAAAGCTATGAAAATACAGTTATTATTTTTGCAAGCAGTATTATCACTTATGCTTTTTCTAATCTGATTGGTGGAAATGGATATTTAAGTGTTTATATTTGTGGCATCATTTTAGGTAATAGTTATATTCCTCATAAAAAAGACATGGTTCATTTTTATGAAACTCTTACAAAAATGGCACAAGTCTTAATCTTCTTTTTACTAGGATTACTTGTCACACCATCTGAACTTCCAGAAGTTATTATTCCTGCCATTTTGATTATGATTTTCTTAACATTTGTAGCTCGTCCTTTATCTATTTCTGTACTCCTTGGTATGTTTCGTTCACCATTGCGACAAATGACCGTTGTATCATGGGCAGGATTAAGAGGTGTTGCATCAATCGTCTTTGCGATATATGCTGTGCTTTATCAAGTTAATTTACCATTTGATTTATTTAACCTTGTCTTTTGTATTGTCTTATTTTCACTTTCTATTCAAGGCTCACTTCTACCATGGATTTCAAAGAAATGTCATATGATTAACCCACAAGTTGATATATTACGTACATTTAATGATTATCAGGAAGATAATGATATGTGTTTTGTGAAAATGAAAATAGGACCTAATCATCATTTTAAAAATCTAAAGCTTAAAGATATTAATGCTGATGATTTGTTAGTCATTTTAATCGCAAGAGATCACCAAACTTTAATTCCTAATGGTGATACAGAAATATTAGAAGGAGATTTACTTGTTTTAGCCGCAAAGCAATTTGAAAACAGAGAAAACATTCGTTTAGATGAAACCCATATTCATTCATCACATAAATGGAAAGATAAGCTTGTTAAGGATATTTCTTTACCTGCTAAACAGTTAATTATCATGATTCAAAGAAATCATCAATCTATTATTCCTAATGGAACAACGCCTATTTTAGAAAATGATATTCTTGTGACAATTGAAACACAGGATGAAATATAAATATGGAAAAAGACTTCAAAATTCAATTGTTTGAAGTCTTTTTATCATTATTTATAAAATTGAGGTAGGTATTTTTTATGGGCTTCTAGCATTTCATCTAATATCTTTTTAGCAGTGATTTCACTTTGAACAAGAGGGTTAATTGTCATCGCAACTAATGCATCATCATAATTTCCACTTAGTGCAACATTTGTTGTTAAAATTTCAAAAGCTTTTAACTGATGAATTAAACCAACTGTTTGTAAAGGAAGCTCTCCGACTGGGATAGGAACAGGTCCATCTTTTGTGATTTTACAGCTCACTTCCACAACAACATCATCAGGCATATTAGAAATAGCACCTTTATTTAAAGTATCAACAACTTGTATATCACCTTTATCATTATATAATGACGAAATCAAGTTGCAAGCTGCATCACTATAATATGCTCCACCACGTTGTTCCAATTCTTTTGGTTTAACATCAAGATTTTCATCTTTATATTTTTCAAATAATTCTTTTTCAACCTTTTTAACAACTTGTGCTCGACATTGTCCTTTTGCAGCATCTTCCTGACAATGTTCTAACATTTGTTGTTTTTGTAAGTAATAGCGTAAATATCCAATACCTAAATATCCATAACTATTTAAAAATTCATTTGACCAAGGTATATCTACAATATTTTTCAAAGATTCACTATTTCCCTGATCAATCATTGTATCAATCAATTTTCGATTCGCATTTTCTCCATTCAATGTAATATCTAATGCATAAATCATATGATTGATACCACCGATTTTAACATCTAATTCATCATTGTCTTGAACATTTAAAATATGTTCAATATCTTTAATCATATTCACTGGTCCATTACATAAACCAATAAATTTCTTCCATCCTGTATGTCTAAAAACAGCTTCGGCATTAATACCCGATGGATTCGTAAATGAAATAATCCATGCGTTTGGACATAATTTTTCACAATCCTTAATAATATCAAAGATAACAGGTATTGTTCTTAAAGCTTTAAACATACCTCCTGGACCATTTGTTTCTTGTCCAATGACACCATATTTTAAAGGAATCAATTCATCTTTTTCTCTCGCATCTAATTGCCCAACTCTAAATTGAGTTGTGACAAAATCTGCATCTTTCAATGCTTCCTGACGATCAAGAGTCATATAAATCTTCATAGGGATTCCTGCTTTTTTCACCATTCTTTTTGCAAGATTTCCTACAATTTCCAACTTATGTTTCCCTTCTTCAATATCAACAAGCCATAATTCTCTAACAGGTAATTCATCATATCTTTTGATAAATCCTTCAATCAGTTCAGGTGTATAGGAAGAACCACCACCAATTGTTACTATTTTAACGCTTTTCATAATCTTCCTCCTTCAATTGACTCGCTGCATTTCTATCAAGGCAGACAATCACACTTGGATGTCTTTGAATAATAGAGCTAGGAAAATCTGGTGTCACTTCACCATAAATCATTCTTTTCACTAAATCAGCTTTCTTTTCTCCCTTAGCCATCATGATCAGTTGTTTTGCTTTCATGATTGTACCAATTCCCTGTGTGACACCTTGTGTAGGAACATCTTCAATATGATCAAATCCATAATCAAGTGAACTTTCTATAGATTCTTGATGTAAATTCACAACATGACATGCTCCATCAAGTGGACTTCCTGGCTCATTATAAGCAATGTGTCCATCCATTCCAATTCCTAAAATTTGGATATCAATAGGATTTTGTTCAATCAATGTTTCATATCTTTGACATTCCTCATCCATATCTTCTTTTGAGCCATCCAATGCATTGATATTTTCAGGTAAAATATCAATGTGGGAAAAAAGTTCATTTTTCATTGCTGAAGCAAAACTTCTAGGATGTTCCGGTTTCAATCCAACATACTCATCTAAATTAAAAGCTTGTACATTTTGAAAACTCACTTTGTGATTCTGATAGCTATCAATAAAATATTGATAAACACCTAATGGTGTTGAACCAGTCGCAAAACCAATTGTTGCTTGATCATGTTGTCGGATAAAATCACATATCGTTTCTCCTACATAAGCATCAAGCTTTTTTTCTTCATCAAAAACAAGAATTTTCATAATGACCTCCTCTTTTATTCTGCTCGTTCTTTTTTCTTAGCGTTATCTATTGCTTTTACAAATAGAAAATAAATATTAATAATGATACCATCAACCCTAAAGACATCAAATCGCATATAGAACAGCGTTATCATAATAATATGGTATCATTATTATAGTGTTTAAAACAATAGAAATTCTAAAAATAATGGCTTCATAAAAAATAAAATGTACTTTTTTGGTTGTTTAAAGATGATATAACCTTACTTTGATTTTCTCAAATAAAAATACGATTCCCTAGTAAACATATCTTTCATCATTGATAATGTCTGCTTATTTGAATCGTATTAACTTCCCTTTATTCAATATTATTTAAATCATCATTATTTATTTTTTAAGAATACATGCCATATTTTGACCAGTATTTTTCATATTTTCTATTCCTTCTAAATCACTTTCAACTTCTCTAGATAATTGACTATAAACCATATTCCAATATGTTGAT
>NZ_NFLJ01000046.1 GCF_002160865.1 Massiliimicrobium timonense
CCGAACACAGAAGTTAAGCATCATAGCGGCGAAGATAGTGGGCAACTGCGACAATAGCACGCTGCCAGTTCACATGACGGTCCAGTCTTCTTCTGGTTCCGTCCTTTTTTTTATTCTTTTTTTTATTTATTATGATATAATAGAAAAAAGGATATAAAAAGGGGGAATTTTATTTTATGAATTTTGTATACATATCACCAAGTTTTCCAAAAAATTTTTATCAATTTTGTAATCGCTTAAAATTAAATGGTGTTACTGTTTTAGCAATTGCAGATACTCCATATGATCAATTAAGCGAAGAATTAAAGAATTCTATTGATGATTATTATCAAGTTTATTCAATGGAAAATTATGATGAAATGATAAAAGCAATGGGATATTTTATTTTTCATTATGGACATATTGACTGGCTAGAATCAAATAATGAATACTGGTTGGAACAAGATGCTAAATTACGTACAGATTTTAATATTACAACAGGTATTCATACGAATCATATTGAAGATATTAAATGCAAATCAAAAATGAAGAAATTTTATGAAGAAGCAGGTGTCAAGACTGCACGTTATCACCTTGTTACTAATTTGGATGAAGGTCTACAATTTATTGAAAAAGTAGGTTATCCAGTTGTAGTGAAACCTGATAATGGCGTAGGAGCAGCTAAAACTTATAAAATTTCTAATCAAGATGAATTAGAAAATTTTTATCAAGAAGAACATGTTACACAATACATTATGGAAGAATTTGTGAATGGGCTCATTATTTCATACGATGGTATTGCTAATCTTGACAAAGATATTATTTTTGAAACATCACATGTTTTCCCAAATCCAATAATGGATGTTGTTAATGATCAAAGCAGTATGTATTATTACTCATTAAGGGAAATTCCATATGATTTAAAACAGGCAGGACATGCTTGTGTTAAAGCCTTTTATACAGCAGGAAGATGTTTCCATATGGAATTTTTTAAACTTCTAGAAGATAAAGAAGGATTAGGGAAAAAGGGAGATATTATTGGTTTAGAAGTGAATTTACGTACACCAGGGGGATATACTCCTGATATGATGAATTTTGCAAATGACATAGATGTCTATCAAATTTATGCAGATATGGTAACTAAAGGATATAGTGAATATGATCATCATCGTCCATATCATTGTGTATATTGTGGAAGAAGGGATGGTATAACTTACACACATAGTCATGAAGATATTATATCTCAATACCATTTCGATTTAGTTATGTGTGAAAGAATGCCAGATATTCTAAGTGGAGCAATGGGGAATTTTACGTATACTGCACGTTTTGAAAATATGGAACAAGTTGATGCTTTTGTTCAATATGTTTTAGGATAGGAGGGAGAATATGAAAACAGAATGGTTTAAAGAATATAGTGATTGTTTATTGCGTGATATGGAATTTAAAGTTTATGGACATGCTGGAACACCAATATTAGTGTTTCCATCACAAAACGGAAGATTCTTTGATTTTGAAAATAACGGAATGGTTCATACTGTTGAACATCTTATTGATGAGGGAAGAATTCAGCTTTTCTGCTGTGATAGCATTGATCAGGAATCTTGGTCTGCTGAAGGGGGAGATAATCGCCATCGCACTTATATGATTGAACAATATTTCTATTATATTGTTAATGAATTGGTACCAAGAATATTTGAAATCAATTCTTATGGAAATAATGGAAATTATGCTGAAGGTATTTATACAACAGGTTGCTCAATGGGGGCATCTCATGCCGCTAATTTTATGTTTAGAAGACCTGATATTTTTAAAGGAACAATTGCTTTGAGTGGCTATTATGATAGTGATTTATTCTTTGGTGATTATCATGATGATATTTTATATCGTAACTCACCCGTACAATATTTAAATGGAATGAGTTATGACCATCCTTATGTTGATATGTATCGTCAATGCCATATTGTATTATGCTGTGGGCAAGGGGCATGGGAAGATGATATGATTAGAAGTACATCACGTATGAAAGAACTTCTTGAATATAAAGATATTCCTGCATGGATTGATTTTTGGGGATATGATGTGAATCATGATTGGGATTGGTGGCAAGTACAATTCCCATATTTTGTAGAAAGGGTGATCTAATATGAACGTGATCTTTATTTCGCCAAATTTTCCGGCATATTTCTATAACTTTTGTGATCGTTTAAAAGTCAGAGGAGTTCGTGTATTAGGAATAGGCGATGAGAATTATGAAAATCTGCCATATCATACAAAACTTGCCTTAACAGAATATTATCGTGTTGATGATTTGGAAGATTATGAAAGTGTATATAGAGCTTGTGCATATTTTACATGGCATTATGGAAAGATTGATTGGATTGAATCTCAAAATGAATACTGGCTGGAATTAGAAGCAACATTAAGAAATGAGTTTAATGTGACAACTGGAACAAAGATTCAAGATCTTTCACCAATGAAATATAAATCAAAAATGAAAGATGTTTATAAATCTGTAGGAATTCCAACCGCACGATATCGTAAAGTAGATGACTATCTAGCAACTAAAGCTTTTGCAAATAGAGTTGGATATCCAGTCATTGTTAAACCCGATAATGGTGTTGGGGCAAGTTCAACATATAAATTGAAAAGTGATGATGAGTTAGATTATTTCTTTGCGACAAAACCACCTTATATTCAATTTATTATTGAGGAAATGGTGCCAGGGCATGTAGAAACTTTTGATGGAGTTACTGATAAAGAAAAAAATATTTTGATTTGTTCATCTCATGTGATGCTGAATTCTATCATGGATAATGTCAATGAATTGAGTGATACTGCATTCTATTCACAGCCTGTTGAAGGATTGGATTTATATGAAATAGGAAAAAAAGTTGTAGAAGCTTTTGATACAAGAAGTCGTTTCTATCATTTTGAGTTCTTTAGATTAGATGAAGATAAAGAAGGTCTTGGTAAAAAGGGTGATATTGTAGGCTTAGAAGTGAATATGAGAGCACCAGGTGCTTATATGCCAGATATGATTAATTATGCTTATAACGTTGATGTATATACGATATGGGCAGATATGATCAAATATAATGAATGTTTCTATGATATTCATCGTGAATATTGGGTAGCTTACACTGGTCGTAGAGAGGGAATCTGGTATATGTACAATTATGATCAGATTAGAGAAAAGTATGGAGATCAAATTGCTTTAGAAACAGATGTTCCTGCGGCTTTAAGTGCTGCAATGGGTAATCATGTTTTCATTGTTAAATCAAAATCCAAAGAAGAAATGTTTGAAATGATTCGTTATATTTTAAAAAGAGAAGATGGAACGGATTGGATTTAAGAATAATAAGATTTAAGTTGAAAGTAAACTTTTAATTTAAATCTTTTTTTGTTAAAAAAACAAAAAAATTACCTTTCTAAGGCTTCTATCTCTCATATTTTGTGTTATAATGGCATGGGAAAAGAAAGAAGGTGTTATTATGTCTCCGGAGCCGGATGAAGAAACGAATTTCAATATTAAACAAAACATAACAGGAGGCATAATAAAAATTCTCCTGTTATAGAATAGGAGGATTAAAATGATAGAATTTTACAAGACTTTTGGAACTGAAACAAAAAAAATTGAAGCATTGGAAACAGGATGCTGGATTAATGTCATTTCACCTACTGAAGAAGAAAAAAATTTTTTGATTGAAAATTTAGACGTTGTTCCTGAATTTGTACAGGCATCTTTGGATGAAGAAGAAAGTTCACATATTGATTTTGATGATGACTATAATCAAACATTAGTCATTGTCGATTATCCAAGTGCCGAAGAAACTGAAGGTAAATATGATAAAATGACTTTACAGTATACAACATTACCTTTAGGTATTGTTTTAATGAAAGGATATATTATTACAATTTCTCTATATGAAAATTTAAACATTGAAGATATGGCTACAGGGAAAGTCAAAGGTATTCATACAGAAATGAAAACAAGATTTTTATTGAAATTGTTATTAAGGATTTCTCAAAGATATTTGATTTATTTACGCCAAATTGATCGCTTATCTTCATTAACTGAGCATAAACTTCATCGATCAATGCAAAATAAAGAATTAATACAAATGTTGGGATTAGAAAAATCATTGGTTTATTTTTCAACTTCTTTAAAAACTGATGAAATAACATTAAATAAAATCATGCGTGGAAAATTAATCAAATTATATGAGGATGATCAAGATTTATTAGAGGACGTACTGGTTGAGATTCATCAGGCTATTGAAATGTGTAATATTTATTCAAATATTTTATCTGGAACAATGGATGCCTTTGCTTCTGTTATTTCTAATAATTTAAATATTGTAATGAAGGTATTAACTGTGATTACAATTGTGATGGCTATTCCAAATATCGTTTTTAGTTTTTATGGAATGAATGTTACTGGATTACCTGGACCTGTATGGTGGGTACCAACTTTGATAGCGTTAATTGCGTGTGGTGTGGCTACATTTAT
Source organism: Massiliimicrobium timonense (assembly GCF_002160865.1). Taxonomy (GTDB): domain Bacteria; phylum Bacillota_I; class Bacilli_A; order Erysipelotrichales; family Coprobacillaceae; genus Allocoprobacillus. Next base: position 4,493 of record NZ_NFLJ01000046.1, read on the forward strand.
TTTTATGAAAAAAGATATGTTTCATTAAGTACATTGTAAAGATGTACTTTTTTTCTCATCTTTCTTTTTTTGAAAATAAAGACATGATGAAATGGAATGATGTATAATAGAAGAAAGAGGAGGAGAAAACATGGTAAGACAATTTCCAGAAGGATTTTTATGGGGTGGAGCAACTGCTGCCAACCAATATGAAGGTGGATGGAACGAGGGAGGAAAAGGAATCAGTGTTTCTGACTGTGCCAGGCATCATTTAGATGTAGATGTGCAAGATTATAAAGCACAAAATGCCATTACAACAAAAGATATTGAAGAAGCATTACAATCAACTGATGAGTCATTATATCCCAAAAGACATGGCTCTGACGGTTATCATCATTATAAAGAAGATATTCAACTATTTGCCCAGATGGGATTTAAAGTTTATAGAATGTCCATTGCATGGTCTAGAATCTTCCCTAATGGAGATGATTTAGAACCAAATGAAGAAGGATTGAAATTCTATGATGATATTTTTGATGAATGTTTGAAATATGGAATAGAACCATTAGTGACAATGTCACATTATGAACCACCAATCAATATTGTTTTAAATTATGATGGATGGGCATCAAGAGAAGTCGTAGATATGTTTGTCAGATATGTTAAGGTCATCTGTGAAAGATATAAGGATAAGGTCAAATATTGGCTGACATTCAATGAAGTTGATTCAATGATTAGACATCCTTATACAACAGGAGGACTTGTCGAAGACAGATTTCCAGGAAGAAACTTTCAAGAAGTGATTTTTCAGGCGATGCATCATCAGTTTGTAGCTTCTGCCTTAGCTACGAAAATATGTCATGAAACAATACCAGGATCAAAGGTAGGATGTATGTTGACAAAGCTTACATATTATCCATATACATGTAAACCAGAAGATGTATTACAGGCACAACAGGATATGAGAAGTACATATTGTTATAGTGATACACAAGTATTTGGAGAATATCCAGCATATCTTCTTGCGAAATTCAAGAATGAAGGTATTCATATTCAGGTGGAAGATGGAGATTTGGATATCATGAAAAAATATCCAGTAGACTTTGTATCATTTAGTTATTATTCATCTAGCTGTGTTGCGAAAGATGATCAAGGATTAAAGAAAACAGCTGCTAATACAATGACAGCCATTAAAAATCCATACATTCCTTCATCTGAGTGGGGATGGCAAATTGATCCTATTGGATTAAGAGTATCTTTGGTGGATTTATATGATCGTTATAGAAAACCATTATTTATCGTAGAAAATGGTTTAGGAGCAAAAGATGAACTTATTGATGGAACAGTGGATGATCAATATCGTATAGATTATTTTGCAGCACATTTTAAGGAAATGTTGAATGCGATAGAAATAGATGGTGTTGATTTGATGGGATATACGTCTTGGGGATGTATAGATTTAGTAAGTGAATCAACAAAACAGATGAGTAAACGCTATGGATTCATCTATGTCGATTGTGATGATTTAGGAAATGGAACATATAAACGATATAAAAAGAAATCATTTGATTGGTATAAGAAAGTCATTGAAACAAATGGAGCATGTTTGTTTGAAGGAGAATAACGATGTTAGAATATAAATTTGATACACAATTACTTATTGAAGGTAAGAATTTAAACGAAGATGAAATTCATGATTATATTACAGAACATTTTCAAGGGGACTGTTTATTGGCAGTAGGGGATGATGAACTTATCAAGATTCACTATCATACAAATGAGCCATGGCTTGTTTTAGAATATGCAGCAACACTTGGTGAAATCTATGACATTGTTGTTGAAAATATGGAAAGACAAGCTCATGGATTAAGAGGATAAGTGTGGATTTACAAGTTATTATTTTACAGATGATACAATTATTTCTAGTGATTGCACTGGGGTATGGTTTATTAAAAATCAAGATTCTTGATGTGGAATTTAATAAACGTTTAACAAGTTTACTATTATCAGTCACAACACCAGCTTTAATTGTATCTTCTGTTTTATCAACGACTTTAGAAAAAGATATTTCAAAGATTGCTTTTGTTTTTATTGTGGGTGTCATTATCTTTATTGTTTTACCAATACTTGGTTTTATTATTGTAAAAATAATAAAAGTACCAACGCATCAGCAAGGCTTATATATCTTTATGACTATGTTTTCTAATATTGGATTTATGGGATTTCCAGTAATGAAATCTATTTTTGGTAACGAAGCTGTTTTTTTGACTGCTATTTTTAATATGTTATTTAATTTATTAGTCTTTACTGTAGGTATTGTTTTTATGAATTATCATTCTACAGAAAAAATTAAGATGAATGCCAGACAGTTACTTTCACCAGGAGTCATATCATCTTTGATTGCTTTATTGATTTATTTAACAGAGATACAGGTACCCGATGTCATCGCTTCAACAATAACGATGGTAGGAGATATTACTACACCAATTGCAATGATGTTGATTGGTTCAACACTCGCAACGATTCCATTAAAAGAAGTTTTCAATGAAATCAGAGTTTATCCTTTTACCATTTTAAAACAAATCATTATTCCCATCATTGCTTATCCAGTTTTAAGTTTCTTTATCCAAGATCCTCTTATTTTAGGTGTATCCTTAATCATGATTGCAATGCCAGTAGGCAATATAGCTGTTTTATTTGCGACAGAATATCAAAAAGATGTCGCTTTAGCTGCGAAAACTGTTTTTATGACAACCTTACTTTCAATTATCACTATTCCTGTTATTGTCGCATTGTTTTTGATATAGTGAAAAAAGTTTTATCAATTCATAACATTTTTTAATCCATTTTATTGTATTGACAATGTATTGATTTTATGAATATAATAAACGAGGATTATTTAATAATGCCCCAGAAATGAGGCGTTTTTTTATGCAAAAGAATTATGATGTCATTATTGTTGGGGCTGGACCAGCAGGAATTATGACAAGTTATGAATTGTATTTAAAAAATCCAGAATTAAAAGTCTTACTTATTGATAAAGGACATGATGTGATGTATAGACATTGTCCAATTAAAGATAAGAAAATTAAAAGTTGTCCACAAATTAAAGAAAATGAACCAGGATGTTTACCTGCATGTTCGATTACTTCAGGGTTTGGAGGAGCAGGCGCTTATTCTGATGGGAAATTTAATATTACAAGTGAATTTGGTGGATGGCTGACAGATTATTTAGATAATCAGGAAGTTGAAGATGTGATTCATTATGTTGATGAATTGTATTTAAAACATGGAGCAACACGTGAAATTACAGATCCAACAACAGATAAAGTAAGAGAAATTGAAAAACGTGGATATGCGGTTGGATTAAAATTATTACGTGCCAAAGTAAGACATTTAGGAACAGAAGAAAATTTAAGAATTATGACAGAAATGTCAAATGAATTAAAAGAACATATTGATATAGCTTTTAAAACAGCTGTTAAAGATATTATAGTAGAAGATCGTCATGTTAAGGGAATTATCTTAGAAAATGGTGAAGAAATCTATGCCCCTCATGTTGTTTTGGCACCAGGACGTGATGGATCAACATGGCTTGCGAAAGTGTTTAAACATCAAGGACTTGAACTCTATAACAATCAAGTGGATATTGGGGTCAGAGTTGAAACAAGTAATATTGTTATGGATGAAATTAATCAAAATTTATATGAAGGAAAATTTGTATATAATGCTTCTGTAGGAACAAAAGTCAGAACATTCTGTTCTAATCCAAGTGGGCATGTTGTTATTGAGAATCATTCTGGAACAATGTTAGCCAATGGACATGCGTACCATGATCCAAAACTAGGAAGTCCTAATACAAACTTTGCTTTGCTTGTATCCCATGTCTTTAGTGAACCGTTTAATGAACCTAATGAATTTGCACATGAAGTAGCTAGATTAGCAAACATGTTATCACATGGAAGTATTATTGTGCAAAGATATGGGGATATTAAAAGAGGTCGTCGTACAACAGCCAAACGTTTAAAGGAAGGATATACTGTTCCAACCCTACCAGAAGCTGTACCGGGAGATTTAGGATTGGTATTACCATATAATACGATGAAATCAATTATTGAAATGATTGAAGCTTTAGATCATGTTACACCTGGAATTGCCAATGAACATACTTTGCTTTATGGTGTAGAAGCCAAATTCTATTCAGCTAGACCTAAAGTAAGAGAAGGATTTGAAAGTGAAATAGATGGATTGTATGTTGGTGGTGATGGTGCTGGTTTAACAAGAGGACTTGCTCAAGCTGGAGCAAATGGTATATTAATTGCCAGACATATTATTAATAAGCAAAAATAGTCGAAAAAATACGACTATTTTTTTATATCTCCATCTTGCAAGAAGCATCAAAGAAGTTTATGATATGTGAGTAGAATCTATAGGAGAAAATAAGACTATGAAATATAAAAAATGGTTAAAAAATAAAAAAGTAATGATTCCAGCTGGAATGATATGTGTATTATTAACTATATATCTTATTTTATGTATTATGGCAGGAACAGGGGATTTTGTTTCTAATACAACAATTAATGGTATAAAGGTTGGACAGCTAACTCAGTCAAAAGCTATTGAAACTTTAAATCAACAATTTGAAGATGATACAGAAAAATTATTGATAAAAATGAAAGCTAAAGATCAAACTTATACGATTGATTTCACAGGAAATGTATCTTTTGATGCTAAAAAGGGTGTGGAAAAGATTATTAAAAATAAAGGAAACTTTTTAACAAGAGGATATGATTATTTAATGAATCATGATTTTGTTATTCCTGTAACGATTCAAAGTGAGAATCAAATGAAAGAAGCTATTCAAAAGAGTCAAATTCTTAATTATGACACAGCACAAAAGACAACTTATGAATTAGGGAAGCAGAAAATTATTTTTAAAAAAGGGCATAATGGTGAAAGAACAACTGAAAAATTAGTGATTCAACAAATTCAACAAGCTTTTAAAGATTATGATTTTCAAAAAGAAATACAGTGTCACTTAGAACAAACACATCTAGAAGACAATGAAATGCAATCAATATATAAAGAATTAGCGACAGAAGCTAAAAATGCGACTTTAGATAAAAATAATGATTACGCTATTGTTGATGCTAAAGTGGGGGTTGCATATGATTTAGAGAAAGCTCAAGAAGTCTTTTTAAAAACAAAAGAAGGAGAAACTTTTGAAGTTTCAGCTAAGATTACGCAACCAGATATTTCTACTGAAGATTTAAAAGAGAATTTATTTAAAGATGTTTTAGGAAGTTATTCCACATATGTCAGTGGTTCATCTGTTAGAAAGAATAATGTCCGTTTAGCAGGAATAAAATGTAATTCTATCTTATTGCCGGGAGAAGAATTTTCATTCAACAAACAAGTTGGACAACGTACCACAGCCAGAGGATTTGGAGCAGCTGGAGCTTATCGAGATGGAGAAACAGTTAATGAAGTGGGTGGAGGTATCTGTCAATCATCTTCCACATTATATAATGCAGTGTTGCTTTCTAATTTAGAAGTCACTTTAAGATCTAATCATAGCTATGTATCTAGTTATGTACCCATTGGTAGAGATGCGACTGTTTCTTGGGGTGGACCTGACTTCAAATTTAAGAATAACAGAGATTACCCTATCAAAATAGAAATGTCTTATAGTGGTAGTCGTCTGTATTGTAAGATTTTAGGAACAGATGTTGATGGAACATATGTAAAAATCACAAGTCAAAAATTATCTTCTACACCTTTTCAAACTCAATATATTGATGATCCAACATTAGAGCTTGGAAAAGAAAAAGTTCAGACAAGTGGCTACACTGGAGCAAAAGCACAATCATATCGTTATGTCTACGATAAAAACGGAAATTTGATTTCTTCAAAGAAAGAAGCTTATAGTGTCTATAAAAAACGTGATAAAGTCGTCAAAAGAGGTACAAAGCCTGTAGAAGTTACCCCAATTCAACCTGTACCTGAAGCACCTGCTGATAATTCTACTCAGGAATCCTCTCCTCAAACACAACCTTCAACAAATCAACAACCACAGACTCCAATTGTTCAATAGAGGAATTCGTCTTCCTCTTTTTGTTTACAAGTGATTTTATTTTGATATAATTCATATAAGGGAGTGGTAGATATGAATATAGATGGAAAATTAATATCACAAAAAAGAAAAGATGCATTAAAAATGAAAATAGATGAATTAAAAGAACAAGGGAAAAGAATACCGAAATTAACAGTTATTTTAGTTGGTGAAGATCAAGCTAGTCAAACATATGTGCGTAATAAAGATAAAGCCTGTGCTTATGTCGGTATGCTTTCAGATATTATAAGATTGGATGAACAGACATCTCAAGAAGAATTAGTTCGAATCATTCAATCATTGAATCAAGATGATAAAGTTGATGGTATATTGGTTCAATTACCTCTACCTTCTCATATTGATGAAGATTGTATTTTAAATACAATTGATCCTTGTAAAGATGTTGATGGGTTTCATCCATCAAATGTCGCAAAACTTGTTTTAGGTGAAAAAGGACTTGTCCCATGTACACCAAAAGGAATGATGGTTTTATTAGATGAGATTCACTATGATTTAACAGGTAAAGAAGTTGTTGTTGTAGGGCGTAGTAATATTGTTGGAAAACCTGTAGCCCTGTTATGTTTACATAAACATGCGACAGTAACGATTGCTCATTCTCGTACAAAGAATTTACCGGATTTATGCAAACGAGCAGATGTTTTAATTGCAGCTATTGGAAAACCTCGTTTTTTTAATAAAGATTATATAAAACAAGGGGCTGTTGTTTTAGATGTCGGTATTAATCGTGATGAAAATCATAAATTATGTGGTGATGTGGATTATGAAGATGTAAAAGATATTGTTTCATATATTACACCAGTACCGGGAGGAGTAGGCCCTATGACCATAGCCATGTTAATGGAGAATACTTATCAGGCATATTTACAAAGGGAGGAACTGAAAAATGGAGTATAATTTGAATGATATTGTAGAAATGAAGAAACAACATCCATGTAAAAAATCTAATCAATGGAAAATTATTCGTATGGGTGCGGACATTAAAATTAAATGCTTAGGATGTGGCGCTATTGTTATGTTTTCACGTCGTGATTTTGAAAAACGTTTAAAAAAGGTTATACCTGCTCATGAAGATACGATTGATTAAAGAAAAAGATAATTTAGAAGTTGAAAAACTCATTCGAGATTGTTTAATTGAATTTGGTGGTAATAAACCGGGTTGTGCATGGGAAGATAAAGATTTAGGACAGTTTTATCAAGTATATCAACCTAAAAATAAACAATATTTAGTTGTTATAAAAGATAATCATGTGGTAGGAGGATGTGGGATAGGTCCTCTAGATGGAATAGAAGGAATCTGTGAATTACAGAAAATGTATTGTTATAGTGAGGTGAGAGGCACTGGGATTGCTCAAGAACTTTTGAATCAATCTTTAGAGTTTGCCAGACAATATTATTATCAGTGTTATTTAGAAACATTTTCCAATATGATTGCAGCCAATCGTTTTTATCTTAAAAATGGTTTTCAACTGTTAGATCAACCACTTATCAAAGGACCCCATTATGCCTGTGATAAATGGTATATCAAAGATCTATAGAGGTGATTTTATGTTAGTAACACATCATTATCAATTTTCAAAACGTATGGAAATGCATGACATCACAGCAACAGTCAAAAAAGATGTTCAACAATCTCAAATACAAGAAGGTATAGTTGTTGTTTATACGCCACATACAACAGCAGGAATTACAGTCAATGAAAATGCTGATCCGGATGTTGTAAGAGATATGCTGGCAGGTTTTGAACGTGCTTTTCCAACGTATCATTCAGATTATCATCATTTTGAAGGAAATTCCCATGCTCATATGAAATCAACAATTTTTAATGCCAGTCAAACTTTTATTATTCATCAAGGAAGAATCATATTAGGAACATGGCAAGGTATTTATTTATGTGAGTTTGATGGACCACGAAAAAGGACCTTTTATGTCAAAATAATAGCAGGATAAAAGGCATATTGTTGATCTAAAGTGAATTGAATAAATATTTCATTGGATAAAAGAGTGAAAACTTACGTTGTAATCAAAGATGTATGACAATCAGCATACATCTTTTTTTAAATTTTCAACATATTGAATAATATCTTCTACACGACAGTGTAATATAAAACAAAGGGTGTCAATTGTTTTGGTTGTGATGGCTTTCCCTTGTTTAATTCTATACATTGTATTAGCAGAAATTCCTTCTTTATAGATGAGAGCATACTCTGTAATGCCTTGCTTATACATTGTTTCATACAATGGTTTATAACTAATCATATTTATCACCCAATTCAACTTTAGCATAGTCAAAACGTTGACTAGGCTTAATATATTGAGTATAAAAAAGTGCTTTCAAAAAATAAAAAATTGATGATCATACATATAGTATGTTATCATCAATTTCTTTTAAACATTATTTTTTCACAACATAAGTAATTAAACGAGCTCCAGGTCCCGCATGTGTTCCAATGACTGGACCAATAACACCATGTAAAGTTTCACCAAAATGGAAAGCTTCTCTTAAAGTATTTTCAAACTTGTCTAAACCATCAGTTGAACCATTATAACCAATACAGATAGGTTCATTTAAGTCCATTTCACCATTTTGTTGAATCAAGTCTATAATTTTTGCAGTTGCTTTTTGTGCTCCTCTTGCCTTAGCAAACATTTCTAATTTTCCATCATCAAAACCTATAATAGGTTTAAATTTCAAAAGTGTTCCAGCTGTAGCAGCTGTTTTGGATAAACGCCCACCTTTGTATAAATATTCCAAAGTATCCACAAAGGCATATAGACGAATACGATGCTTATATTCTTCTAAGAATGTATAAATATCCTGAGCTACCATTCCTTCATCTCTTAAAGCGACAGCTTTTAAAACAAGTAAACGTTGCATTTGCGTTGTTCCTAAGCTATCAATCACATAAATATCATCATATTCTACTAAGTCTTTAGCAAGATTAGCACTTTGATATGTTCCGCTAATTGTGCTAGATAATGTTATCACAATAACACTATCCTTGTTATCTTTTGCTGTTTCATAAAGATCAGCAAAATCTTGTGGTGAAGGTTGTGATGTTGAAGGTAATGTATCACTATTCACTAACAAATCATAAAATTGATCAGGTTGTAAATCAATGCGATCTTTATATTCTTTTCCATCGATAATAACTTTTAATGGAACGACTTCAATGTTTAATTCTTTAGCGTATTCTAAATCAATATCTGAAGTAGAATCAGTAATAATTTTAATCATTTTTTTTCCTCCGTCATCAAGATTCTAATTGTATGAAGCATTTTTTCTAAGGATTTAATTTCTTCTTTGCTGAAAAGTTTTTCAATCTTTCTTAAAGCACTCTTAATATAACGGTCATTTTCACGATAAAACTCTAAAAACTTCGCTGTGACTTTTAAATGATAAGAACGCTTATCCTCTTGACTGACCGTTTTAATTAAATATCCTTTATCAACCAATTGATTGATTTTATACGTTGCATTGGGTTGTGAAATCCCCATATATTTTGCATACTCTAAAATAGTAGGTTCACCTAACATATAGATAATATCTAAGCTAAATGCTTCTTGCATCGTAAGCTCTTTAGATGCTGCACACATAGATGCATAAAAATTCATTTTAAAAATATTATAAACAGCTTGAAATTCTTGACTGAGCATAAGACCTCCTTATAAATACTTAAAATATTTTAAGTATAGTATAAATTATTTTTAATGAAAGTCAATTATAAAACATAGAATTGCAATAATAATTGCTGCAAAAACATCACTGATATGATGCACTCCACTGAAAATACGAGTAAGACTCACAATGATTGCGATTATACAAGCAAAGATACCAATATATGTATTCGCATAAAAACAAATCAATGCAATAATACAGGCACTGACACTATGGCGACTGGGAAATGATTCACCATGTTTATGTCCTTTTAAGGGTTTGATATCCATGTGGTCATAAGGACGAGGGCGATTCACTATTTTTCTAAAAATCGTCACAATAATAAAAGCAATACATGGTCTTAATATCGCTTCTATAAAGTGAGGATTATGCGTTAACCATAAGTTGATCAATACACATGGATAGATCATGAAAGTAATATAAGGACAGTATTCTGTTAGAAAAAGAATGGTTTTTTCTAAACGAGGACGTTGTCTTATGTAGGCTAACATTGATTGATAGAAATGCTCCAAATTGCTCACCCTTTCTTTACCATTATATCTAAAATATGTGATGAAAACAAATAAAATCTGTTGTTGTATTCTTATTAATCATTGAAAATAAAAAAATAGATACAAGCTCTTATTTTAATGGATAAAGAAATGAAGAATCAACATATTAATGGAAAATTGTATTTTATTGACAGTTTATCTTGTTAAGAATAGAATATTATTAATTAAAGAAATAAATATACATAAGATTATCTATTATTTTAGAGATGAAAATGAATTATATTTTTATTAAAGGGGATGGTGTTTATGGAACAATGGAACTTTTATGTGTCTGGCATTTTATATGATAAGTTTTTTCAAGAAGATGTAAAAATCATGATTTCAAAGCTTGATGTCTATTCAGGAAAATGGCAAGAAAAGACGTTATTTAGCGAATCTGAAAGTGAAAACTTGAAAAAAATATGTCATCGAGATATTTTGTCTTTTTTTAAGCGAAAAAAAGATTATGAAGAAAAGATTTTTAGTGGTGCAAAACAGTTTCAAACATCATGGAACGAACAGTTTCAATTAAAAGAACATAATGTCTATATTCAAAGACATAAACTCTATCCAATGGATTTATGTTTTGATCAAACAGGTATATATGCTGTTTTGATGGCAGCAAGGGATATGGTTTGTATATTAGTAAAAAATGGATATGAAAAAAGGACGATATTAAAACAATGGGAAGGTTTGACTTATTCAAAAGTCAATGTTTTTCCTGTTCAAAAAGCAAAAACATTTGATGTACAAACAAAAGATCATATCTCTCTAGCAACTGATGTCTATTTGCCAGTAAATAAAAATCAAAGTCAATTTCCAACGATACTCGTTCGTACTCCTTATGGAAAGAAACAAGGTTATTTTCAATATTGGCGATTTATTCAAAGAGGATATGCAGTTGTTATACAAGATGTTCGTGGTAGAGAAGAAAGTCAAGGCGAATGGATGCCATCGTACTATGAAGTAGAAGATGCTAATGATACACTGAATTGGATTGCTTCACAAAGCTGGAGTGATGGTTGTGTAGGAATGATAGGAGCTTCTTATTTAGGTTATGTACAATGGGCAGCTTTATGTAGCCGAAATGTGCATCTTAAAGGTATCGTTAGTTTTATGTGTTCTGGAAGTGCTTTTGTGGATATACCAAGACGTGGAGGATGTTTCAATTCTGGGATGTTGGCATGGGCATTTGCGATGGCACAAAAAACATTTTTACCAGAGAACATGACTCAGGATTGGGATTATTTAATGAAAATACGACCTATTTCTAAAATTCCTGAAGTGGCTTTAGGGAAGCCTATTGATTTTCTTAATCGCTGGTTAAAACATGAGAATATGGATGATTTTTGGAATACAATGGATTGGGAAAAAAGAAGTGGTGGTTATCAAGTCCCTGCTCTTATTATATCTGGTTGGTTTGATGATAATGGTATGGGAACAACACAGGCTCTACGTTTAGTTAAATCATGGAAACCGAAAACATGGAAAGCCATCATAGGAGCATGGAAACATAACGGGAATGCTGAATATGACTTACATCATGTTGATATGGGAGAGAATGCTTTAAGATATGATATTGATTTACAATGTATGTTATGGTTAGATCGATTTGTGAAAGGGGTTCATAATGGTATTGAAGAAGGAGCACCTGTTGAATATTATACATTGCATGAAAATAGATGGAAAACTGCTTCAACATGGCCTGTTTCAAATCATAGAGTGAAGCTCTATCTACAAGATTCTGATGACAAAGCCAATGGAAATACTTTGGCATGTGGAAGTGGACATTTGATTGAAAATCAACCTTTCAAAAATGGCTGGAGTATGTATTGTTATGATCCTGATAATCCTGCAAAGCACATCATTGATGTATCAGAGAATGAACTGGAAGTTCCAGAAAATTACATTCATGAAGAAAAAAGAAAAGATGTTCTCACCTTTTCAACAGATATTTTAAATCATCCCATCACAATTACTGGAGATTTTAAAGTCAAACTATATGTTTCCTGTGATTGCCCTGATACAGATATTGTTGTGAGAATCTGTGATGTTGATCCTTTGGGAAATTCAATAAAATTGGCAGATGGTGTGCTAGATTTAAAATATCGAGATGGTTTTGAACAACCAAAATTTCTTCAAAGTG
>NZ_NFLJ01000047.1 GCF_002160865.1 Massiliimicrobium timonense
ATAAAATCAATACTTTTCAAAGTACAAGATTGATTTATTTCATCTTGTACCTTTTTAAATCTTGTACCATTTTGAAAATAAACTTTCAAAAATAAAGGTTACAGTAGAAGAATTAGTTATATACTCATTGCTTGATATAAACTTTGTTGATCAATATCTTCTTTTAGATATTTTTCATTTTCACAAATATCTAAAATATAATCTTGTATCTTTTGCTTACCATCAACATTTAGCATATCATATAAAGTTACTAACTTATAAAAATCTTTCCCAAACACTTTTGCTAAATCTTCAAGAACTGGTAATTGTTGTTGTAATTCTTTTTCTAAATCTTTAAAACTATCCCAATTAATTTCTTTATCCATAGGAAAATCATAACCCATTAACCATTCTATATTAACTTGTAATGCTTCACTCAAAACATATAGTTTATCCTGATTAGGTTCAGAACGACCAGTAACATATTGGCTTATATCAGATTTATTAAATTTCACATTATACATTTGACAGTATGGTTCACATAATTCTACAATATCTTTTTGTTTGATGTTTTTTAAGTTCATATAATACTTTAGTCGTTCTTTTGTGTTGGATATTTTTTTAGGATTGTTTTTCATTTTTTCACTTCCTTTCTAGTTAATATTTTAATATAAATTGAACATAAGTTCAAGAAAAACTACAAAAAGTAGTTAATTTTGAATTTTTGTATTGACTTTTTGAACAATAAAGAATATTATATAGGTAGTTCAAAACTAACGACTAAAAAAGTAGCGAACTAGAATTTAAAAGAAATGAGGTGAAACGAAATGTCTTATGAATATTCAAAGTTAAAAGGAAGAATTGTTGAAAAATGTGGTAATCAACAAAATTTTGCTAAGTTAATGGGTTTATCAGAACGAACAGTATCATTAAAATTGAATAATGAGAGAAAATTTACCCAGCCAGATATTGATAAAGCATTAACTATTTTGGAAATTCCAATAGAAGAAATTAAGGATTATTTTTTTACACCTAAAGTTCAAAACTAACGACTTTTAATTAAGATATTTATATTTAGTGGGTGAAATGATTGGTAATCTTACTGGCAATAAGATTACCCAGAGTGAAAGGAGTGATGGACAATGAATGATGTAAGTTTGAAAGCAGTTATTGGTAAATTTGAAAATTTATTTTCTATCTTCAATAAGAAATATTATGACAACCAGTTAGAAACACCAGTGATCACAGTATCGCCAGATGTCACAAGAGGTGCCTATGGGTGGTGTACTTCATGGAAAGCTTGGAACAGTAGTGAAAATGAAGATGAAGGATATTATGAAATTAACATGTGTGCGGAACATCTAAACAGAGATTTCAAAGAAGTATGTGCAACGCTTTTACATGAAATGGTTCATTTATGGAATTTACAGAATGATGTACAAGATACATTAAGAGGTGGTACATATCACAATAAAAATTTTAAAGTTGAAGCAGAAAAACATGGTTTGTCAATTGAAAAAGATAGCAAATATGGGTGGACTATCACAAAGTTAAATGATGAGTGTTCCAAATTCATTGATGAACTGAAACATGAGAATTTCAAACTTTATCGAAAGAAAATGGTCAAACTGAATACTGCAAAAAGTAGACAGTCAACAAGAAAATATGTATGTCCGTCATGCGGTTGTATCGTTAGAGCAACCAAAGAAGTAAATATAATGTGTGGTGATTGCAATGAATACTTTGAAGAAGAATGTAAGTAAAGAAGAAATTGATTTTTATTTAGAAGATCTAAAAAGCAGATTTCCTAAAAACAGAGAAAATTATTATCTTTCTTATTCTGGTGGTAGAGATAGTCATTTTCTTTACTGGTTCATTAAAGAATATTTGAAAGATGAACAGATTGAAATTGTATCAGTTAATACATACATGGAACATCATGAAATATTAAAGAGAATGAGAAATAATGCTGATGTTATTTTAATACCAGAAATAAAACCGTTTGAAATCAAAGAAAAATATGGTAGTCCATGCTTTAGCAAAATTCAAGATGAGTTTATAGAAAGGTATCAAAAAGGGTGTAGAACTGAATTTTTAATGAAACATATTAATGGTTATGTTTTTGAAGGTAAAGATAAGAAAACATATAAAACTTTATTCAAATTAAATAATAAAGCAAGAGATTTATTATTAAGTGGCAAATTACATAAAGTTAGTCCTAAATGCTGTACGCATTTAAAAAAGAAACCTTTAAAACGTTATGAAAAGGAAACTGGCAGACATGCAATTTTAGGTGTTCGTAGTGTTGAGGGAAATTTAAGAAAAAGTCAATATAAATCTTGTTTTTCAAAAGATGGTACTTTTCACCCAATATATGATTTAACAAATGAAATGTTAGAAGCAATAGAACATGAGTATAAAATTGAAGTTCCAGAAATATACGATCACATTTTAAGAACTGGCTGTATGGGGTGTCCTTACGGTTCATGGAAACATGAAACTCAAAAAGAGTTGAAATTAATTTCCAAACAACAAAGAAATTTCGTATGTGAACTGTTTAAGGAAAGTTATCAAGTATTAGGAATTGAAATTGAGGAAGGTGATACAAATGGCAATTAAAAACATGTTGCCTACATATTTACTTAATGATTTTAAAAAGTATTTGGAAGAAAAAGGGTTTATGATCTTGAAACCTAACGGAAATTATGAAGTTTTGAGAGCAAAAAGAAATAAGCAGTTTATTTTGATCTTTAGACAGGACAAGAACAAAGATTATCTTTCATTTCAAGATAAGGATTTTCCATGGGTAAATGACTTTTTAAAACATAAAGGTGAAATATGAGTTTTGCAGAAGATTTAAAAAGGGCAATGATCAAACAGGGTTTTAATCAAGTAGAACTTGCTAAAGCAATAGGTAAAAGCAAATCATCAGTAAGCCAGTATTTATCAAATAAGAACTTACCCAATGAAGATACTTTAAAAGTTTTAGAAGAAGTTCTTGATTGCAGTTTTAACTTAGAAGAAAACACTGATACAGATGAACCGTTAAAAATATCAGTTGGGCTATGTTCAAAGATGTTAGGTAAATCAGAGCCTTTTGTAAGAACTGCTTTACGTGAAGGTAATACCCCATTTGGTTTTGCTACAAAAACAAGTGATAAATGGGATTATCACATAAGCCCTTATTTATTAAAGAAATATGTAGGTGAAGAAACATATTATAAATTCATTAAAAAATGCTGAAATGCAAGATTTCAGCACACATAAAATTTTTCAATAAAATTATAGCACAAAGAGAGGAAAAAACAAATGGAAATAAAAGGTTATAAAGTATTCAATCCAGATTGGACTTGTCGAGGATTTCAATATGAAGTAGGTAAAACATTTGAAATGGAAGAAACACCAGTATGTTGTGACAGGGGTTTTCATTTCTGTAAAAAGGCTAGTGATTGTTTTAGATACTATAATTTTAATTCTAATAACAAAGTAGCGGAAGTAACTGCATTAGGTTTGATTGATAATTCTGGTGATGGTGATAAGTCTTGTACTAATAAAATCAGAATTGACAGAGAATTAACATGGCATGAAGTTCTTGATCTTGTAAATCTTGGAAAAGACTGCACTGGACTTTGCAACAGTGGTAATTGCAACAGTGGTAATCGCAACAGTGGTAATTGGAACAGTGGTGATTGCAACAGTGGTAATCGCAACAGTGGTGATTGGAACAGTGGTAATTGCAACAGTGGTAATTGCAACAGTGGTGATTGCAACAGTGGTGATTGGAACAGTGGTGATTGGAACAAGGCTTCTTTCTGTTTGGGTTGTTTCAATACAGTTAATCAAAAACTTAAATTCTTTGATAAAGAAAGTGATGTTACATTTGAAGAATGGCGAAATAGTGATGCCTATTATTTGTTAAGAAGAATTGATGATGCACCAGTTGAATGGATATGGGATTGTGATATGAGTGATCAAGAAAAAGCAGATAATCCAGATTGGGAAATCAACGGCGGTTATTTAAAAAAACGTGATGTATCACAAGCCAATATAAAATGGTGGAAATCTTTAAGCAAATTAGAAAAAGAAGAAATCAAAAACATTCCAAATTTTGATGCTGAAAAATTCAAATTGATTACTGGAATAGATGTAAATGAGGATTGATCATGAAAACAATTAATTTCATGCAGCATCAAAAAGAAGTTTTAGAAAAATCTAAAGACTATAAAAATGTTGCCTATTATCTTGATATGGGGTTAGGAAAAACATTTATAGGTGCTGAAAAGTTAATAAATAAAGGTAAGAATGTAAATTTAGTTGTTTGCCAGAAATCCAAAGTTACAGATTGGATTGAACATTTTAAAAATTATTATGATCATGAAATATATGATTTAACAAATAAAAAATCATTTGAAGAATTTATACAAACTGCCAAAGTATACGACTATATAAAAGTTGTTGGTGTTATTAATTATGATCTAGCTTTTAGAAGAAAAGAATTGTTAGAACTTCAAGATTTTACACTAATGTTAGATGAAAGTTCATTAATTCAAAATGACAAGAGCAAGAGAACAAAATTTATTTTAAAGATGAAATATGACAATGTAATTCTTCTTTCTGGTACACCAACTTCTGGGAAATATGAAAATCTATGGTCACAGTGCCATTTGCTTGGGTGGAATATATCCAAACGTGCTTATGACATAACGTATGTCAATTTCAAAAAAATTGTTTCTGGTGACTTTCAGCATAATGTGGTTGATAAAAACGATCCATATAAAAATGTTGAAAGATTAAAAAGAAAGATGCGTGAACATGGTGCTATCTTCATGAAAACGGAAGAAGTTATTGATTTGCCAGAACAGACATTTATTGAACTTAAATGTAAAACATCAAGTGAATATAAAACATTTATAGATAATGATTATGTGAGTTTAAAAGATGTTGAATTTATTGGTGATAGTGATTTTTCAAAAAGATTATGTGAAAGACAGCTTTGTTCAGTATACAACAGAGATAAATTAAAGATGTTTGAAGATTTAATTCAATCAACAAATGATAGAATAGTTGTTTTTTACAACTTTAATGTTGAATTAGAAACATTAAAAGATATTTGTAGGATATATGACAAACCAGTTAGTGAAGTAAATGGTGAAACAAAAGATTTAAAGAATTATGAAAAATATTCAAATTCTATAACGCTTGTCCAGTATCAAGCTGGGGCATTAGGGTTAAATCTTCAAAAGGCAAATAAGATTATATATTTTACCCTTACTGATAAAAGTGAACTTTTTGAACAAAGCAAAAAGCGTATCCATAGGATTGGACAGGAAAACAGATGTTTCTATTACATTCTATTATGCAGTGGATCAATTGAAGAAAGCATTTATCAGACATTGAAAGAAAGGAAGGATTATACAGATGATCTATTCAAAGAGTACAAAAGATAAAGTAATGAAGAAAATAACAATCAGTTTACTTATTTCTTTAATTCTGGGTGCCGTTTTGGGATTTGGTGGTACTTATGCCTATTTCAAAACAAACACTCATACATCATTAAAATATGGTGAAAACAAAGCGTTTGAAGAAGATGAAACATTGGAATTGTCAAGTGTTTCAAACTTCAAAGCCATTAACATTGGATTAGATGAAAATATCCAGGAATTTATTTATCTATTATGTGATGGATATGATATTGATTATTCATTTGTGTTAGCACTTATTGATCAAGAGAGTAACTTCACCACTAATGCAGTTAGTAATACTGGTGATTATGGATTGTTTCAGATTAATGAAGTTAATCATGATGAACTTAAAAATACATTAGGCATTAAAGATATTAGTGATCCATACGAAAATACACGTGCTGGAATGTTCATATTAAGAAAACTGTTTGAAAAATATGAAGAACCAGCAAAGGTATTAATGGCTTATAACATGGGTGAAACTGGTGCAAAGATTTTATGGGATAAAGGAGTATTTTCAACCACATATACGGATAAGGTATTGAAATTACAAAATAAATATGAAAAGGAGTTAGAAAAATGATTAGATGTAAAAATGAATGTCCACATGGACAAAAAACATGCTGTTTCTTTTGTGAAATCAAACATGGGTGTGAAGATTGCTGTAATGAAAATGAAATGAAAACAGAACCGTCAAAATGTGCTTATGCAATTGTTGAAGGTGAAAATGAAATTGAATTATTCAATTATGAGGTAGCCAACGCTTTAGCGGTCGTAGAACAGTGTGAAGTCCAAAAGAAAACGCTTGAAGAAAAATCATCAAAAATGAAAGAAGCTATTAAAACTGCAATGGAAAAATACAATGTAAAGAAATTTACAAGTGACAAGATAGAAATTACGTATATTGCACCTTCTACCAGAAATACCATTGACAGTAAAAAATTAAAGATGAATTATCCAGATATTGCGGCTGAATGTACCAAAACATCAAATGTTTCATCATCAATCAGAATTAAGGTGAAATAATGGCTGGTGAAAAGAATTTTGAAAAGAAGGTTGAAAATTACTTGATTTCAATGGGTATTTACAAAGCTGGAACACCAAAACAGAAAATAAAGGTAAAACCAGTTGGATGGTTTACCAAAATATGGGGTGGCGGTTATCAAAAAAGCGGTATACCAGATTTACTACTATGTATTAACGGTATATTCATATCGTGTGAATTGAAAGATACATACGGTAAGGCTTCTGATATACAAAAGTTAAATACCTTGAGAATAAATGAAGCTAATGGGATAGGAATTATTCTATATCCAGAAGGCTTTGAAAATTTTAAAAATTTAGTAAAGGGGGTTATAGATTGCAAGTATCACATTCAAGAATTGAAACATTTAAAAGATGTCAATATCAGTTCAAAATGCGTTATATTGACGAACTGAAAACATTACCAGCGGATAATGCTGATAATGCACTGTATCTAGGAACTGCATTACATGCTGGCTTAGAAAAAGATGTAGATGCAGCAATTGAACAGTATTATTCAAATTATACTGTTATAACTGATGAAATCATCAATGAAGCAATAAAACTTGAAGAAATGATTAAAAGGGCAAAAAAGATATGCCCAGACGGTCAACATGAAGTATTGATTGAAGATGATGATTTTAAAGGTTTCATTGATTTGCTAGTTCCAGTAAAAGGGTTTCGTGATGCAGATGTGCCAAATGTATATGATATTTATGATTTTAAGTATTCAAATAATGTAGAGAATTATTTGAAAAGTGATCAGTTACATTTGTACAAGTATTATTTTGAAAAACTTAATCCAGGTAAGAAAATAAGAAACTTGTATTTCTTATTTGTACCAAAGATTAAAGTTAGAAAAAAGCGTGAGAATGAATCACTGATGATGTATAGAAAATTAATCAGTGATGAATTGAAAAACGCTGAACCATTCATTAGAGAAATTGAATATGATCATGAAAAGGTTATTCAGTTTCTAATTGATGTAAAACATACAGTTGAAGCTACAAAGTATGAAAAAAATTACTCATGGTTATGTAACTGGTGTGAATTTAAAGATTACTGTAAGGAAGGAAAAGATTATATGTTATTACCAAAAAATGAACGTAGAAAAGTAGAAAAAGTTGACAAAAAAGTTATTTGGGTTTATGGTGCACCGTTTAGCGGTAAAACGGTTTTTGCTGATAAATTCCCAGACCCATTGATGTTGAATACTGATGGAAATATTAAGTTTGTTACTGCACCTTATATTTCAATACAGGATAAACTTGAAAAGAACGGTCGAATGATGAACAGAACATTAGCATGGGATATTTTTAAAGATGTTATTACTGAATTAGAAAAGAAAGACAATGATTTTAAAACAATCGTTGTTGACTTACTAGAAGATTGTTATGAATATTGCAGATTATATATTTATGATCAAATGGGAATTACACATGAAAGTGATGATAGTTTTAGAGCATGGGATAAAGTCACTACTGAATTTCTTTCAGTTATGAGAAGATTTATGAACTTGAATTATGAAAATATCATTCTAATTTCTCATGAAGATACAAGCAAAGATATTACTAAACGTGGCGGTGATAAGATTACTGCTATCAAGCCTAATTTACGTGAAAAAGTTGCTAATAAAGTTGCTGGTATGGTTGATATTGTAGCAAGAGCAGTAGCAGAAGGTGACAACTATACACTTTCATTTAAAAAGAGTGAAGTTATTTTTGGTGGTGGAAGATTAACTATTAACAATCGTGAGATTCCAACATCTTATGAAGATTTTATAGCACTTTATGATGAAGTAAATATCAGTGGTGAAAGTGAAGAACCTAAAAAACGCAGATCATCAAAGAAAAAAGATGAAGAAACTGTAACAGTTGTGGAAACACCAGCTAATGTTGAAGAAGAAACAGTTGAAGAAGAAAAACCAAAAAGAAGAACACGTAAGAGAAGAACAGAATAGAGAGGTATAGGTTATGACAGGAATTATTATTTTCATTTTAAAAGCTGTATTATTTCTTTTAATTCCAATCTCATTCATTGGGTTTGGAATTAAGAAAGTAGATTATGATTTCACATTTAAATTAAACAAGAAATGTTTATTCAGTTTAATTCCATTAGCAGTTTTCATTTTATCAAGTGCAGTTGTGATTATTCCAGCTAATTCAGTTGGTGTAAGATATTCAGCATTGAATGGAACAAGCAAAAAGACATTAGATGAAGGTGTTCATTTAATTGTTCCATTCGTTGATAAAATTTATGAAATTGATACAACAACACAGGAAAGAACTGATGAAAATTTATCAGTTCAAACAAAAGATGCTCAATGGATCAGTGTTGAAACGAATGTTAAATATAGAGTTTCTGAAGAAAATGCCTTCAAGGTTTATAAGGGTTATAAAACCTTGGACAACTTAAATAAAAACATCATTGGAAACTATGCACAGGATGCACTCAATACCGTTTGTTCTCAATACAATGTGATTGATATTTTAGGTGAGAAAAGAAATGAAATCATTGAAAAAACAGTAGCACTATTAAGTGAAAAATTTGAAAACGAAGGTATTACATTAACTGCACTGACATTAAAAGATATTGATGCTGGTGATGAAATTGAAAAAGCAATCAAGGAAGAAGCAGTTGCTAAAAAACAGGTGGAAACGGCTGAACAGAACCGTTTGAAAGCTGAAAAAGAAGCTGAAACAAAGTTGATTGAAGCACAGGGTGAAGCTGCTGCCAATGCAGCAAAGACATCACAATTAACAGATGAAATTTTGATGGAACAGTTTATTAAAAAATGGAACGGTGAGTTACCAAAAGTCACTGGATCAGATGGAAACATCATTGATATTAATGGAATTTTAGGAGGTAATTAATCATGAGCAATATTTGGGAAGAATTTGATAAGACAGTAGATTTAGAAGGCTTACAAAAAGATTTGGAAGAATTTGATAAAAACGGTAGTCAACAGAACTTTAAGGAAGTACCACATGGAAATTATGAAGTTTCAGTTGAAAAATTGGAAATGAAAACAAGTAAATCAAAAAGAGTAATGTTTACATGCTGGTTTAAGATCGTTGAAGGTGAATATAAAAATTCTATGATTTTCATGAACCAGGTCATTGATTTTCCATTAGGTATTCACAAAATGCATGAATTATTGAAAGGTTTAACACGTGAATGTGAAACCAAATATGATTTTACAAACGCTGGATTCACATATACAAAATGCAATGAACAGATTCTTGATGTATTTGAAGAAATTCATGGTAACTATGAATATGCTTTGGAATATAAAGCAGATAGCAAAAACTCACAGTTCAACACGTTTAAAATTTTGGAAGTATATGCACTGGAAGATTAACAGTACAGGGAAGATTTCTATCTTCCCTTATTCCTAAAGAAAGGGGCTGGAACAATGCTTTTCTATGATTTTGAAGTTTTTAAATATGATTGGCTGGTAGTGATCATTGATGTAACTAATAAGAAAGAGCATGTTATTATCAATGATGAAAATAAATTAGAAGAAATTTACAATCAGTTTTCCAGTGATATATGGGTTGGTTTCAATAACAGGCATTATGATCAGTACATTTTGAAAGGCATATTATGCGGATTTAATCCAAAGAGGATAAATGATTATATCATTGTAAAAGGTTTGCCAGGCTGGAAATTTAGCAGTTTATTAAAGCATTATCCATTAAATAATTATGATGTTATGCTTGGAACTGACAGAGGGTTAAAATCTTTTGAAGGTTTCATGGGCAATGACATAAAAGAAAGTTCAGTACCGTTTGATATAGACAGAAAACTGACAGATGAAGAAATCCAGGAAACTATAAAATATTGTAAGCATGATGTCGAACAGACAATTGAAGTATTCTTGAAAAGAATTGATGAATTTAATACAATGATGTATTTTATCAAACACTTTAAATTATCAATATCTTCTATTTCTAAAACAAAAGCACAGTTAGCTGCTGAAATTCTTGGCGGAAACAGAAAAGGACAGAATTTTAATGATGAATTTGATTTTCCTATTCTGGATTGTCTTGATTTGAAAAAATATAAATTCATTGCTAACTGGTACAGAAAAAAAGAAAATCATAATTATTCAAAGAAACAGGATAAAGTTATTGTTGCTAGTGTTGAACATACATTTTCTTGGGGTGGTGGTCATGGTGCAAGAACCAAATACCATAAAAAAGGGTGTTTCTTAATCATTGATGTAACCGCTTATTATCCTAGCTTACAGGAACGATATAAATTTGGGTACAGAGTGATGGATAATCCAGAAAATTTTGAGTTTATACATAATTCAAATATTGAATTTAAAAGAAAAGGTGATAAGAAAGCAAGACTTCCATTTAAAATCATGGATAATGCTATTTCTGGACAGATGAAACAGAAATCATCAGCACTTTATGATCCAATGTCAAACAACAGCATTTGTATTAATGGGCAATTGCTATTGTTAGATTTAATAGAACATCTTGAACTTGCATTAGGGAAAGATTTTATATTAGTACAAAATAATACTGATGGTATTCTTATTGAATTGAAAAATTATGAAAAAGATTTTGATACAGTTGATGATGTTGTATATGAATGGGAAAAAAGAACAGGTATGAAAATGGATTTTGATACATTCTTTGGTGAAATATTCCAGAAAGACGTAAATAATTATTTGATTGTTGATAGAGAAACTGGTGCGGTTAAATCTAAAGGATCGTATGTAAAAAAATTAAGCAGTTTGGATTATGATTTACCAATCATAAATAAAGCACTGGTGAATTATATGATTGATGGTATAGATATAGAAACAACCATTAATGAGTGTAATGAATTGAAAGAATTTCAGTTAGTAACAAAAATAAGCAATAAATATGATGCCTTATATCATGGTGGAACGTTTAGCCAGTTAAAAGAAACAGTAAACGGAAAGAGAAAAACCGTTAAAAGATATAATTTTGACGGTAAACAGATCAAAGAAAAATGCATAAGAATCTTTGCATCAAATGATGAAAATGATGGAATGTATTATAAACAACACAAAACCACAAAGTCATTTGAAAAAGTCACAAACTGTCCTATCCATGCATTTTCTTTTAACGGTGATGTAAATGGTTTAAAAGTTCCAGATAAACTTGATAAACAGTTTTATATAGATTTGGCATACAAAAGATTGGGTGATTTTGGGTATGTGTGATGTATTAGAAATAAATTATCCTAATGGTCGTATGATTATTTACCTAAAGGGTGTGTTTCCAAAAAATAAAAAACAGTTTCATAAGTTCATGAAATTCATCAGATCATTGCCAGATTATGAAGAATACTTAGATGTTTTGAAAGTTTATTTTCAAAAAGTAGCTGATGAAAATGAAGCAGAATTTAAGTTGTGTGGAAAGGTTTATTTTCATTATAAGCAGTTATATGCAGAAACAAAAAATCAAGTGGATAATGGTAAATATTCAAATGGTGTATATATTGAAGAAAAACAATTAAGAGAAATGAAAGATGATATTAAAATTTATAAAAATATCTATCAGTCTTATGAAAAACAGGGAAAAAGTACAAAAAGGAAAATGGAAAACTTCAAATATTTTCTGAAGGTGGTGAATGAAGATGTTCTTTAAAGGATATGTGGAAACAAACGGTAAAAAATGCATTGAAAAATTTAAAAACAGAAGTGATTTTAAAACGTATGAACAGGTAGAGAGATTAAATAGTTTTGCTGGTATTCTTGCAAGAGAAACAGTTTTGATTGATGTTGATGATTTTGAAGAAAGTGAGATATTGCTTAAAATCATCAAGGACAAAAAATTAAGATGCAGAGTTTATGAAACCAGCAGAGGTAAACACTTTCTATTCAAAAATAGCGGTTTAGAAAGATGCAAGACACATTGTTTTTTAGCAACTGGTATTAATGCTGATATTAAAGTTGGTCGAGTTAGTTCTTATTCAATTTTGAAGATAGACGGTGTAGAACGTAAGATTATTTATGATACTGCTGAAAATGAAGAAGCTGATTTATTGCCTAAATACTTGACACCAGTAAGAAGCAATATGGAATTCTTAAATATGGAAGCTGGTGACGGTAGAAATCAAGCATTGTTCAATTATATATTAACTTTACAGAGTAATGATTTTTCAGTTAAGGAAGCAAGAGAAACAATCAGAACCATTAATAGTTACGTTTTGAATGATCCATTAGATGAACGTGAAATAGAAACAATTTTACGTGATGATGCATTTAAAAAACCGATATTCTTTAAAGGCACTACTTTCTTATTTGATAAGTTTGCAGTTTTCTTAAAAAATAATCATCATATCATCAAAATAAACAACCAGTTGCATCTATACAAAGACGGTATATATGTAAGCGGACAAGATGAAATAGAAAGTATGATGATTTATCATATACCGCAGTTAAACAGAGCAAAAAGAAAAGAGGTATATGATTATCTTGAACTCTTGATTAGAGATAATACACCAGTAGAAAATGCCAATTATATAGCATTTAGAAATGGAATATATAATATTGAAAATGATGAATTACTTTCATTTTCACCAGAATTCATAATTACAAATAAGATTGATTGGGATTATAACCCTAATGCTTATAGTGAGTTAGCTGATCATACACTTAATAAAATAAGCTGCAATGATGAAAAGATTAGAAATTTACTTGAAGAATGTATAGGGTATACGTTTTACAGAAGAAATGAAATTGGTAAATTCTTCATGCTTACTGGTGACGGATCAAATGGAAAATCTACATATATTGACTTATTTAAGACGATATTAGGTGAGAAAAATATCGTTGCTTTGGAATTACAGGAACTTGGTGAAAGATTCAAAACCGCTGAAATGTTTGGAAAACTGGCAAACATAGGTGACGATATAGGTGATGAATTTGTTGCCAATACCGCAGTTTTAAAAAAATTAGCAACTGGTGACAGATTAAACGTTGAAAGAAAAGGACAGAACCCGTTTGATTTCAATAATTATGCTAAATTAATATTCAGTGCCAATTCTATACCACGTATGGGAAAAGGTAAAGATAACAGTGCATTATTGAGAAGAATGATCATTATACCATTCAATGCGGTTTTCAGTGAAGAAGATGAAGGTTTTGACCCATCTATCAAATATAAATTAAGTGAACAATCATCAGTTGAATATTTGATAACTTTAGCAATCAAAGGATTAAAAAGAGTTATCAAAAATAATAAATTTACTATAAGTGAAAAAGTCCAGAAAGAATTAGATGATTTTGAAGAAGCAAATAACCCCTTAATAGGTTTCATAAAAGATATTAGTTTAGATGATATTTTATATGAACCTACTAGTGAAGTTTATCAAAAATATGTTGAATACTGTATAAATGATGGTTTAGAACCTTTGAAAAAAATAAATTTTAGTAGACAAATCACAAAATATTTCAAAATTACTACTAAACAAAAAAAGATAAAAGGAAAAAAATTACAAATTTTTGTTGAATATTAAAGGAGTGTTTAAATGAACAGAGAGAGAGAGAGAGAGAGAGAGAGAGAGAATAAAGACTGGATAGGGAGCAAGGCATCAACATTTGTCACAATGGGTGCCAGTAATCATTCAAAAGAAACTAGACAGGAACATGATTATTATGCCACTGAACCAAAAGCAATGGAATTACTGTTAGATGTTGAACATTTCAATAATATTGTATGGGAATGTGCTTGTGGTGAAGGGCATTTATCAAAGGTATTAGAAAAACGTGGATATAACGTTATTTCAACAGATCTAATATATAGAGGGTATGGTGACAATGAACCTTTGAATTTTTTAGAAGAAACGCTAGAAAACTTTCATGGTGATATTGTTACCAATCCACCATATAAATATGCTTTGCAGTTTGCTGAAAAAGCAATTGAAAGTGTTGATGAAGGTAATAAAGTAGCTATGTTTTTGAAACTGCAATTTTTAGAGGGCAAAAGCAGAAAGAAATTCTTCATGAACCACCCACCAAAAGTAGTATATGTAAGTTCATCAAGATTAAACTGTGCTAAAAATGGAAACTTTGAAAAATATTCATCAAGTGCTGTTGCTTATGCATGGTTTGTATGGGTTAAAGGTTTTAAAGGTGATCCAATCATCAAATGGATCAATTAAAAAGGAGCGTTAAAAATGATTAAGGTAAATGAAGATTTACAGTTTAAACTTATCAATAAAGATACAAAAACACAGTTATTGATATGCATGGAAGAACCAGCAGAATTAATACAGGCAATATCAAAAGTGCAGAGATATTTAAATGAAGGAGTTATCAATCCAAAGTATAAAAGTTCTCTTGCTGCTAATTTATGTGAAGAAATTGCTGATGTGTATATTTGTTTGAAAAAACTTCAATTATATTTTGATATTAGTGATGATTGTATCCAGGAATGGATTGATTATAAAGAAAAGAGGTAAATATATGGAAAAGAAAGAATCAAAGTTAAATATTTACAGAACAAAGAAGATGTTTGATTTTACAAAGTTAGCTGATAATGAACCAGAGTTGTTTGATGAATTATGTGAAGATTATCCATTAGATAATCAGATATTAATGATTGAAATTGATGATGGAAATAAGCAAAGAAAAAGTAAATGAGTATATTCAAGCAACAGAAGGTAGGCAGTCTTATCGTGTTGAGGATTTCAAAAAGACAAAAAAGCTAACAGTAGAAGAATTTATTTATATTGCTGATCATCTAAACGAATTAAGAAAGGGTGAGAATAATGATAGTTAATTTAATATGTTTGATGTTAGGCTGTACTTTAGGGTTATTTATTACTTGTGCGGTTGTTTCTGGTCATGAAAGTTATGAAAACAGACCATTACAGAAACATGAACTTATTGAAAATGAATGGTACTGGAACAATGAACATAAAAAGTATTATCAGATTGCAGACGATACAGAAGTAAATTATGTATTCAATGGAAAAACAAATAAAAACTGTGTATATGTGAATGAAAATGAGTACATAAAACCAGTTTTCTATAATGATGGTGTATGGTTCAAGTATAGGGGAAGTGAGGTTGATTAACTATGAGAATACCAAACAAAGTTATTATAAATGCAGTTCCATATAAGGTTAATGTAAGGTGCGATTTAAGAATGGGTCCAGATTATGCTAGTGAAATTTTTGAAGCCGACCAGGAAATTAACATTAGAGATTATTCTGGAAAAGATACAATGAAGGTATCGTTTCTTCATGAATGTATACATGGCATGTTGTATTCACTTGGATATGTAAAGCATGATGAAAAGATGATTGACGGTCTAGCACATCAACTATATGCATTTATCAAAGATAATCCAGAAATATTTAAGGGGGAAACTAAAAAATGAACAAGTATTTAGAAGCGATTGATAAATTGGAAAACAATTATGATGCTTTCTATATGGGTAACAGATATGGGATTGAAAATACACATGAAAAAGAATTTAAATTATTATCAGAGTTAGATGGTGTAGAAAACTGTTTGGCTTGGATTCATGATTGTTACGATTGTTATTATAAGAATGAATTGGGTGAAGATAATCCATTTAATTATTTAAGGGGTGTTGTAAATGAAGCCAGTAGAAACAAGAACGACTAACTGTGTTTATACACATGAAGGGTGTAATGATCTACCAGCCACAAGATTTGAATCAAATGTGGGTAATGGAATTGAGGTATGTTTTGAAATAAGTGATAAAGAATTAGAAGAAATCAAGAAAACAAAGAAAGTATATCTTGATATTCTTAGTTTAAATATACCGCCTATATGTTTAAATTCGTTTTCATCTTTGGTAGATTGGAGTGGTAAAAATGAACATTTTAACTGAAGAAGAACTTCTTATACTGATCATTAATTTTGGAATGATGGCTTTAAATCAGACAAATGTACCTCAAGAAGTTACTCAAAGAAACAAATTGATCATTGATAAACTTATTGTTATGAGAGAGGAAATGAAAAATGGGAAAAGAGCAAGTTAATTTTGCAGCAAAAGCAATTGTTGAAATACTGAATACATTCAAACTTACTCTATCAGTAGAAGTTAAAGGTGATTTGGCATATCCTATTCTGATAGATGAAAACGGTACAAAATACTACTTCAAAAAGTGTAACTAATTCTTCTACTGTAACCTTTATTTTTGAAAGTTTATTTTCAAAATGGTACAAGATTTAAAAAGGTACAAGATGAAATAAATCAATCTTGTACTTTGAAAAGTATTGATTTTATAAGAAATTTTAAGATAAAGTACAAGGTACATGATAAATTTGAGTTATTAAATAAAGGAATGTAAAAACATTAAATTATAATAATCTCTTAAAAAATATATAAATAGTATATAATATTGTACCTTGTACTATTGAAAGAAAGGAATGAAAAAAAGATA
>NZ_NFLJ01000048.1 GCF_002160865.1 Massiliimicrobium timonense
TTTATATTTAGGATTTTGACTTTTTGCTTCAACACTAACACATAACATGCAGACAAGAATAATAAAAATAAGCTTTTTTAGATTGTTCATAATTTCACCTCATAGTGGAATTATGAACATATTTAAAAACTTTATACCTCAATAAATAATCTTTTTTGAAGAAGATATTGCCAGACTTTAATAAGCCTACCAATCATAACTGCTGAAATGATAGTTCCTATACCTATTCCCATAATAGGATTATGTGTTATCCAACTTAAAACAAGTGAACATAAAATCATAGAAATATCAAACATATTTTTAACATTATAGAAAGGATAATGGAAAACTTCACTTATCGTTTTGACAATGCCATCTCCTGGATTTAATACAAAGTTTGTTTCACTTGTCAAATAAACGCCTAAAGAAATACAAAGTAAAGCAATACATAATAATAACAGTGAATATACAAAAGAAGATGGTGTTATATGAATAATATAATCATAAAAATCATTAAGATAACCAAATACAAAAGATAGTGGTATTTCTAAAAGGTACTCCTTCGTTATTCTCTTTGATAATAAACATTGTATTCCAACAAACATAATATACCAGATAATAGAGGCTGTTCCTAATAACATATGAAATATTTGGCTTGTTGTATAAATGGAACTTGATAAAGCAGCAACTCCTAGTCCTGTAGAAATATTCAATACAATTCCTAATGCTAAAAAATTTAAACCTATAATATAAATAATGATTTTTTCATAATCCAACTCCTCGTATACTTATTTTAATCAATTTACCATAATTATCTAATATAAAAATAATATAATATAATAACTAAAAGTTATAATAAAGGAGATAATTTCTATGAATATTCAACAATTAAAATGCTTTGTCGAAGTTTCTAAAACTTTAAACTTTACAAAAGCCAGTCAAAATCTATTTATTTCTCAAACAGCTGTTAGTAATCATATTAAACATTTAGAAGAAACACTTGGTTTTCAGTTATTTATAAGAAACAAAAAGAATGTGCAGTTAACTCAGCAACGAGAAATCTTTTTAAAAAGTGCTCTTAAAGTCTTAGAAGCAAATCAAGAATGTTATCAAACAATTCAATATTTACATCATGAGAATTTTGGTCAATTAAAAATTGGATATTTAAAAGGTATTGAACATTGCATTATGATTAAAAATATTCAGAATTTTTATCAACACAATAAACATATGGATATTCAGCTTTATCGTGATTCTAGACAAGAAATTGAAGAGCTGTTAAAAAATCATAAAGTCGATTGTGTATTTACGGCTAGAGTTGGTCATGATCCTATTCCTTTTGAAGAACAATTTGACTATCTGCATATCTATTCTTATCCATTTGTTGTTGCTATGAGTAAAAATCACGTTTTATCTTCATATTCATCTTTAAACTATTTTGATATAAAAAATCAAACACACGTGATTATGGATACAAGTCATCCTGATTTTATAAGCCATGATTTAGATACTCTTTTCATGCATTTAGCTATTAGTCAAGATACGGCCATCTTAGCCCAATTTGTTGAAGATTATTATGCTTATCAAAAATATCTTTGCTTTTTGCCTTTAAAAGACTTTTCTCAACAATTCCATATTTATCTGATCTGGCATAAAAACTCTCAAAATAAAAGTTTGAATGCATTTTTACAAAGTATCAAAAAAGAGAAAGAATAATGTTTCTTCCTCTTATTGATAGTCTTCCTGTACATCAAAAGCAATTAAATCATCAAAAGTCTGTCTTCTAATGACTAATTTACTTTTACCTTGATAAGTAAAGACAACTGCTGGTTTTGGTAGCTGATTGTAATTTGATGACATAGAATAATGATATGCACCAGTAGAAAATTGAGCAAATATATCTCCGGGTTCAGGATAAGGTAACATAATTTCCTTAACGACAATATCTGCTGACTCACAAATCTTTCCAGCTACTGTTACCTTTGTATCACGACGTTCATAAGCTTTATTAACAATAATACCATCATATTGTGCATCATATAAAGCCGTTCTAATATTATCTGTCATACCACCATCCACACTCATATAAGTACGGACATCTGGGATATCTTTTACAGAACCTACAGTATACAATGTAATACCAGCATTTCCTACAACATAACGTCCCGGTTCTACTAAAACCATTGGCATATCCCAACCACGTTTATCATATCCATCTTTAATAATATTCATAATTTCAGATGTGATTGTTTCAAATTCTAGTGGTTCATCTTTTTTCGTATAGGCGATTCCATAACCACCACCGGCATTAATCACTTTGACCATGACACCTAACTGATCATATATTTCATAAGCAAAACGAACAAATCTATGCATTGCACTAATATAAGCATATAAATCAAAAACCTGTGAACCAATATGACAATGAATACCTTCAAATTCAATATGAGCTGAATCTACAATTTGTTGAATCGCTTTTAAATAAATGCCGTTTCTGGCACTAAAGCCAAACTTTGTATCTTTGTGACCAGTTTGGATATAACCATGTCCCCCAGCCTTAATTTCTGGAACAACTCTTACTGTTGCATAAATTGTTTTATCATATTTTTTAGCATACTTTTCAACAAGTTCAATTTCATAAAAGTTATCAATCACAAAATGATCAACATCATGAGCAATCGCATAATCTATTTCTGATGGAAGTTTATTATTTCCGTGGAAATAAATCTTATGTGGATCAAATCCTGCTTTTAAAGCAATAGAAATTTCTCCAGCACTGACACAATCAATACCAATACCAAATTCACTGGTAATACGATAAATTTCTAAACAACTAAATGATTTAGAAGCAAATAGTGGTAAAACATGATCATATTTATCCAAGAACTTTGTTTTTAATTCGTTCAATTGATGTCTTATATGACCTTCACTCATCACATAAAGTGGTGTTCCATATTTTTTCACTAAATCCATTGCATCCACATCGTCTATATATAAGCTACGATCTCTTATTTGAGCAAATTGTGTTTGTAAAACCATTTTTATTCCCCTTTAATATAAATTCTTTAAACTAAATAACCCATTATCTTTATCTACAATCTTCAAACAGGCACTAATCGCTCCTTGAACAAAAACTTCTTTTGATAAAGCTGTATGTTTCACTTCAATAATCTCATCATGCCCTGCAAATAAAACAGTGTGTTCCCCAAAGATTGTTCCTGCTCTTACTGATTGAATGCCTACTTCTTTCTTCTCACGTTTATGATGAACTGTTGAACGATCATAAACTTCTTTTGTTTCATTAATATCTTCATGAATCACATCATATAAAAGTTTTGCGGTACCACTTGGAGCATCTATTTTTTGATTATGATGTTTTTCTATAATTTCAATATCATAATCATTATCATAAAATTCTTTAGCTACTTCTTTTACAATCTTTGTTAGCATTGATACACCAAAAGAAGTGTTGTATGATTGAAAAATAGGAATTTGAGAAGAAGCTTCTTCAATATGTAAAATTTGTTGTTGTGTATATCCAGTTGTTGCTAAAACGAGAGCACAATGATTTTTAACACCGAACTTTAAAATATCACTTAAATTATCCGGATGTGAAAAATCAATAATTGCATCAATCTTTTCATTGACTTCACTTAATGATGTATACATTTTTTCGTCAATTTTCGCATCAAAGACAGGTGAAACAACACCCACTAAATTCATTTGTGTGTTGTTTCTTACAGCTTGGGCAACTTTTTTACCCATTAAACCAAATCCATAAACTAATACATTCATTTTAATAACCCTTCTTTTCAAATCTTTCCATTGCATCAAATAATAATTGTTTATTGGCTTGTGTTGTTGGAATTAAAGGTCTTCTTACCATTTCCCCACAAACACCCATTTTCTTTAAAGCTGCTTTAGGCATAATTGGGTTAACATCAACAAATAAATATTTGCTGACATCATTAAAATCATATGCCATTTCTTGTGCCAGTTTCATATCACCTTTTAATACAGCTTGAGCAAATTTTTCTGTTTCCCTTGGATAAAGATTAGATAATACAGAAATCACACCTTTTCCTCCAGCTGCTATAAACGGTAAAATATTATCATCACAACCACTGTACATATCAAAATCTAAATCTCTTGTCTGTGTTAAAACATCCATTGCATAAGCAATATTATCTGTTGCATCTTTCATGGCCTTAATATTTCTATGTTTTGCTAGTTCTACAACTGTATCTACACTAATATTCATTCCTGTACGTCCCGGAACATTATAAAGAATCATTGGAATATCCACACGATCAGCAATATAAGTATAATGTTCAATAAGCCCTCTTTGACTTGTTTTATTGTAGTATGGTGTCACAACTAATATTGCATCAGCTCCTACTTCCTTAGCAAACTTTGCTTTTTTCAAAGCTGTTTCTGTATCATTAGAACCTGCACCTGCAATGACTTTGATACCTGTTCCTTTTGTCATTTCCATAACAATTTTTGTTAATTCAAATTCTTCATCAATATGAATTGTTGGTGTTTCACCTGTTGTTCCATTTACTAAAATAGCTTGAACACCACCATCAATCATTCTTTGAACTTGTCTTTTAAAACCATCATAATCAATACTTCCATCATCTAACATGGGTAATACAAGCGCAACTGCACTTCCTTCAAAAATTGGTTCCATAAATAACCCTCCTATTTATATTCTTTTTTTATTTCTGACATAGCTAAATCAACACATTCCAATGGAATAACACAAGAAATAGATACTTCTGATGTTGTGACTTGAAGCAAAGGAATTTGATGTTTTCCTAAAACAGTAAATACTGCTGCTGCCACACCAACTTCATCTTTCATAGCATCACTTTCAATCTTAATTTTAGCGACTTGTCTATTTTGATAAATTTGTATACGTGGATGTTTTGTTCTTATTAAAGACAGTGCTTCATCTAAATTCTTTTGATCATCTTGACTACATGTAAAATCAATACGCATTTCATCTTCTAAAATCACTTCTGAAATCATATCAATATTCACATTCATTGAAGAAATTGTTTGAAAAATATCTCCAACAAATAATGAATTCTTTTCTACATTCATCAATTTGACTTGAATAATATGACTATCAGATTCAATCAATTTCATTACTTTCACCTTCTTTTATTAATAAAAAATTGCAATGGGACCATTGCAATAATAAAGATGATTTTATTAAGCAATAGCACACCACTTTATCCTAAAGTGACAGTGATATAGATATTCTCTATACCCCCAGGCAATAATCACATGCAAATAATTATCCCTTCGGCAATCGTTCCTCCTTCTTTTTTAGTTGCACCTATTCATATAAAAGAACTCTTAACTCTTGCACCTCTATCTTTTTTTAATACTATCATATGCGTTCTTTGAAAGCAACCTTTATTTTTTGTTCAATTATGTTATACTTGTAAAAAAGAAAAGAGGTGTTCTTCATGATGCTTTTATTCTATACAATTTTATCTCTCTTTCTCATTATAGCACCTTTTTACTACTTCCTGTGTATATTTAAATATATGAAAAAAAGTGGACGTTATATTCTTTATCTTTGTACAAGTTTATCAATAGTCACTATTTTATTGAAAGTTTTATTGAAACCATCTTTTGATTTATGGTTTAACATTGTTAGCTTTTATATACTTTGTAGCTTTCTTTTGATGTTATGTTTGTTGATTTATCAACTCTGGTGTCATATTTTTAAGCAATCTTTTCAAAAATGGATTCTTTTCATATGTGTATTTATATCTATTTTTACAACTGGGATAGGTTACTATTCTCATTTTCATAAAGAAATAACACATTATAATATTTTAATTCATAAAGAAACATCTTTAGATTCTTTAAACATAGCATTTATTAGTGATATTCATATTGGCAGTGGAACAACACCTCAAGATATTCAAAATCTTGTAAAAAAACTTAATCAAAAACAATATGATTTAGTATGTTTAGGTGGAGATATTTTTGATGAATCCTCATCTATTGATAGAATTCATCAGGCCTTACAAATTCTTTCAACAATCCATAGCCAATATGGTATTATTGCGATTGATGGTAATCATGAAAAATATATATCTCTTTCTACTCGTGAACTCTATCAAAAATACAATATAACTTATTTAAATGAAAACTTTGTATGTATTGATGGTCTTTTTAATATAATAGGACGAGAAGATGTTAGTTATCATTCTTCTCACTCTATAGAAGATATTTGTCAAAACATGGATTCATCATTACCAACTATTGTCTTAGATCATAATCCTCAACGTTACCAAGAAAACTTAGAGATTGCTGATCTACAACTTTCAGGTCATACTCATGCAGGACAAGTCTTTCCTGGTTCTATTATTACTGGATTGATTTATGATAATGACTATGGTTTATTAACAAATCAAGATCAATCTTTGATTGTTTCTAGTGGTTTTGGATCATGGGGTTATCCTATAAGATTATTGACTCATTGTGAATATATTGAAGTACATGTTTCATTTTAAGAAAAAATTTTTTTATGGTAGACTTTTGATTTCAAATAATATATCATATGAAAAGCGAGGTAAGGGTTATATGGTTATAGAATTAGATAGTCAATATGAAAATAGAAAAGAAGTAATTGAAGGTATTGTAAAAAAGATTATTGAAGAACATCACATTGAAATATCTGAAGTATCCTTTGATAATTTAATTATTCATCTTTCTTTATGTCTTTCTAGAGAAATTAATGGAACTTATATTCCAACAAGTGAAAGTCAAATTAATCATTTAAAAAATCACGAATATTATCAAGTTTCTAAACAAATTGTTAATGAATTAGATCAACAATTTCATGTTGAAATAGATGAAAATCAAGTTCAATATGTTACAATGTATCTAGCAAATATCAATCTTTTAGATATTGATTTTAATTGTGAATTTGATTTATGTGATGATGAAACTGAAGATATTATTAATGAAACTATTAATCGTATTCAAAACGATCTTCAATTAGATTTAAGAAAAAATAAAGAGTTCTATACAGGTATGACATTACATTTCTATCCTGCATTAGATCGTTTACAAAATAATCGTCAACTCACTGATAATCCATTAAAAGATAAGATTCAAGCTCAATTTCAATTAGAATATAAATGTGCTGAAATCTTTAATGACATTGTGGAACAACATTATCATAAAAGATTTAATGAACATGAATTAGCTTATATTGCTTTACATTTTGGTACAGCATTAAAAAAATAAAATGAAATTAACCAGAAATCATACAGAGTGATATGACTTCTGGTTTTATATTTATTATGATAAAAAGGAGAACTTATATGGATATTCATATTCAAAACTTAGACTTTGCCTATAAAAAAGAAATAATATTTCATCAGCTTAATGCATCACTTCACTTCAATAAGGATTGCATCGTTCTTATGGGACATAATGGTGCTGGAAAAACAACCCTTTTTAATCTTATATGTGGTATATTGACACCCCAATCTGGAAAAATAAGCATCTCTAAACCTAATGATATTGCTTATCTTCCCTATGACAGTAATCTTTACTTTAATCTTACTGTTATAGCAAATATTAAATTCTGGTATCAAATATATAACAATCAATCTTTGAATTTAAATGATGCTTTCTTTAATGAATTGATTGATTGTCTGAAATTAAGGCAACTTCTTAACAAAAAATGTATTCACTTATCTTCAGGAGAAGAAAAAAAGTTGCTTTTCTTATCACTATTTTGAGTCACTCAAAACTTATGATATTAGATGAACCTTTTAATGGAATTGATCCCATTTCCACAATAGAAATTACAAATCTCATTAACTCATTAACAAAAAAAGGATTCAATTTTCTCATCTCTTCACATCAATTGGATATTTTAGAAAAAGTTGCAACACAATATATCATCATGAAAGATTACAAAATTATTGAAATGAATTATAAAAATAAAATAAATAATGAATCATTTTATAAAAAGTATAAAGAAATATATGGAGATGAAAGTCATGAAAACATGGTTGAATATATTTAAAATACAGCTCTATTTAAGATATCCATTGAAAACTTTATTTATTGCATTCATAAGCATGATTACCTTTGCTACATTAACTATCTATATGAGTATCAATCCACTCAATATATTATTTACACCAGAAGTCATGAATATTATTTCTACAAAATTAAGTCTTTCTTATTTATCTCTTTTGAGTTTATCTGGTATTATCACATATTTATCTTATAATGGTTTTCTAGAAGATTCAGCTATTTTTATGTCAATGATTGCTAAAAAAATAAATCTTTTCTATATTATCTTAGCAAAGATTTCTGCCAGTCTAGTGTATTCTATTGTTCCCATTATTGCCACTTTTATTATTAATTATTTTTTTACAAATCTTCCTATACATATCTTAAGTATGCTTATTCTTTCTGAATTCATGATATTTTATATTATTTATTTTCTTGTATATTCATTATGCAATGAGAAAAACTTTGGTTTAATTCTTGCCTATACATTAGTTATATTTTCTATCATCAGTGTGCTTATTGATATCAAACTTCTTTTTATAATGACACTCCCTTTATTTATATTATGCAGTATATTCTTTTATTTACATCTTAACACTATTCTTACCAATTCAATGTTCAATATAAGAAAGGAACCATTTTCTTATTTAAAAGAAAAAATTGATCAATTCATATATTTAACCACTTATCATATAACTTGTTTCTTCTCAAGATATTCTAATAATTATCAATTTCAGGCAATCTTATATAAAGATTTCTATTATTTTATTCTTCATTTTCCACAACTTCTTATCTTATATCTTTGTTTAATTCCTGTTCCTAAAGAATTTGTATTTGTATCTTATATGTGTCTACAATTATCAATCTATAATTTTTATAGAAGAATTGTTGTAGAAGATCGTCAACTCTTGCAGCTAAGATTAATTTCTTATAAAGCGTTTTTCATATTTAAGTTTATTATTCTTAATATTTTTAATGTCATATACTCAATCATCTTTTATTTTATCTATCCTTTTTCTATATATCAGATTTTGATGAATATATTGATAATATTTATTATAGTTTTGTTTAATCATGTATTATCTTATTTCAAACTATTTAGATACATTTAATGAATATGTATAAAGGGAATCCTATATGAGATTCCCTTTTTTATTTAGTCTAAACAAATGCATGTTTACGAACTTTAAAATAACAAATAAGTTGTGCTGTTAAAGTTAAAATCCATGAAATTGGATAAGAAACATAAAGTATAAATAAACTATGATTCATTTGGAAAATGGTAAAAATCCAAATAACTCTAAATAGACAAGCTCCTGTTAAAGAGATAAGCATTGGCATCATGGAATAACCCATACCTCTTAAACTTCCTACAATGACATCCATAATACCACATAAAAAATAGGATGCACTTACAATACTTAAACGAATAAGACCAGATGAAATAACTTGTGGATCAGTTGAATAAATTGTTAATAAAATATTTCCTAATAGATAAGCTCCAAATCCTAAAACAAAACCTATAACACTAACAACAGCTAAACATCTTACGAGAATTTGATTCACTCTTGAATAATTTTTTGCTCCCATATTTTGACTTGTAAAACTTAAAGATGTCTGATAAATAGAGTTCATAGCTGTATAAACAAATCCTTCAATATTACTTGCTGAAGTATTACCGGCGACTATAATAGAACCAAATGAATTGACTGATGATTGAATTAAAACATTAGAAATATTAAAAACCATTCCCTGTAATCCTGCAGGTAAACCAATTTTCAACATTTTAATTAATTTATCTTTATGAAAATGTAATTTATCTTTTGATAATTTTAAAACACCATCTGCTTGAATCAAACATCTCATGACTAATATAGCAGAAATACATTCAGACATAGCAGTAGAAATTGCAACTCCAGCAACTCCTAAATGAAATACAATGACAAATATTAAATTAAATATCACATTAATAATACCTGCCAATGTTAAAAAATAAAGTGGTCTTTTGGTATCACCAACAGTTCTTAATAATGCTGCCCCAAAGTTATAAATCATAAAACCTGGCATACCAACAAAATAAATACGCATATAAAGTGTTGCTAAATCAATAACATCACTTGGTGTCCCCATCAGCTGTAACATAGGTTCAGCTAGAATATTTCCCACAAATATCATGAGAATTCCACCATAAATAGCTGTACAGATGGCAGTATGTACTGTTTCCGATGCATTTTTATCATCGTTAGCTCCACAAAATCTTCCAAATAAAACATTAGCACCAACAGATATTCCGATAAACAAATTGACCAATAAGTTAATCAAAGAACTTGTCGAACCTACAGCTGCTAAAGCTTCACTTCCCGTAAATCTTCCAACAACAATAATATCTGCTGCATTAAAAAGTAACTGTAATATCCCCGATAGCATCAATGGTACTGAAAAAATAATAATTTGTTTTAACAATGGTCCATGACACATATCAATTTCATAACTTCTACTCATCGTTTTCTCCCCTTTCCCTCGTTTGCTTATTATAGCACTCTTGTCTAAAAATAAGGAATCTTTTCTCTTTTTGAAATGAAAAAGATGAATTTCTTCATCTTCTTACTTACGTTTCAATATTAAATATAAAACATATAAAATGACGCATTCTAAAAGACAGGCTAAAGTCAATAATATAGCAAAATAACTGATGATAGAAAGTGTAGAATTATTTCGATTAAAAGCTGTAACAACCAGAAAAACAATCATACTAATTAAACCAATGGTTCTTAAATATTTAAAAAATTTATAATATCTTTCTGCTAAAAATTGATACTTTTTCATCTTTATTTACCTATACAAAAGCGTTTAAATAATTCATCTAATAAATCTTCTTTTGCTCTTTCTCCTAATATTTCTTTTAAACTTTCCCAGCTATCATATAAATCAGTAACAATTAAATCTGTTGGTATAGATTGTTCCATCGCTGTAATAGCATTTTTTAATGACTGATTGGCTCTTTCTAATAATTGAATTTGTCTGGCATTCGCTAATATATCATCTTGTGAAGATGTAATTTTCCCTAATTCAAACATTTCTTTAATCTTTTGAATTAATGGCTCTATATCATGATTTTTCGCACTAATTTCAATACCATCAATATCATTGATTTGTCCTTGATCCTTTTTATTTATAACAATAATTCTTTGCGTATCTTTAGATAATTCTAATAATTCCTGATCTTCCCTCGTTAGTGGTTGAGAACCATCTAATACAAGTAATACTAAATCTGCTTGATGAATCAGTTCTTTTGATTTATGAACTCCAATATTTTCGACAATATCATCTGTATCTCTAATGCCTGCTGTATCAATCATGTTTAAAACAATATGATCCAAACGAATCGTTCCTTCAACAATATCTCTTGTTGTTCCTGCAATATCTGTAACAATCGCTTTATCTTCATCTAATAAAGCATTCAATAAACTTGATTTTCCAACATTAGGTTTTCCTATAATCACAGTAGAAATACCATCTTTTAATAAATGAACATTTTTAGATGAATCAATAATATGATTCATCTTTTCTTGTAATTGAACACTTCTAGGAAGTAGAGATTGAGCTGTTAATTCTTCTACATCTTCATATTCAGGATAATCAATATTGACTTCTATTTGGGTAATAATTTGAATTAGATCTTCTTTTAAATCTTCAATAAAATGACTGATATTTCCTTGTATTCCTTTTAATGCTAATTGAGAAGCATAATCATTTTTGGCACTAATCAAATCACTAATTGCTTCAGCCTGTGATAAATCAATACGTCCATTTAAAAAAGCTCTTTTAGAAAATTCTCCATGTTCTGCCATACGGGCACCTTTTTTTAAACAAAGGTTTAACACCTTTTGTGTAATAAAAATACCACCATGACAGTTAATCTCTACCATTTCTTCACCAGTAAATGTTTTATGTCCTCGATATATATTTACTAAAACTTCATCTATTTTTTCATTGCCATCTTTTATAAATCCATATGTAATCGTATGACTTGCTTTATCCATGATTTTTCCTGTAAAAAATGCTTGAACAAAAGCTATACAGTCTTTTCCACTTAATCGAATAATAGATATAGCTGCTTCTAATCTTGAAGTCGCTATTGCAACAATAATATCATCATTCATGAAATCATTTCCTTTCTTTTTCATATAGTATAACAATATCTTTTCAAAATATCTATGCAGATATAGAAAAAAGGAAACAAAAAGTTTCCTTCATCCATTTTGAAATAACATATATCTTTCTTGAGAATTCAATTTCACAATATGTTTAAAGTATTCATTTTGATTTTGAAAATCATCTCTATGCAACTGTTCTGTTATTTTTCCATCTTGTATATATAATAATCTTGATGCATAAGATGCAACCATAACATCATGAGTGACTAATACAATCGTTTTACGTTCTTTTTCATGAAATGCTTTTAAAATATTCATTAATTCAAAGGTATTTTGACTATCGAGATTTCCTGTAGGTTCATCAGCAATAATCATCTCTGGTTGCCCTATAAATGCTCTTGCTATGGCAACTCTTTGTTTTTGTCCTCCTGAACATTCTCCCGGATATTTTTTTAATATATCTTCAACTCCTATTTTATAAGAAATTTTTTGTACTCTTTCTTTAATCTTGTTGGTAGGGACATTATTCATTGATAAGGGAAAAGCAATGTTTTCTTCAATTGTTAAATAATCTAAGAGTTGATAATCTTGAAATATAAAACCAATTTTTTGATTTCTAAACTGACAAATTTCATAATCAGTGAAATGAGATAAGGGTTGACCATATAAATAAACCTGACCATCTGTAGGTTGATCCATCGTTGACAGACATTGAATTAAAGTTGTTTTTCCTGAACCCGATGGCCCCATAATAGCAATAAATTCTCCATCTTTCACTTCTAAGGAAACATGATCCAATGATTTCACTGGATAATCTGTCATCTGGTCATATATTTTTGTTAGACTTTGAGCCACTATAATAACACCATTCATAACAAAGCCTCCTTTAAATATTGTTTTGTTGAATAATAACAAATCAGCATTGATATCAATACATTACATATAAAATAACCCATAATCACTGCAATAATAGTGAATGACATATGACTCAAGATATAGAATTTTATAAAAATAACAATAATATATAAACCTGGTAATAAACTTACCATCATATAGAAAAGTAACCATTCTTTTTTTAATAAAGTCAGTTGATGTATTTTTGTCATTCCCATTTTATGAATAAGTTGTAGTGATTTTTTCTTTTGATGATTCATCATTAAATTCTTATATGTCATACAAAACATAATCATCGGTAACATAATGATATAAGCTATAATCATTCTATACATCTCAATACTGTTATCAAGATTAAAACAAACCAAAGTGACCATAATAATACTTACAATCATAAATATTTGTATAAATAAAACTGTATATTTTAGTTTTAAAAAGATTTCACCATAGACAATCAGTTGATCAACTTGATTCAACCATTTTGTGCTTTTTTTCTTTTCAATAAATTCAGGTATAACATATCTTATGATTCCATATGTTCCTATAGTTCCTATAACTGAAAAGATAATATATGCTGTTGTTTGATGTTCATTAAAAATAGTTAATAAT
Source organism: Massiliimicrobium timonense (assembly GCF_002160865.1). Taxonomy (GTDB): domain Bacteria; phylum Bacillota_I; class Bacilli_A; order Erysipelotrichales; family Coprobacillaceae; genus Allocoprobacillus. The sequence goes on from NZ_NFLJ01000048.1 coordinate 13,701, forward strand.
AAACCACAAAGATAAATAATGATATAAATTCGGCTTGAAAGAGTTATAAATGTTGCTTTTCGATATTTATTTTGTTTTGTTCCATTCAACATCTTGATTATATTTCCACGATACACATAGCCAATATTTAAAATCAAAGAAATCACATATAAACAAGACATCATTAATATTGTTTGAAAGAGTGTATCTTTTAAAATATAAACATCAGTATTGATATTTATAAGAACATATAAATAATTTATCATAGAAGGTGTTATCAAAATACCAAGTAGAATACCTACAAGACTTCCGATGAAATAAAGACATGTATTTTGATAAAAAAGATAGAAAATAAATCTTTTATTTGTCATCCCACATATTTTCATTAAAGAAATTTCTTGATTCTTATTTTCTAAAACATAGATATTCGTATAAATAATCAGACATCCAGTAAACATCACAACAAATAGTGTTGTAGCTGAACCCATCATCATCTTACTATAATAACTGACATCTAATGCAAAATAAGGATCATATAGTAATGCTAAGAAAATATAACAGATTACAGCCATAATCATAATAGTTATACCAAATAATAAAGATATTTTCTTTTGCCTCAATAAATTTTTTATCGCAAATTTCATTGTTTACATCCCCTTTATGATTTTAACTGAGAAATATTACATTTTGCATCAGTATAAACATTTTTAGCATGTTCTTCATCAATCATTTCTAACATACCATAAGCATCATTATAAACTTCTAAATTTTCTTTTTCTTTGACAAAGAACAAATAATCTTTTTGTTGTTGTGCTCTAAAATAAGCTTCTGGTACAACCTCAACATATGCTGTACTTCTAATTTGATCTGGTAGCTGTTCTAAACTGCCTTTATCTAACAAAGTTTCTTTTGGATAGTTAGCATAAGTTGAAGCCGATACACTTCCACCATCTCGCCATATAGTCACTTGTTGATCTAATTGACCTTTGATCATCTTCTTAATTGTAATTTTCATACTTTGTTTAATTTTTCCATTATCATAAATTTGAGATTTGTCATATTGATCCATTGTTCCAACAAAAACATAATCCACTTGATTCATCATATCTTGAGGATCAGTCATATCATATTTTTTATCTACTCTTTCTAATTGGGCACATAACTTATCCATATTATAATAAGTATGATAACCATTCACATCTGTAGTATTCGCATCATCAAAACTAGGAACATCTGCTTTTCCACATCCTACTAATACAAAACTCATTAAAATCATCAATATTTTTCTTTTCATTTTATTTATTCTCCTGTTTATTTTGTATATATTGATTTAAAATAGTATCAATTTTCTGGCCATCATCTTGAAGAATCATAGCATTAATCAGATTATATGTTTTCCCATCTTTTAATTGAAAATAATAATCATATGTGTTCATTTCTGTTGCAAGATTTGATCCGGGAATTTTCATAAATCTTGTAACTTTTTGGACTTGAACATGATCAATCTGATCATAATGAACATGATGAAGTTGTTCTTTTCCTTTAAGCATATCTCTTGCATATTTTATTCTTTCTTTAAAAGTTTTATTATCAACATAATGAATTCCAGAATCATCAAACTCTACAAATAACTGACTATGTGGCTGTATAGATAAAGTATTCATTTCACCTAATCCTAATCCATAAGCAATAACTTGAATGACTATAAATAAAATCATTGTTCCAACCAAAACAGATAAGCTTGTATTAACACCATAATACATCGCAACACCTAATAAACATGAAAGAATGACTTGAATAAAAATCTTTCTTTTTAATAATGACTTTGTTAATCTTCTTCCAATGCTCACTTTATTCGTTGTTTTTTGAAAACCTAAATGACTCTTTAACATATCATTTTCCTCCTCACATTTGATTTTCTTTCCTTTTCTGCCTTCATTGAACACTATAGAGTCACTTTACAGTCAAGTCTTTTTTGGAAAAAAACTTGATTTTTATTCATTTTATTGCTTACAGCATATATCTATCTATATTTTTATCATATTCTTTTTGACATATTTATCAATAGAATTAACAACAACACTTTATAGACTTATTCTACTTTTGTTGTTTAAAAATCTCATTATTGAACCCTATCTATCTCAATGACTTTTATAAATTGCTATGGTATAATGTAATCATAAAGAAAGGAAAGATTATAATGAAGCGTATCACAACAGGAACAGAAAATTTTAAAGAATTCATGGATAAGAATTATTATTATGTTGATAAGACAATGCTTATAGATGATGTCTTAAGTGACAAGGTGATGCTGTATACAAGACCTAGACGTTTTGGAAAAACGTTAAACATGAGTATGCTTTATTATTTCTTTTCTAACAAGGAAAAAGAGAATGCTTATCTTTTTGAGGGTTTGAATGTATCAAAACATCAACATCTCATGCTTCATCAAAATCAATATCCTGTCATTTTTCTATCTTTGAAAGATTTATCTAGAGAAAATATGAATTTGCAAATAGATAAATTTAAAGCTATGATTTCAAAAGTTGTTGAAGATTATTTTGAATTAAAGGACAGTCCATATTTAAGTGAAGCTGAAAAATTAATCATTGATAACTATCATTATAAAAAATCTTCTGAGAGTGATTTAAGAGATGCTTTGTATAACTTGAGTATTTTTTTAGAAAAACATTATCATCAAAAAGTCATCATTCTCATAGATGAATATGATGTGCCTTTACAGAGTGCCTATCAACATGACTACTATGATGAAATGGTTGATTTTATAAGAAGTGTCTTTTCATCTGCTTTAAAAACTAATGATGCACTGGAAAGAGGAGTATTGACTGGCTGTCTTAGAATATCTAAAGAAAGCATCTTTACAGGTCTTAACAACTTTACAGTGAGAACCATCATGGATGTAGAAACTTCTGATTGCTTTGGATTTACCCAAGAAGAAATTGATGAACTTTTGAAATACTATAATCTTATGGATAATCGTCAAGAGATGAAGGAATGGTATGATGGCTATCTGTTTGGAAAGACG
>NZ_NFLJ01000049.1 GCF_002160865.1 Massiliimicrobium timonense
ATATGAAGCCAAACGAAGAGGAATCCTAATATTAAGAAGTATTCCTAGTTATATTGAACAGGAACATAATTGTACATCATAAATGATCATTTTTGTACAAAATTATATTGACATTTATAAGGCTTCTTGCCGTCAAAGGTCTTTTGGCTCATGAACCATGTGAGGGCAACGGGAATACCGAAATATTTCAAAAACGCCCCCTCGATAAGCGATAACGGCGGTAAGTCTCCTAAGAGAATGACGGCAAACTCCGTGATGACAAACCACGTTATCTGGGTAAAGGTAACGGGAAACGGGAGAGTAAAGTCATTGATTGCATACAAGACTTTCTCCACGTTCCAGATACCCGTGTAGCTCTTAATCTTCTTCAATTCGTTTCAGCTCCTTTCGTTGTAATGGAAAAGAACAGCCATTTTTCAGACTGTCCTTGATAGAAAAAGCTGACAGTAGCGACTTAATCTGTCGCTGATCTGCCAGCTCTAATATGGTATCTCGCATATTCCTCGGCTTGTTTCAATGAATGTCCCCTCTATGGATAAGTCCCTGCCGTATGCTTCATAGTCGATATAGTTCTGCAACGGTAGCGGTATCTCGCCCAGCACTTGTAACTCGTCAATGAAGTAATAGGCAATGTCGGTCATGTCCTCACAGTCTGGATAGAAATAAATGTCGTCCTTGTGTTCGTAGACTTCTTCCAGACTTCCATAGTGGGAAACAAACTCGTCCAGAGCGTCAGTGATATAGTCGGGAAGCTCGCAAATCATCTCGTACATCTCATTGAGTTCTTGAATAGAGATATACTCCCCGATTTCAATAGGGAAGTTGTCGGTATCATGGACAGCGTATTCCTCATAATAGCTGTTCAGCCCGATACGCTCTGCAACATCTTCCTCGTCGATAGGGAAAGAGAACCAATCTCCCACAAGTTCGCCCTCGTTGTACTTGCCAAGATTAGCGATATACACCCTCATGTCGTCAACCACAGGCACACACCTCTTTTCTACGGAAGTTCATAGATACCGTGGTCGGTTTCCACAAAGCGTCCGTTGTCGTCAAGGTACTGCCCGTAGGCTTCAAAATCAAAATAGCGGGTGAAGCTCTCACTAAGGGAAGTAAAGTCTGGGTCGTTGTTCAGTATGTGGCGGGCAACGTCCGTCATGTTCTTACACCATGAGTAATGAATGATGTCGTTTCTGTATCTGTGCAATTCGTCAAGGTCAGAGAAATAGCACATCAGTTCCCCATAGTCCTCTTTCAAGTCAGAGGGCAGGCTTTCATAGGTATGGTACAGGTCGTCGAGTTTTTCAATGGTGGTATCTTCCTGCACTTCATCAGCAAAGGGAAGCTCCTTGTCCGTGATATAGTAATAGTCTGTATCTACATCAATCCCCAGCAGTTCTTCCACCTGTTCCGTGTCGATAGGCAGGGTGAACCAAAAGGCCCGTATCTCGCCGTCTGTCGGTTCTCTTGCTTCAATCTGCACACGCATTTCTTCCATGTTTCATCACGTCCTCTCTTGTCAACGCTTTCTGTATGACGGCGTAAGGCACACCGAATACATAGCGTGAAAAATCTTCTAACTGTTTCTTAGGATAGTCAGACAGGCAAAGGCGTTTCATCTCAAACCAGACCGCACGCTTGTAATAGGGCAGGTCGGAGAGATACGGACACCCGATTTTTGCCTGCATATCCATAAAAATATCGTTCAATCAATCACTCGAATCTTAAATTTTAGTATAGAAAAAGCGGTTGATCTCCAATGGAGTAACCGCTTTGTGTGTGGGATATGAAATTGTAATAGGATTTATATGCTCAAATCAAAAATATATTTTTCGTAGTCCTTTACATAATATCGTATATTTTTTCGCCCTTTTTGAATAATAATGTGTCCTTCATCTTCCAACTTCTTTTTTTGTGCTTCAATACCATTTGGATATTTAGGATTTAGTTCTCCGTTTGCTTTTAATGTTCTCCAATAAGGTGTTTCATCTTCTGAACGCTGATAACTTGCCCATGCTACAATAGAAACAAAAATCCCTGCTGTAATCGGTTCTGTAAAATCTGCGCCACTCAATTTTGCAAAGTATTCTCGTATTTTTCCAACAGTAATAACTTTCCCATACGGAATTTTTTTCATTACTCTATCATAGTCAATGGGTGGAGCAAAGTACATTTTACTTCCGCCATATTTTTCAATGCTTTTCTGGTCTGTAATAATTTGGAATTTTGGCATATCCTTATTATCATGCAACATAGCATTAAAATCCTTTTTATCTTCATTTGCCATTTTTACCACCTCCTACTTTAAGGATAATCTGTTTATCTTACCTATGCAATGAGACTGTTTGAAAAATATTAACAATTTCTATATCCACATTATATCAGTTGAAAATCAGCCATTCAATGAAATTCATAGCATGACTATCTTTTATCTGTGTACCATTCCGTCACCCCCTTTCATTCCCCCTATGCCCGAACTCCCATAGGGGGACAGGTAAGTTTGCGTGTCCGCAAACTATTGATTGTTACGCTCCAATGATACGGTTGAACAGCTCTAACAACACGTCCTTGACACCGCCGGCATTGAATACCAGCCCCACAGCGATTAAGGCAATCACAAGGAAGCCGATTAACTTAGAAAACTCTCTCTTAAATCCTAAGTAGATACCGATTACCACGATTGCCATAAGCACTAAAGATTGTGCGTTGCTTAAAAACCAGTTGTATAAGTTCTGTCCGAAATTCATTCTTTATCAATCCTTTCTTTTTTGATTTCTTCCATTTGTTCGTCAGCCATTTTGCTGACCTGTGCGATACACATAAGGACAACGCCGATACCCATTCCCAGCGATACCAGCACTAAGTCCTTGACAAGTTCTGCCATAATCAAATTTCTCCTTTATTCTGTGATAAGTTCCTCTGTGTCCGCTGTCTGCTGTTTGATTATCTGCAAGTGCTTTTCTGTCAGCTTTGCGTTGTCCTCAATCTCTTTCAGATAGCTTGTACTGTTGCCAGCGTCTATCTTTTTCAGCATTTTCAGCGTAGGAGCGACCTGTCGGCTTATCCAGCCCAGCGTCCTTTCCAATGTGTAAGGCTCTGGGTCTGTCGTCAGCTTGACAGGCGGGCGGTCTTTCCCGATAAACCACGCCCAGCGGTCATTTAGCTTCCAGTCTGTTTTTCGCTTCTCCGGCTCTCTGTCCACGAAGCGGATATAGTGATTGATGATAGAAAATGCCGTCTGTTCTGCGTCATAATGGGTCAGCAGTTCACGGACGGCATAATAAGCTCTTTCATCTTTCAGTCGTATCTCGAAGCGGTTCTTTATCGGAGCTTCCTCAATCGGTATTCCCAGCTTTGCGTACTGTTCGTAGTTCTTTTCATAACAGCAGAAGTAGACTTCTGATTTCAGAGAACCAATATACAGCGTGTGTCCCATGCCCGCCTTGTCCTGCTCGTTGTGCTTCACCAGCTCGCCGGAAGCATAGGACTTGAAAGAACGAAACAGGGAAACACATTCCTCACGGTTGCATTTGGCGGTCAGATCTGGAATATCCAGTATGCCCGCCCTGTCGTTAATGGCAAGGTCAAGGCGTTTCATCACACCGCCCTCAACCAGAGCGTCCATGAGAAAGTCGTACCAGCTTCGCTCCTGTGCCAGCAGATAGCTTTCAAACTGGCGACAGCCTTTTCCTTTCAGCTCCAGAAGCGTGCCTTTTTCCTCGTCCTGTGAGGTGTAGACGAACACATCACCCAGATAGTAATGCTCGGTGTATTTGTAGTGTCCGTAGTCCTCATGGAGCATATAGTCAATGTTGAGCTTCAATATATCTTTGATAACGTGCTGTATATCCAGCGTGGGGAAACGGATACGCACATAGTCGAACAGCAGGAACATGGGAGCGTCGGGATTGAATTTCTCAACAGCGTCCATGAGCTTTTCCTGCATATCGTCCGTGAGCGTTACCTTGCCCGCTTCGATACGGTTCAAGTGTTCACGGCTGATACCAGCCATGATTGCAAGCCTTGTCTGGGACACGCCATAAGACTGGCGTTTCTCTTTCAAGGCGGTTATAAAGGTGCTTTCATTCAGCCTGCATACCCCCAATCATGAAAGTGTGATATTTTCCGCCGATTGTCACAGTCGGTCAGTAGTTCCAGAAAATCCTTATACCAAGCGGGATTTCCAGACTTTTTGACCGTAGTTTCCAGCGGAATTGTGCCCCTCTGTTAGATACCGAGGGGCTTCTTTCGTGGAGCAGGGCAAGCCCTGCTCCACAGGACGGCTTGCACGGTCTGGGTCGCTTCGCTGACCGTTCCAGCCATCAGTGGTTCAGTCAACCCTTGTTACGCCCGTATAAACTACGATAACGTCGGTATCAGCAGAAAGGCATTTTCTGACAATATCCTTGTCAATCTCATATTCGTGGTATATCTGTCTGAAAAAATCCTTATCCACCACAAGAAACGTAAAACGGTAGTTGAAGCCATGAATGGAAAGCCATTCGTCCAGCACCACGGAAAAGAGCAACGGAAGTTTCAATCTCCCAAGTCCCGCTTCTGTCAGAATATCTTCCATATGTGCATGATAGGCTTCTGTCGGAAATTCCTCACATTTATCGTCAGTCGTACCAGCGACACTTTTCAAATCCGCAAGGAAGCGGTCAAAGTCTACGCAGACACCCTCAACGTGCAAATCTGCGGTAGGGTCGCTGTAACCCATTTCTAAAAGTCCCATATATTTTTCAATTCTCCTTTCGTTCATCTGATACGGCTTGCCTTGCCAGTGCAAGAGAGCCGATAGTCTGTAAAAAATCATGTCCCTTTGGTACAAGGGGAGTGTAAAACTCCGATATGACGCTCGTACCCACGTCACAATAACCACGTCCTTTGATACGCTTCTGGAAGAACTGTTTCTTTACGTCGCTTCCGAAAAGCATACCGTAGCCAAGCTCGCTGATACGTCCCAAGCCCACACGGAAGTTGAAATTATCTCTGATACCGTCGCTGAAATACTTTGCGTCGGGACGCTGGCAGGCGACAATGAGGAAATAGCCCGCCTGTCTGCCAAGCATGACGATTTTCTTTAGCTGGCTAAGTAGGCTCATGCTTTCCTTTGTCCCCAGCATTTCCAAGAACGCCACATACTCGTCAAAGATAAGGAAGCAGGGCGGTAAGCCCAGATAGGCATAGTTCTCGCCTGTCTTGTAGTCTGGGTGGTGCTTCATTTCCTCGCTTCGCTGTACCATGCCCTCATAGAACGCATTGACACATTCAATCATATCTTCTTTGGTGTGGTACACGTTATCCATGACCGTACCCAAGTCCGCAAGGTCAGCGTTTTTAGGGTCTAAGATGTAAAGCTGGGCGTTGGTCTGCAAGAGGGCTTCAATGATTGTCAGCAAAAAATAGGTCTTTCCACCGCCAGTCCCGCCACAGATAAGGGCGTGAGGGAGTGCGTCGTATTCCCATGTGAGGTTCTTCATCAGACGCAAGCCCCCGTTTTCTGCTTTTACCTCGTCAATCGTGATACGGTTCGCTATCATGTCATAGAGCAGGGTGTACTCGATATAGCCGTCATGGAGCGTCTTGTCGGTCAGCTCGCAGTAAAGCCCGCTTTCCAGCTTATCTTCCAGTCTAAGGAGCTGGTCTTGATACTTTCCCAAAGAGATTTCACAGCGGATATGAAGCAGTCCCGTGTCCATTTGATAATAGATTTTAGGAAACCAGACGATTTTTTCCCTTGATCTGCTCTGCAGGTCAGTAAAAAAACCGCTGTCCTGTACGGTCTGTGCTTCATACCACTTATTGTCCAGTATCATGCGGGAGAGCTTTTGACGGTGTAATAGCTTCTTGAAGCTGTCATGGAAGAAGCGGTAATAAAGAAAAGCGACCAATGCACAAATACCAGTCGCTATCCCTATGGTTATGAAGTTGTATGTAGAAAGCGTCACGCCATTATCAAGCAGGCTGAAATGCTCCCAATCGGTACGCATGAGCTGTCCCATGTTCAGTAGCAGGAGAACCGCTATGAACAGGAACAGGAGCGTACCCGCACAGAAGCGGTACACAAGGTTCTTGTCGCTGGCTCTGATACGCTTTCCTTTGTATTTGTATAGGTTCATAAACACCCCTTTCTGGATATGGAAAAAGCGGTCAATCGTAAAGACTAACCGCTTTGTAACACTTAAAATAGTTTAATTTTGATTTACCTTTGTTATTTTTTATTTTTCTTATTCCAGATAGTACCTACTCCACCACAAAGCAAAGCACCGCCCACAATTATCCAAAATAACTCCATTGCCTTTCCTCCTTATGATTAAGTTTTGTGAGCAAATTATATCATATCCATAATTGCAAGTATAGTATTTTAGTGTTCCGCACTAATTATTTTTTCTGCTGTCCCTGTGGAGCGTGGCTCTGTGGATTTCCTGCGGGCTGACCGCCTTTATTTTTCAGCACAATGTCGTCTGCCTTGATGTACCATTCCACATCTGCCCCTCGGTAGTTGGCGTTTGCCACGGTATCGGCAACGGGATTGACAAGCTCCACCTCGGCATTGTACGGATAGTCCTTGACAGGGATTTCCGCTGGGATAGATACCTGTATCGTGCGTTCCTGCTGACTGCACTTCAAATCGTAAGTTCTACGCTTGATTTCCTCGGTTGTCGTCCCGTCCTCATTCTCTACACGCACTTCATGTCTTAATGCGGAGAATTTCAGCACTCCAAACGTCTTTTCCTTATCTAACACAATTCCATTCGCTAATCTCATAATCTGTTATCCCCCTTTACTTGCCTTCCTCGGCTGGAAGCATATCATCAGCCGTTAAGATATAGTTGGTGTAGCCACGACCTCGCACATTCTTTCCCTCAGCGGTAATCTTAGGATTGACGAGCTTGACTTTCTGCTCATACTTGAAACGCTTCTCCCCAGCCTTTGCGGGAAGCACCACGATAATGTCGTCGGCTCTCTGAATGTCAGAATAAAGGTTATAGCTTCTCGTCACGGGAACAAAACGACCATTGACACGCTGTTGCTCCACGTCATTTTCTCCTGCAAACTCCAAATTTCCAAATGTCTGTGCCATGTTAGGCACGATATATTTCAATTTCATGTGTTCATACCTCATTTCTATAAAATCTGTTGATTGTCCATGCTTTTATTCTGGCTGGTGGTGTGATACCCGCAAGCCCCCAGACCGTCAAGGGCAGGTAAATGCTTAAAAGCACCCTTGACTGTCCGTGTGCTTACAGGTGGGTGGCGGACAAGCCAGAATAAAGGGAAGCTCTGCCGTTTCCATGTATCGGCGGGGAGCGTGATTTCTTCATCATCATAGGAAGATAATCCTATGAGCGTTTACGACGCTTGGTGAAGTATGTTCCTGCCACGCCTGCACCAGAGAGAACAAGAAGTCCTAAGAATAGTGCAATGTTTGTATTATCGCCTGTCTTTGGAGCGTCGCTTGTTTTTGTTGGTGTATCTGGTGTGGTCGGCTGTTCTGGCTCTGTTGGTTCTTCCGGCGTTTCTGGTACTTCTGTAATTGTCACCGTCTGCCCGTCGTCCTCAATGTCCTTATGCTCTGTAACCTTTGTCGGTTCATCTGGATTGCTCAAATCGTATAATTCCTCAAAGGTCACAAGCTCTTTCCCGCCAAGCTCGGAAGCGTCGAATGTAAAGGCAATCTGTACTTCCATGCTTTCGCTGTCGGCAGTAAAGGTATAGTCATTTTCAACACGTTCACCATTGATGATAAGCTCTGCGTTTTCGTCCTTAATCATCTGCCAGCCTTTTAGCTGATACTTAGTGCCGATTTCCAAACCGTCAAGAGTAACGGTATCAATGATTGTCACGTCTTTTCCAGCTTCAATCTCTTTCTTTCCGTCCTCGCTGGTCGCTGTGGTATGGATAGAGATGATACGCTCTGTGATAAGCACCGTCTGTCCCTCGTCGTCAATGTCCTTGTGTTCAGCCACCTTTACAGGCTCGTCCTCATTGGAAAGGTCGTAAAGTTCCTCAAAGGTAACAAGGTTCTGACCGCCCAGAGAAGAAGCGTTGAACGTGTATTCTATTTCAATTTTCATTTCCTCGCTGTCGGCTGTGAATGTGTAATCACTTTCCACACGCTGACCGTCGATAAGAAGCTCGGCATTTTCCTCTTTCAACATCTGCCAGCCTTTCAACTGATACTTTGTGCCTTTTTCCAGCCCGTCAAGCGTAACCGTGTCAACGATTGTTACCTCTTTGCCAGCCACGATAGACTTCTCGCCGTCCTTGCCTGTGGCTGTGGTATGGATAGAGATTTCTTTCTCGTATTCATCAGTAAGTGTCCCTAAGTCAACGGTCACATTATTTCTGGACACTACGATTTCAAACGGCGGGATAAGCTCAAAGCCTTTGTTGCTGTCACAGCGTAATTCCTCAATGATATAGGTATCGTAAATCAAAGCACCTTTGCTGTCGTCTGGCTCACTCGTTCCAAACCAGATACCGTCCTCACTGGTCTTTCCTGCGTTGGTGTTGTTCTTGTGGGAAGCCCAGTCAGAAGAAGTGGAGAACTGCCCGTTATCATCAGTTACGATAATGTGGCTTTCACCTGTGGTCTTGCTGGTGATCCTAAACGGAACTCCCGCAAGACGCTGGTGTGTGCCAGCACCAATCTTGACACCCTCTAGGTCGCCACGCTTCACTTGATTGTAGATTGATGTGTCTGTACCTGTAAGGTCAACGATTTTTCCGTCCTCTGTGATTTCAAATTCAATCGGTTCTGCACCGTCCGTCAGATAGCCCTCTGGCGCTTTGCTTTCCTCGATACGGTATTTTCCGTAAGGCAACAGGTCGGCAGAAGTAGAAGCCACGCCCTCAATGTCGGTAAGAATTGTCTTTACCACTTCATTCTTGCTGTAAAGTTTTCCCTCGACAAGTACGGCATTGTCATTTAAGGAAATGATTTCAAATTCAGCGTCTTTCAAGGTCGCACTTCCTTGACCTTTGGTATCGCTGGTTTCTAAATCTCTTTTCTGGATTTTCACACCGCCACGGATAACCTTGTCTGATACATGATACTGATTGCTTCCAGACAGTACGGCAATGTCGCCGTCCTCGGTAATCTGTGTAAGGTACATTCCCTTAATCTGTTCCTCGCTACCGTTTGCCTGCATATATGCACCGTCAAGAAGATAGCCGTCAGGAGCTTTCGTTTCCTCAACGGTCAGTGTTCCTAAAGGAAGCACGTTCTTTCCGTCCTGTGTATAGAAGCTGTCCCCAGATACCTTGTATTCATCAGAAAGACGGGAAACGTAGTGGATAGTGCCGTCGCTGTCCTTTTCAGCGATTGTCTTTGTCACCCATGTTTTGGTAGGCTCGCTAGGGAGATTGTCGGTGGTATAGTGTCCCGCATAGAATTTCCATGTGAACTCCGCACCCTCTAAGGAAGCGTCGCCCTGTGGAGCGTCTTTCTGTGTTTCCATATCAATCTTGAATAATTCAATCAAGGTGTCTGTGACCTTTGGCGTATCTGATACGTTCAAGGTCGCTGTTTTGCCAGCTTCCACATTTAAGGAATAGACTGTACTGTCCACCTTATAGCCAGCAGGAGCAGAAAGTTCTTTGATATAAACTGTGCCCGCCTTTACTTCCACGGTATCAGTATTTCCGCTGTTATCAGTCGTAAGGGTGGCAAGCTGTTTCGTACAGTCCTTATCAGAATAGACGCCATATGTCGCACCAGCGATAGAGTAAAGCCCGTTCCCGTCGGTAATGCTGGCATTACTGGAAGTCTTTTTAAGGGTGGCATTTCCTACGGCAAGTTTCGCCCAGAACTGTCCAATGTCCTGTCCCTCGCCAGAGTAAATATAACCGCCACATTCATAGCGTTCTTTGTTCTCACTGGCAAAGGCTTTCGCCCCAGCGTAAACCTCGTCCTGTATAGCTTTTGGGATTTCATCATAGGAAGCTCTGACGTTATCGCATTGCCAGCCAAGATGAACGCTCAATCTCTGCCATACGACGCACTGTTTCAAAAGGTAGATATGCTGACTGCTCAATCCGCTGTGGCTCTGCACATACTGATTGACATACTCGATTGAGAGGGCAACATCTGAAATCTGGTCGTAGCTCATGCGTGTGCTTGCGTCGGCTCTGGTCTTGTAGCCGTTGCGGAAGTTGGTGTTAATGTCCACGCAGAAAGCGTCCTCGCCCTCAACTGTCATGTGTCCCTCGTTGAATGTCGAACCGATAGAACCGTCATTCATTACTTTTTCAACGATACCGACACGCTCTGCACTTTCTGTCCAATACTGCTTCTCGGAAGCATGGACTGTCGTTGTCGGCAAAGCGGTAACGATAGTCGCAAAGGCAAGGAAGCCTGTAGCTAATCGCTTCAATATCTTTTTCATAGCTTTTAAAATTCTCCTTTCGTTTGGATATAGAAAAAGCCGTCCATTTCTGAACGGCTGGAAATAGAAAAGGAACGTCAATATCGGCGTTCCATAATCTACTTGCGATATTCAATTTTTCATCTATTCAATACTGATGTGCTGTACCATATCTTTGCATATCTGGGATTTCTAACGTATCAAGGCTCATTCAATGGTAGTAAAATCGTAGTAATTTGAAGTATTTCAATCCTTGAATGTGCTGATAAGTACAGTGTTTTAGCGGACAATCAGATTTTTAGTTGTTTTTTTAAATTAAAAATATGTAATATCTATGCATTAGGTGTAGGTAAGTATCAAATAAAAGAATCTATGGTAGATTTATTAACTATAATAGGACAGTTAGATGATAATAAAAAGAATACATCTTTGATAATTTGAAGACTTATTTTTTTAATCTATAAGAGTTTGAAGCAATCTTTACATTTTTGTGAGTCAAAATATGTTAAAATAAAGTAGCAACCCTTATTTGCAACTTCTAGTTGACAAAAAACAACTCTAGGTTGGTGGTTTATAGAGCTGATTTTGACTATGCTTAAGACAAGAGGTGAGATATATGAGTTTTGGAGAAAAGTTACAACAATTAAGAAAAGAAAAAGGTTTATCTCAGGAAGATTTAGCCTATCAATTAAATGTATCAAGACAGGCAGTCAGTAAATGGGAATCGCAAAATGGATATCCAGAGATGGAAAAGATGATTTTAATAAGCGAATTGTTTCAAGTGAGTTTAGATTATTTATTAAAAGAAGATTATGATGATTCTTTTCAAAAAACAGATACTTCTTATTATTTAATGTCAAAACAAAAAATAGACGACTATATACAAATCAAAAAAAGTTTTGCATTAAAAATGGCATTATCTGTATCATTCATGATTTTGGGACTTCTCATTCCTATTTTATGTTCAAATACACCTTATGAAACATGGAGTGGTTTTGGCTTCTTAATCATTATTGGTATAAGTATTTTTGTCATCATGGTAGCTGCTCTTTCTAAAAATCCATATCAGAATATTGAAGATCAGGAAATAAAAATGAGTTTTAGTGATTTACAAGAGTTACAGGAACAATATCAACAATTTCACTCTCATTTGACTTTAGCTATTGCTGGTAGTGTTTTATTGATTATTGTTTCACTTGCATGTGTGGCGTTATTAACAGAAACACATTTTGCCAACTCACAATGGATACCGGCTCAATTTATGTTATGTGTTGCGATTGCTGTATTCTTCTTTATTTATTATGGAATTTTAGATGGTGTGTATAAATTCATTGTTCATAATAAAGAGTATGTTAAAGATAAACAAATTCAAAAGCAGCAAAGTAGTATTTTTGGAATCACAATGCCTCTAGCAGCTATGCTTTATTGTGTGATGGGATTGACATGGAACTGGTGGCATCCAGGATGGATTATTTTTCCAATCACTGCTTTTATTTCATTAGGTATTGATTATTTGATTCATCGTAAGTAAAGAAGATGTAAGTCCAATGTCATTCAGTCCTTAACTTAATGACATTGCTGAATGGCTCCTTCTCTTTTGATGATGCGGTGAGCTGGCAGAAAGGATGGGAAGAAAACGAGTAGCAATTGAAAACGAATTGCAATCCCCGGTTCCTCTTGATATAATAATGGTTAGATATTACTAACTCATTTGCATATAGGAGGATAGATAGCCATGTCCGAATTTGGTATAGTAGAAGATACAATGTTTATTCCTATGGTGGGAAGGATTTACGCCACCGAAAAGTTTCCGGGTATTTTATATGATAAAAAAGCACTTTCATTAAAAGAAAAGCTGCCATCCGCACTGTTGGAAACAGGAAATCAAAGTCAATACACGCTTCTGGCTTCTGCATCCCGTTCCGCTAATATGGATCGGCATATCCAGAACTTCCTGAAACGTAAACCGGATGGTGTTGTTATACAGTTGGGCTGCGGACTGGAGACAACGTATGATCGCAATGAAAATGGACAAACCCAATGGTATGCTGTAGACCTTCCGAATGTAATCGAATACCGGCGTAGTTTGCTCCCGGAACCTGAGAAGGAAACTTATCTTTCAGGGGATGCTTTTTCAGACGGATGGCTCAGGCAGATCCGAAGGAACATGCCTGATACGCCTCTTCTGGTTACTGCAGGAGGTTTGTTCCATTACTTTCAAGAGGAAAAAGTTCTTGGCCTTTTGCAGATGCTGAAAGGTTTCGGGAATATAGAGCTTGTGTTTGATACGGTAAATAAAAGCGGCATGAAAATGTTGCAGAAGAAATATATGAAGCAGATGGGGCATGAAAATGCCCGAATGTTTTTTTATGTGAATTCGGCTGAAGATCTGGTTACCACCTTGGGTGGCGGTGTCAAAGTACTGGCGGATGAACCGTATTACAAGTTTATCAAACGAGATGGATTAAAAATCATTACAAAAATCAGTATGGATATTTCAGATCGATTTGGAATGCTCAAAATGATCCATCTGGAGTGGAGGTAATGTAAATATGGTGGTCATGATAGAAAGTCTGATTGGTATCTTATTATTCACAATCCTGATTGTGTCGCCGACGCTGAAAAATCCCCTTGCCTCAGTGGGAGATTATCCCCGGCCATAAGGGAGAAATGTATGGAATTAGGATTAATCGAAAAAAGAGAACAACGTTTCCCAGGTCAGATATCATCTAGAAAGGAATCGCCCTGCTTGCTTTTGTGTTCATCTTCGCTGTTATCCTGAAACAGTTTAATGGAGCGGATACATTCTGGAAAAGGGTTCGGGATTCCTACATGATCTGGCTGATCATTGATTGGTATGATGCTCTTGTACTCGATAGCATCTGGTTTTGCCATTCGAAAAAAGTCAGGATACCAGGCACAGAGGATATGGAAGAATATAAGGATTACTGTTTTCATATTAAGTAGTCCTGTATTGGTATGCTTCTTGGCTTGCCCGCCTGTCTTGCAGTGGGAGTGATTACAGCAATCCTCTGATCCGCCATCAAATGATATAAAACAGAATACGATTCGCATTCAGCAGGAAATCTTTTACTATGTCTCCTGCTCTTCCTTTACTCTAAAATGGAAGGAGGTTTCTCATGACCCGCCATGTCACTATCAAATGATTAACAGGTAAAAAATGAATTGCAATCCTGCATGTCTCCTGATATAATATTAGTTAGTTATCACTAACCTATTTGCGCATAGGAGGGTACATCCATGTTTACTGTTCGTCCATATAAGGAAGAAGATGCTGCGGCCTGCGGGGATTGCTTCTACGAAGGATTCTTTTCATGCTCTGTGGATCAGAACGATAAAATACTTTTGCGTGACTACGCACAGATCCTGATTGAAAAATGCAATTTCACCTATGTTGCGGAAACGGAGGATCATCAGGTCGTAGGATTCATCTGTGGAAAATATGATAAGCGTTTCAGCAAGGCTCTGGCAGCTCAGTATGAGACAAAAAAGCACTATGGCCGTTGGTGTAAAATGTTCCTCAAGTTCTATCTGAAAAGATATAAAATGTCAGCACCATTCCAGAAGCAGTTTGATGCCTTTTTCCGTCAGCTACAGGAAAGGGATAAGGAAACCGTTGGGAAATGCGATCTGGAACTCGTTGCCCTTTCGTCCAGAAGGAATTACAGAAAGGGGTTGGGAACCGCATTGGTCACACAATTTTTGAATCGGGCAAAAGCTGATGGAGCAGATCGTGTGCGGCTTTTTACGAACACTCTTGCATCGTGGGAGTTTTATGAAAAACGTGGATTTAAGAAAGTGGCAGAGAAGCCCTTTCAGGATGGCTCCGGCAATCAGTCCCTCGTTTATGAGTACGTTTTGGAGGAGGAGCATGAATATGAAAAACACCATCTGTGAAAAACTGATGTGGTCAGCGATGACACCTGCTATTTTCAAATATATCGCAGCCAATTGCAAAAATACGGATACATTCAGGGTGAAGAAGAAATCGCGTAAAAACTTTAAAGATATGTTGGCGAGGACACCCGACATAGGCGGTTTTACGAAAAATCCTCTGCGAATCTGTCTTTCCGGCGGAATTGTCTGGATGGCAGTTTATAAGGCAATGGATGGGGCGATGAGCCATGAGCAGTTCGGGGAAATGGTGACAGCCACGATGCAGGCGTCGCTCATTAAAAAAGCTTTCGGGAGTAAAAATCCATTTGATATGGAATATCAAAAAAAGAAAGTCAAGAAGGACAGAATTGCAAATGCCATATCCGACAGCGAATTCAACTGGATGACGGAGACGATTCCCGGAAGGGATGCAGACGAATACACCATCAACTATCACAGGTGCGGTCTGTGTGCGCTTGGAAAACAGGAGCATTTGGAAGAACTGATACCCTATATGTGTGCCATGGATTTTATTTCTGCTGATCTCATGGGCGGCGTGTTATACAGGACAGGTACACTTGCAGAGGGCGCAGAAAAGTGTGATTTCTATGTTTGCAAAAAGGACTCTAAATGGGATAAAGAAAGAAAATACGGACAGCAATCCAAGCTGCAAAAACAGGGAGAGTTAGGAAAGTGGAATATGTGACGGTTGCACAGGAGGGCTTCTATGGACTTTATCATGTCCCTGTTAAGGATCATGATCCCAAAAAGGTCGTCATCGTAGTAGGCGGCAGCGAAGGGAATGAAAATATCCCGATGAATGTGGGTGCTATGTTTGCCAGGTGCGGCATCGCCGCGTTAGGTATTTGTTACTGGAACGTAGACGGGCTGCCGAAAGAACTGGTTCGGGTGCCTGTCGATCCATTTGAAAAAGCGATCCTGTGGCTGAAAAACAAAGGATATGAAAAGATTATCATGTATGGCATTTCAAAAGGCGCTGAACTGGTATTGCTTTGCGCTTCTCTTATGCCGGATATCTGCGGCGTTGTTGCCCTCTCCCCGATCCACTGTATATGGGGAGGCATGTACGGGAATAAAAGCATGGCATCGAAAACTTTTTCATCTGCCTCCGAATTCACATACAGGGGAAAAGATTTTCCGTGTATGACAGCGCATCTGAAATATGGGCCGGCAATCCGGAACCTCATCCTCCATCAGCAGTTCGAGTTATCCTACATCTACGAAGAACCGCTGAAACATTTTGATGAGGATACAGCCATTCATGTGGAGAACATTCAGGGAAACATTTTATTTATTTACGCAAAGGAAGATCTCATGTGGCCCAGCAAAGAGGCAGTGGCATATATGGTAAACCGCCTGGAAAAACACCGGTTTGCTTTCCGGGTGGATGTCTTGGAATATGAAAAAGCAAGCCACATTCTTGTTCCATTAAATCCATCTAAGCTGAAAATGTTTAAAATTGAGAGACAATATCCGGAAGATTGCAGGCGCAGCCGTGAAGACGCTTTCCATAAAACGATAAAATGGATATCGGAGGTAAAGTGAATATGGCGGTCATGATAGAAAGTCTGATTGGTATCTTATTATTCACAGTTCTGATTGTGTCACTGACGCTGAAAAATCCCCTTACCTCAGTGGGAGATTATCCCCCGGCCATACGGGAGAAATGTATGGAATTAGGATTGATCGAAAAAAGAGAACAACGCTATACCAGGGCAGATATCCTCCGAAAGGGGATCGCCCTACTTGCTTTTGTGTTCATCTTCGCTGTTGTCCTGAAACAGTTTAATGGAGCGGATACATTCTGGAAAGGGTTTCGGGATTCCTACCTGATCTGGCTGATCATTGATTGGTATGACGCTCTGATACTTGATTGTATCTGGTTTTGCCATTCGAAAAAAGTCAGGATACCAGGCACAGAGGATATGGAAGAATATAAGGACTACCGTTTTCATATCAAGCAGTCCTGTATTGGTATGCTTCTTGGCCTCCCCGCCTGTCTTGCAGTGGGCGCGATTACAGCAATCCTCTGATCCGCCATCAAATGATATAAAATGTTGAATGCCAAATTAAATAAAAAGAAAAATAAAGAAAATAGTCAAAATAAAAGAAAAAGTCTTATCAAAGTGAATGAATAAGAAATAATCACTTTAAATGATAAGACTATTTTAGTA
>NZ_NFLJ01000005.1 GCF_002160865.1 Massiliimicrobium timonense
AAAAGAAGGATATGGTTTGAGTTCATCTAAACGTGATAATATGGGGCGAGGATTCTTTGTACAGAATACAAAACAATCTACAACATCTTCATTGATCAAATATTTAGTAATCTGTGTCGGATAATAAGGATTTCTGACATAGACATATCCTTCTTTTAAACGATGAAAAAACCAGTCACTATAAAAAGCAATGATATCGCTACGGCCACTGATATTGAAGATCATAATTTATTTTCCTGTTGGAATAAAAGGAATAATACTTTGAGCAATTGTTGAAATCGGCATCGTTTGTAAAACAACACGACCTGGTCCTGTAATGACTGTATGAAATAAACCTTCGCCACCTAATAATTTATTCTTCATACCTGGTACACTTTGTGTTGTCAATTGACAAGTCGCATCCATTAAAGCCAAATTACCTGAATCAACAATGAGCTTTTGCCCAGCTTCTAGCTGATATTCCACAGTTGCACCATCAATTTCAATAAAAGCAACACCATGTCCAGATAAACGGCTCATGACAAAACCTTCACCACCAAAAAGTCCTGTTGATATCTTTTTATGAAAGAAAACACTTCTTTCAACCGTTTCTTCACAAGCTAAAACAGATGATTTTTGAACAACAATTTCCTTACCAGGTGCTATATCATATTTTTTGATTTCACCAGGAAATGAAGAACCAAAAGCAATTTTACCAGTTTCTCTTGCCTGATAGACATTTAAAAACATTGTTTCTCCTGAAAACATTCTCCCAAAGGCTTTACCAATACCACCACTCGTTGTTTCCATTGTCATACATGGATCCATCCAAGCCATGGCACCACTATCACTCACCATTTTTTCACCTTTTTCTAATTCACAAATGACAACTGGAAAAGGTGTTCCCTGAATTTCATACTGCATTTTACTTTCCCTCACTTTCTAAAGTTTTTATAATGAATTCTGCTGTTTTTTGATGTGATGCCAAAGGAACTTGATGCACATCACAAACACGCATTAAAGCATTGATATCTGGCTCGTGGGGTTGGGCTGTCAAAGGATCTCTAAAGAAAATCACAAAATCCATTTTTCCCTCACCAACATATCCCCCTATCTGCTGATCACCACCATAAGGTCCAGACAAACAACGATGAATCATCAAATCTGTATTTTCCATAATTTTTAATCCTGTTGTCCCTGTCGCAAACAATGTATGTTGTTTAAAAAATTCTTCATGCTTTTTCACAAAAGCAATCATTTCTTGTTTTTTAGAATCATGAGCTATCAAAGCTATATTCATATCCACCACTCCTTTGTTTTATTATACATGAAAAAAAGCTCTCATCAAAATGAAAGCTTACAAAATATATTTTTCAATAAATTTTCCAATACCATCATGGTCATGATCATCTGTAATATAATCAGCCACACTCTTTGTTTTTTCACTACCATTAGCCATCACAACACCAATACCTGCATGAAGGGTCATATCATAATCATTATCAGCATCACCAAATGTACAAAGCTGTTTCATATCAATGCCATGCATATCCATGACTTCCTGTAAGCCATGTGTTTTTGTAACTCTTGGATCCATATATTCAAACAGTTCACTGGATGTTTTCAAAGAAGCTGATTTATATTTTTCATTAGAAAAAGTCTGACTTCTTTCTACAACTGAATCCATATCTTCAGGATGACAAATAATAATTAATTTTGCGCGTGGTTCTTTTAAAAATTCATCAAAATTGGCCACTTGATAAGGGACTTTATCTGCCTTTGATAACATTTGAATATGTTCATCATCTTTAGGAGCATATAAAATTCCTTGATCAGGAATCGCAAAATTGACATTCATATCTTCAAAATGACGAATCACATCTTGAATCAAAGCACCATCTAATGGAAAGCTTGATTTTTCAACCTGCAATGTATAATCATTAATTTCTGCTCCACCAGTTCCTACAATTGCATCAACCAATCCATCAATTCCCCATGATTTTAAAAGGGTTTTGACACTATGCACATCTCTACCTGTGGATAAACCAAATAAAATTCCTTTTTCTCTTGCTTTTTTTATCATTTCTACTGTCATTGGTGAAACAATTCCTTGACTATTTAATAATGTTCCATCAACATCACACATAATTGCTTTTACATCCATTTTAAAACTCCTTAAATATAATATTTTGTATAATAATAAATACGTAAAATATCAAAGACCATCATGATCTGATAGTTAAATTGGATCCCATCAAAACGTCCCGGTACCTGTACCACATAATCTGCACCTAAATCATTTTTCTTTTTATATTTCACATTCTGTGTTAATAAAACAATCTTAGCATCATGAATGTTTTGATCGGCACTTTCTTTTAAATAATCATGCAAAGTTCTTCCTGTTGCACTAATAAAGATCACAACATCATCTTTTTGAAATTGAAAATCTTTCACAAAATGGTGATATTGAATCACTTCTTTACCAAAAGTAATAAAGTCTGTTTGAAATTCAACCGCAATACTTGTTGGATATAATGCTCCAATGATAATGACACGTTTCTTTTTAAAAATCAATTCACAAATTTGTTCAAGTTCTTTGATAAATGTGTCTTTATCATAAGAAGCATCCAGCTGTTCAATCAACTGTGAAGCAGAGATTCCTAACATACGTGCACGAATCTGTGATACACGTAACATATAATCGGCTACTAATTCGCTTTGAAATTCTTCATAAGTCTGAAAACCTAAATGTTGACAAAAATCTAAAATCTCATCTTCTTGAAAACCACCTTCATCCATCACTCTTTGTAAAGAATAATCTTCCATCTCAACATAATGATGAACA
The DNA here is from genome assembly GCF_002160865.1 of Massiliimicrobium timonense. GTDB lineage: Bacteria > Bacillota_I > Bacilli_A > Erysipelotrichales > Coprobacillaceae > Allocoprobacillus. Next base: position 2,825 of record NZ_NFLJ01000005.1, read on the forward strand.
ATAAACAATCCAATACGATACATATGATCATCATCTAAACAACCATTTAAATATTTTAAAATTCTTGATAAAACAATGTCCATAAAGAAGCCTCCTTATCTGATAATTTTATTATAATCCTTTTTTATCAAAAAACATGTTTTTTCTCAAATAGATAGAAGACATAATGATTGTATCAAAAATAATAATCAAATACTTATTTTTCTATGAAATAAATCATTTTTATCATCAAAAAGCTTCTTTTAAAGAAAAGAATGACAAATTTTTTTCATTGAAAAAGGCTTGATTCCATTCAAGCCTGATATTGTATTATCCTATTAAATCCATTTCTTTCATAACCTTATAAATACCATCTTGATCTGGATCAGTAAAGAAATATTTTCCTAACGCTTTTAAATTATCTGATGCTCCTTCATAAACAACACCTGTTTCGACTTCTTGAAGCATCTGATAATCATTCATACTATCACCAAAACCAATAGTATCTTTCATTTGACCATGAAAATGATTAACAACTTTTAAAATACCATCTGCTTTTGTACAATATTTTAATATAATTTCTCCATTAATAAAATCATCCTCTTCTTTAGAAAAAGTCACAATATTAAAGAATTCTTCTAAAAATGGTACACAATCATAAAAGCTTTGTTTATTTGGTGCAATAAAACAAACCTTTGTAACACCTGTAGTTAAAATATTAAAATCTTTGATAGGTAAACGATTTTCCCCCATACGTCTTAACTGGAAAAAACGCATTAATTCTAAGTTATTTTCACAGTCTTTTTGATGTTTTTGATCAAAGAACTCATTGACACCAGGTGTCTGATATAAAGCTTTTTTCGTTTCCAATGTAAACAAAATATGATTATTGATAAATAAAGTCATGACTTCTGATAAGATATACTGATTCATAAAATTTTCAAATATATACTCACCATCAACAATCACAAATCCACCAGCACTACAAATTGCCCCATCAAACTCAATATTCTTGATATCTCCTACAATAGAAGTAGGAGCACGACCCGTACATAAAAATGCACGATGTCCATTTTGTCTTGCCTGTTGAATAGCCATTTTTGTTTTCTCTGTGACCATTTTAGATTTGCCTACTAATGTCCCATCAATATCAAAAAATAAAAATTTTCCCATAATTTCACCACCGATTATCATTATACATCAAATTTTGATATCAGATATAAAAATATCATTTTTTGAAAATAATTATGATAAAACTTCATCAATCAATATAGGTTTATTTACAAATTCATTTGAAAACTCATAGGCATCCAAAATATCTTTTTGTAATTCTTTAGAAAGTCCAGTATTTGTATGAACTTCAACTAATACATCTCCTTTTTTGACAAAGTCACCTATTTTTTTATGCAAGATCAAACCAACACTATAATCAATCTCATCATCCGTTGTTTCACGTCCTCCACCTAATTTCATACTGACAATTCCCAGTGGTTTTGCCTTTAAATCCTTAACATATCCGGTTGTCTGACTGTAAACAGGAATGACTTCTTTAGCTTTTGGAAACATTTCTGGATGACGAACGTAAGCATCATCTCCTCCTTGTGCTTTCACCATTGCACAAAAAGTTCTCAATGCCTGTTTACTATCAATAGCCTCCTGCAACATCTTTCTGGCTGAAAGTAATGAATCTGCCTTTTGAGCTTGAATTAACATATGACTTCCGGCCTGTAAACAAAGCTCTAATAAATCTTCTGGCCCATGCCCATTTAAAGTATCAATAGCTTCTTTAACTTCCAGACTATTTCCAATAGCATAACCTAACGGCTGACTCATATTAGAAATGGTTGCTCTGGTATCTTTGCCAAGCGAATCACCAATTTCAATCATTGTACGTGCCAATTCTTTTGCTTCTTCAATGGTATTCATAAAGGCACCATCACCATATTTGACATCTAACAATATCGCATCACTGCCGGCCGCCAGTTTTTTTGACATAATAGAAGATGCAATTAATGGAATACAGGAAACAGTTGCGGTAACATCACGTAAAGCATACATTTTTTTATCAGCTGGATCTAAATGACCACTCTGTCCAATAATCGCCAATCCACAATCATTAACCTGCTTCACAAAATCTTCTTCATCAATCATAATATGAAGTCCTGGTATAGATTCTAATTTATCCAATGTTCCACCAGTATGTCCTAATCCTCTTCCGCTCATTTTAGCTACTGGTACTCCACAGGCTGCCACAATCGGTCCTAAAACCAAAGATGTTTTATCACCAACACCGCCAGTGCTATGTTTATCAACTTTGATTCCTTGAATACGACTTAAATCAATGACATCACCACTATGCATCATTTCTTTGGTTAAAATAGCTGTTTCTTCTTTATCTAAGCCTTGAAAACAAACGGCCATCAACCATGCACTCATCTGATAATCAGGTATATCACCTTTTGTATAACCTGCTACAATAAAGTGAATCTCTTCTGGAGTATGTTTGAATCCATCTTTTTTCTTTTCAATCAAATCAACCATTCGCATATTTTATTCCTCACTTTTCTTTTTTAAAAGATTACGAAATCTTATATCTCCATTATACACTCCCCAGATTGTGAATGCACTATTTATCCAAAAATCAATATGATTTAACATAACATCAAAAGCATATCCCCAGTTTGCTATAATACCACTTACTAAAATCAAATAAATGATCCACATCAAAACATATCCAAACTTTTTTCTTCTAAATATAAGATAATAAGCCAACCAATATCCATATGACAAATAATACATATTCGTAAATGGAGCCAAATGTTCTTCCAACATTAACCATCCTAAATCCCAGTGCCACGTAAAAGATATCCAAAATACACTAAGCATTGATACGATAAATAAAACCATATTCCATCTTTCATTGCGTTGCATCTTATGATAATCTTCTTTTAAAACTTGTGGAACAACTTCATGATGTTCTGTTTCATATTCTCCTAAGAAAAATTCACTTATAGTTATTCCTAATATTTCACATAAAGGGATATAAAGCGAAGCATCAGGAAGATGAATGCCCCTTTCCCATTTAGATACGGATTTATCTGTAACAGAAAGTTTTTCAGCCAATTGTTTTTGAGTCAATCCTTTTTTCTTACGACAAGTTGCTATGAATAATCCTATTTTCTTTTGATCCATAATGATTCCTCCTGCCTTCATTATAACGAAAACAGATAAAAAGGACACCACGTAAAAGTAGAATCATATAAAAAAGCAGTTCATCATTCCAATAAACTGCTTAAACTTTTCTATTTTCTTATTTTTTCAATTGAACAGGAATCCAAACCTCACTGTAGGCATAATGATCTTGATGTTCATCCATTTTTGTAAAAGAAAATGATAATGAATATGCTAGTTCATAATCAGAAGTTGGAAGCCACTTAGCATAAATACTTGCCATTGTGTTTTGTAAAGTTGATGGGAATGGTCCTTCATTTGGAAATACTGCCCATGTAAGTGGAGGAACTGAAAGTTGATCAAATTGATCACTAATATCAACACATGTCGTTAAGACACCAATCATATGTGTCAGTTGTCCTTTTTCTTCCAGAAAATCAGTATCAGAATCATAAGATACATTCACGATTTCATACGGTTCCATACTTTGTAGTTGATGCAACTCTCTTTTTTGTTCCTCTGTTATTTCACTTGCTAATTGTACAATTTCATTATTCACACCTTCAAATTGAAGTGATACACGTTTACTGACTCCTACAAAACGAAATGCTTCTTTTTGAATGATTTTATAATCCATATGTTAGCTCCTTGAATGATTATTATTAAAACATTGTTACCTTCTTATGCAATAACTTCTCTTAAAAAGAGAATATCATAAAAATGGAATAAAAAATAGAAAGTTCACTATTGATTTAAAAAGTTTACTACTATTGAATCACACAGCTATGAAAAATCTACATATGGATATATTTTAAATCAAAATAATCTCCGTTTCCTTTTTATGATTTTTATTAATATACAAGCTCTTTATAAAGAAAATACAAAGTTTTATTCAAACTTTGTATCGACTTCAAAAATGCAATGTCCATTTAAATAATCTTTAACAGACATTCTTTTTTTACCTTCTAATTGTAATTCTGTAATCAGATAAACGCCATCATTCACTTTAACTCCAATAGCATCTTTAAAAATCTTGACAATTGTTCCATTGTCCTGATGAGCATGATGTTTCATCGCATTTTCACATTGATGAACCTGTCCTGCCCAGATTTTAACAGTCTTTCCCTGATAAGTTGTATAACTTCCTGGCCATGGATTTGTTCCACGAACTTTATTATAAACTTGTCGAGCAGACATATTCCAGTCAAGACGTTCATCTTCTCTAGAAAGAGTGGGCGCATAAGTCACTAGATTTTCATCTTGAGGTATACGTTGATTTATTCCCTTTAAAATATCTGGTAATGTTTCTTTTAATAATTCTGCACCTAAATCACTTAAACGATCATATAAAATACCTACTGTATCTTCTTCTAAGATAGGTGTTTCTTTTTGGGCAATCATATCTCCAGCATCCATTTTTTTGACCATATACATAATTGTGACACCTGTTTTCTCTTGTCCATCAATAATAGCCTGATGTACTGGTGCACCCCCACGATATAATGGTAACAATGATGCATGAACATTAATACATCCTAAACGAGGAATATCCAAAACAGCCTGTGGTACAATCTGACCATACGCTGCTGTAATAATCAAATCAGGTTTTAAATCTGCAACTGCCTGGTAATCTTCTTTAATACGTGCAGGTTGAATAACAGGAATATCATATTTTAAAGCTTCTACTTTTACATCTGGCATTGTCAAAACTTTTTTTCTACCCACATAACGATCAGGCTGAGTGACAACACCAACAATATTGTAATCCTCTTCTATCAGCATTTTCAAAACAGCCAACGAAAATGATGCTGTTCCCATAAATACAATTCTTTCTTTCATTTTATTCACTCACTTTCACTATCTTATAATATTAGGCTATTTTTCCATTTTATACAATCTTTTTAATTCTTTTTTAAATCATTGACACATAGTTTTGTAAGACCATCTAGCATATATGGACTCATTTCTTTAATTGAATAAAGCTCTGGCATATAATCTTCAGGAATAAATGATAAGAGTTTATTTCTGACTTCATTCATATCATTTGTCATAGGCGAGTACACGGCAATTGCTTCAGGTCCCATAATACATATTGAAGGTAATAATGATTTTGTTACAAGCTCTAATACACCTTCTTGCGTCCATGCCAGTTTTGCACATTCATCAGAAAATTGCATACGATGAATAAAATAACGAACTTCTCCAGCAACCCCATTTCTTCCTGTCACAATCTGACCATGAGAAATAATACCTTGTCCTCCTACACCAAAACCAAATGGTTGTGAGTGAAAGATAATATTTTGATATTCAGGATGTTCTAATGCAAATCCCACAACTGCAGCATTGGCATTATTACATACTAAAACTTTAATTCCATATTTCTTTTCAAATTCATTTTTTATATCCAGAATTTTTTCATCAGGTGAATTTCTTAACTGTTGATCATCTTTAACAATCCCTGGTGTTGCAATACCAATCATATCCACATATTGATGTTTTAATAAAACAGTATCAATAATATCATAAAGATCATAAACATTTAAAGAAGGTTTGATAATCATATTATGATCAATAATTTCACAATGATCACTCAAACGATAATAAATTCTTGTTTGTGCCTTATTATTAGAAATCACAATAGATAAAATACGATTTTCATATTCTATACAATGCGTATGATGTTTTTGCGCTTCCTGTGTTTTGTTAGTATAATACTCTTCAAGTTCATTTTGTAGAAATCTTAAAGCCCCTGGCGCATCATATGAAGCAAAAACAGTTGTGGGAATCTGAAGGACTAATTTATCTGTTAAACTTTCTTTTAAACGATTCAACATATAACCAATCTGTGGTGCAATGAATACAACATCATATTTATCAACTTCTTCATAAATACTTAAATAAGAAACAGCATCAAAATGATAATCCAACCCTAACATTCCTGCCACACTATTTAAGTTCTCTGCAAACATAGACGTTGTCAAACCAGATGAGCATGATAAAAGAACTTGTAAAGTTTTTTCATTTTTTAAGCCAACTAATGTTTCTACCATTTCATCAAATAATTGTTTTGCATGATCTTCATCATTCAACTCAAAATGAAGATAGAATTTCACTGAATCATCTTTTTTAGAAACAATAGAGAACTCTACAATTGTGCTTTGTTCAATAACAGTAAAACGAATAGAAGCCTCTCCATAATCCGTAACTAATCTGATTAAAGATTCATTATCTTCTACAATCTGATAATCATCATTATATTGTTCTTTAATCCATGATTGAAAATCAAAATCCAATTCCTTTTTCTTAGTATCCATATATTTTCCTCACTTTGATATTTGTTAATCATATTGTATCATTCACCATTATCAAATAAAACCCTTAAATAAAAAAAGTAGAACAATGCTGGCATTGTTCTACATAAAACTTTCGTTTTTGTCCTTCTACTTATTATATGCATTTTTCGTATAAATAATCAACTATTTTTTTTACAAATTCATAATGAGATACGAGTATATTGTCTTTAATAAAATAATCCCTATGTTTAATAAATCTGACATGAATTAAATCTTTTCATCTGTTAAATTGTTTTTCTTTTAAGACAGAACTAGTACAAACTTCATTAAATAAAAATAAAGTTGCTATAAAATCATGGATTACTGGATTCATAATTTTTTTTCGTCTAGAATTTTTACTGATGTTTGGTATTTTTGTTAATAAAAGAACTAATTCTTTGCTTGGTTCAATTATATTTTTTGTATTATTGTATAAATGTGTGTGAGTATAGGGCTTTCTTAAAGTGTTTAATAAGCAATTATTATGAGCTGATGCATTTCTAATAAATTTTAAAGGCCATAACAAATGATTGATTGTTCTGGACTTATTTTCTGGATAAAGTTCGTAATATAATTCAAAAAGTTTAATAAAATCACCAAATGAAAGGACTTCTACAATGTTCCATATAGCCCAATTATTTTGGTATTTATGAATCAAATCAGCACATGCAGAATCATTCTTTTTATGATTTATATTTTGTTTAATATATGGATATTTTATAAAAAGTTTATCAATAATATGATATCCATCTTCTTGATCATTGTGAGTTAAATCATTAATTAATTTTACTTTTAAAAAATGCTCTGTATCTAAAGATAGTTTGATAATATATTCCCTTAAATACATATCAAGTTTTGATAATTCCACTAAATAGGCAAAATCTAAGTTAATATATACATTTTTTACTTCATTGTATTCAAAAGATTTAGCGAAAGATTTTAACTTAAAGTAATATGTATGGTGTGTCAAATATTGTATAGCAGATTGCTCATTGATAATATTAAACTTAATATTTTTACTCTTTAGATTTATAATTTGTTGTGAAACTGAACACTTTGTGCGCATGATTATTCACCTCCAATTTATTTTAGCATTATTCCATCAGATAATGTCAATGAAAGAATTATCTCATTCTTCAAAAAAATAAAATCTTATACCTTTACAAAACATAAAATTGACTTTTTCAATTGACTAAATTTATATATCTTAAACATCATATAAAAAAGCTGTTGACTCTATATACTTTATCAACAGCTTAAAGCAGCATGAATTCATGCTATTTGATTTCATTCACTTTTTCTAAAACACGTGATGCATCTTCTCCCTCAACAGGAGTTGGCTGATAATTATTACGTGATGCTGTCGAAGAAATCATACATGGAATGATTTGATTATCTTCTTTTACCAATTGATCATTTTCAAAAGAAAATGTGTGCTGATAAATCATTGTATCCTTATCACTAGGATTCTTATTACCACCAAAACAGAAATTACCTAAACTATAAACAATCTTCTTTCCTTTATATGTTTCAATTCCCTGTAAAACATGAGGATGTGAACCTATAATCAAATCTGCCCCTGCATCAATGCTTTCCTTTGCAATACGACGTTGTGAATCCATAGGTGCTTCATCACGCTCAATTCCCCAATGATAATAAATAATAACTAAATCACTTTTTGTTTTTAAATCTGTAATTGCTTTTTTCATTTCTGCAGTAAATTCATATGGAAAAGAATATCCTAAAAAACCAATCTTGATACCTTTGACATCTACAATACAACTTTCATCATAACCAAAATGCTTAATATTCTTTTGATCCAAGACCTCTTTTGTGTCTTCCATTCCTTGTTCAAAATGATCACGAGAATGATTATTAGCTAAAGTAACAGCTTCCACACTTCCCTCTGTTAAAATATCAACATATTCTGGTTTTCCTTTAAAAGCAAAAGTCTTTTCAGCATAATCTTGACTTGTTGTTAGAGGACCTTCTAAATTGGCTATAGTTAAATCATCTTTTTCAAAAACTGATTTTACATTCTTTAAAAAATAACGACAATCCTTTCCCTGCTTTTCATATTCCTGATCAAAAGACCCCTCATAGCCTTGACCAGCATAATTACCTAAAGTAATATCTCCTACAAAAGATAACGTGATTTCTGTTTTTTTCACTTCTGGTTCTTTTTCAACTTGTTTTTCTTCTTTCACTTCTTCTTTCTTTTCACTTTGACATCCCATCAATGTCAAAGCAAAACACATCACCAATAAAAACTGTATTCCCTTCTTCATATAACCACCTATTATTCTTCTTCTAAATAAAACTTTTCATAATAACGAATTCTCATTAAATCTAAAATCATCATCGTCTGATAACTAAATTCCAAGCCATCAAATGTTCCTAAAACATGAACAACATAATCCGGACAAACATTTTCAAATTGAATATATTTCATATTTTGTGTAACCAATACAACATAAGCATCACAAAGATTTTGTTTCACCATCTTTTTGGCATTATATTCCATTGTACGACCTGTAGCTGTAATAAATAAAACAACATCATCCTCATTAAATTGAAATGATTTATCAAAATGATGATACTCAATAACTTCTTTTCCTAGAGTAATTAAATCTGTCTGAAAATCAACAGCAATACTACTTGGATAAAGTGCTCCCACAATAACAACTCTTTTCTTTTGAAAAATCAAATCACAAATTTCATCAATTGTGTTTAAAAATTCTTCTTTTGAAAATTTAATATTTAAATGTGATAAAAACTTATCTACATGTGTATGTAACATTCTGGCTTTGATTTGATCTAAACGTAATTGTTTATCTAAATTCATTTGTTCATGAAATTCTTCATAAGAATGAAGTCCTAAATGTTTAAAAAATGATAATGCTTCTTCTTGTGTACAATGGGCTTTGGCTATAAACTTTGAAAAATCATAACAACAAATCTGATGATAATTTTTCACAACAAAACTTCCAATACGATACATATAATCGTCATCTAAACATCCATTTAAATATTTTAAAATACGCGATATTAATATTTCCATCATTGACCCTCCTTTATTACCATTATATCGCAAAACATCAAAGAAAACGAATATTTTCCTCATCTATACAAAAACTGTAACGAAAACATTTCGCTACAGTCCTTATTTAAATACTCTTTGTGACTTGATATCCTTCACTGATGGTATCTTTGATATTTCCTACCTGATGGGCATCGCCAATGATATGATAAGTTATATTCGCTTGTTTCAACATATCTTCTATAGATGAATCTGGTCGATAGCCACAGGCAAAAACCAATGTATCTGCATCATCAATTGTATAAGATTGTTGATTTTGTACATAAATGATTTGATTATTTGTCACTTGTTCCACTTTCGCATTCACAATCATCTTGACACCTTTTTTCATGAGTCTTTGGACAAGCAATGAACGACCTGGTCCAGATTCATTCAACATGACCTCCTGTCCCATTTCAATGATTGTTATATCACGATTTCGAGGGAAATGATCATTCACTAATGGTGCCAGATAGTCTGCCAGTTCACAGCCTACTGAACCACCACCGACAATGACAATTTTACGTCCTGGAAAAGCACGTCCATTCAAGATATCATCACCTGTCATCCACTGTTTAAATGATGTCATAGATTGAGGGATAATAGCTTTGGCTCCCGTTGATGCGATGACTTCATAATCATGGAATTCATTTTGTAACATCTCTAAAGTCACCATTGTTTTTGTTCGTATATCAACACCTGATTGAACAAGGCGATGACGCATCCATTTGATCACTTGGCATAAATCTTGCTTTCCAATAGGAACACTGGCAGCTTTTAAAGCACCACCAACATCATCTTCTTTTTCACAGAGGACAACATCATGTCCTCGTTTTTTCGCAACATAGGCAGCTTCCATTCCAGCTGGACCAGCACCAATAACTAAGATTTTCTTTTTCATCAAAGATGGTTGTAATGTATCTTCGTTTTCTAAAGCAAATGAAGGATTCATTGTACAGGCAACAGGCTTACCAAACATAATGCCATTTAAACAACGTAAGCACCCAATACATGGACGAATATCTTCAATGCGTCCATCTTTTGCTTTATTAGCAAATTCAGGATCACAGAGATTGGCACGTCCAATCATACAGGCATCAGCTTTACCATTGGCAATAATTTCTTCTGCCACCCAAGGTTCAACAATACGTCCCACTGTCGCAACAGGAATAGAAACATGTTTTTTAATTTCAGCTGCCAGGGCGACATGTGAACCCATTGGTGTTCCCGGTGCTGGAATAGAACTTCCTCTGGCAATCGTTGTTCCCCCAGATACATGAAGCATATCGACACCATGAGCTTCTAATTGTTTGGCAACATAAACCATATCCGTTAAATTTAACCCACCATCACTATATTCATCACCAGAAATACGTACATCAATAATAAAGTCTTTTCCACAGGCATTTCTAATGGCTTCAATAACTTCTAAAGTCAATTTCAAACGTGCATCAATATTGCCACCATATTCATCAGTTCGTTTATTATACAGTGGTGATAAGAAACCACCTAACAATCCATGCGCATGAGCCGCATGAACTTCAACACCATCTCCACCAGCCTTTTGTACTCTCAAAGCTGCATCAGCAAATTGTTGAATAATCACTTTCAGTTCTTCTTTTGTGACAGGACGAGGTGCTTCTTTGGCATAATAAGGCCCAACATGCGATGGGGCAATCAACTGTGGTGTTCCCGGAATAGGAAAGGCCATATAGGCAGGATGAAATAATTGAGGTAAGATTTTAGCACCATATTCATGAACACCTTCAACCAGCTTTTTCCATCCTGCAATAAAGGAATCATCATGAATCGACATATCACCAGGCAAATAAACATAGGTTGGTTCCACTGTCACAACTTCCGTTACAAATAATCCAACACCACCCTTTGCTCGAGCTTTATAATGTTCAACAAGTTCATCTGTCACATAACCCTTATCACCTAAATTAGTTGATAAAGGTGGCATAAATAAACGATTCTTGACTGTTTGCGTTCCTATTTGAATAGGTTCAAATAAATGGGGATATTTCACTTCATTCAACTCCTTAAATTTGATTAGCAGCTAAATAGCCTTCTTCAATCGCACGATTAATATCTGCTGCTTTTTCATGGCAGTCACCCACAACATAAACTGGGATACCTTTTTCTTCTAATAGTGATGTATCAAAAGTATTTGGTTTGGCTCCAACAGCTAAAACAACATAATCACAATCTAATGATATTGTTCCATTTTCATTTTGGGCTTCCACTGTTGAAGATGTAATGGCAGTGACTTTCGTATTAACATATTGTTGTACACCATGTTTTTCAAAATCAGCCATCATTGTTGGTCGAACAGTTGTTGATTCTTCTTTAGCAATCGTATCCATCATTTCAACAATAGACACCTGAGCACCCATTTGTGCTAACATTTCAGCTGTTTCTGCACCAACTAAACCTCCACCAATCACAACAACACGACCATTAGCTAATTGTTCATGATTTAAGACTTTCCATGCATCATAGACATGTGGTAAATCACTTCCTGGAATAGCTGGAATCACATTAGAAGCACCTACTGCCACAATCACTGCATCAGGATTTTCATCTAAAATACATTGAGCACAGACTGTATGTCCTAATCTTAAATCAACATCTAATTCTTTCATTTCATTTGTTAAATAATGGATACCACGATTCATTTCATATTTTCTAGGTGGTACAGCTGCAATATTCAGTTGTCCTCCTAATGTTGTTTCTTTTTCAAATAACACAACATCATGTCCTTTTGTTTTCGCAACTCTGGCAGCTTCCATACCTGCTGGTCCACCGCCCACAACAACAACTTTTTTCTTATCTTTAGCTGGTGTAATCACACGTTCATATTCATAACCATTTTCAGCATTTAATACACAGCTTAAGAACTTTCTGTTTTGAATAGAATCTGTACACCCTTTATTACACATCATACAATGACGAATACGAGAACCTTGCCCTGCTTCTAATTTTTTCACATAGTCTGGATCTGTCAATAAAGAACGTCCTAGACCGATTATATCACAAACACCATTTTCAATAAGGGCTTCACCATTCTCTGGAGTAATAATTCGTCCAACTGCAGAAACTGGAATAGACACAGCATCCTTAATCTGTTTTGTATAAGAAGCCATGAAACAATATGGTGTTGTTCCCATTGCTGGAATTGTATCATTCATATTTCCTGTATGATTGGCTTGTCCTACATGAATCATATCTACGCCTTTTTCTTCCAAGATTTTCGCAAACTTCACAGCTTCTTCAATGAGTAAGCCACCTTTTCCTCTTAAACTTCCATCTGGATTGACAGTCACAACTGGTAACTTATAGTCAATACAAATATCTGGAGCGTATTCTTTAATTGTTTTCACAACATCTAATGCAAAACGAATTCTATTTTCAAAAGAACCACCATATTGATCTTGACGATGATTTAAAATTGTTGAACATAAAGACCCAACCAATCGATCTCCATGAACCTCAATCACATCCACACCTGCCTGATAGGCACGTTTAACACAATCACCCATTTTTCTTAAAATATCATTTAATTGTTCTTCTGTTACTTCATCAATATAATGTAACATATCATGATGCAATTTCGCACGTGCTCCCTGCATATCTCCCTTTTTAAATAATTCAGCCAAAGCATCAACATCATATTCTGGATGAAATAACTGAATCCCTAGTTTACAGTCATAAACATGTAAAGCCTCTGCCAGTTTTTGATAAGCTTCAATTTGTCCATCATGAAATAATTTAGGTGTTGGTGATACAGTATTGACGGGTGCTACATCACCAAGAACAATATAAGCCACTCCCCCTTGAGCAATTCTTTTATAAAAATTGTAACTTTGTTGTCCAATGCTTCCATCTCTTTCTTCATATCCTGTCGTCATTGGTGGAAACATAATCCTATTTTTTAATGTGATTTTTCCAACTTGAATTGGTTCTAATAATTTCATCTTTTTTCCTCCTATTCATAACTACGCATATGATAGCACTTACACATATATAAAACATACTCTTTTAGAATAAAAACATATACTTTTTCGTATATGTTTTTTATTTCACAAAGTTTTTATTCAAAATCATTTTCTTTTTATAATCACGAGGACTCATGCCTGTGATTTTTTTAAAAGCTTTTGACAGATGATAAGCCGAAGAATATCCCAGTTCCTGTGCCAATATATTTACATTTTTTCCCAACAGTAACTGCTTTTGAACATAAGCTATTTTTTGTTGTTGAATATAAGAGGCTGGTGGTACCTGTAAAATTTGCATAAACGCCTTATATAATACACTTGTTGACACCCCTAAAGATTGTGCCATGACCTGTAAACGAATAGGCTCATAGAGATGATCTTGGATATAATGAATACTTTCGTTCATTAAACTCGTATATGAGGATTGATGAATCTTATAATGTAAGTCACTGCCTCTTTTCATCTGGGCTCTTATTATAGCAACAATGATTCGCATTAAAGCGGAAGTAATCACACTTGAATAACCAATTTCTTTTTCCTTAGCTTCTATTAATAATCTTTCCAGCATCACCTGAAAATCAATCACTTCATCTGGATAAATCAAATGACCATGATCTGTCAACAAAGATAAAAACTGAGGTTTTAAATAAAGTGGTTCAATATCAAAGTGAAAATAATAATAAGCATAATGATCATATCCATGATTAATGGATGTATTTAACTGAAAAGGCTCTAAAATCAAAAAACTTCCTTGTGGGCATTCATATTGACGATTACCAATAATGGTTGTAGAACCCCCTTCTCGATAATAAACAATTTCTATATCGTCTGAAATATAACTGGCTTTTGTATCATGATCACTTTGCCATAATCCAAAATTATTGATTTGAAATGTCATTTGCCCTAATAAATCTGTTAATTCATCACCTTCAAATTGTGAATACTGTTGCTTTGTTTCAATATACATACACATCACCTATCTCTATTGTATTAAAATTTTCTCTTGAATAAAATGACAAATTTTTTTCATTCATGTCTTCTTTTTAATCTTTCTTTTGACTATTTTGTTCTTATTTTATACAACATCATCCATTCTTTTCATTATGTCTTATAATATAAACAAAGGAGAGTGAAAAGGATGAGTAAAATTATATTTATTGATGTGGATGGAACACTATTAGATTATGAAAACAAGTTACCTCAATCAGCTGTCATAGCGATTCAACAAGCACGTGCCAATGGTCATAAGGTTTATATCTGTACTGGAAGAAGTAAGGCAGAAGTTTATGATTATATCTGGGATATTGGATGAGATGGAATGATTGGTGGAAATGGCAGCTATGTTGAACATCAAGGGCAAGTGATCATGCATCAACTCATCACAAAAGAACAATGTCGTCATATCGTGGATTGGTTAAAAGAAAGACATTTAGAATTTTATTTAGAGAGTAATAGTGGGCTATTTGCAAGTGAAAATTTTGAAGAAAAAGGAAATCCTGTGATTAAAGAATATTGTAAAAGAAAAGGAAAAAATCATGCTGAACAATTCACTGTTCGTGATGTTTTTCCAGAGATGATTTATGGTGGAGAATTATATCGTGATGATGTTAATAAGGTCAGTTTTATTTTAAACAGTTATCAAGATCATTTAGATTCCATTCAAGAATTTCCTGATTTAAAAGCAGGAACTTGGGGTGGCAAAGGTGAAATTGCTTTATTTGGTGATTTAGGTGTAAAAGATATAACGAAAGCTCATGCGATTGATGTATTGTTAAATCATCTTGGGGCAAAGATTGAAGACACTTTTGCCTTTGGTGATGCGAAAGTTGATATTCCGATGTTAGAATACTGCCATGTTGGTGTCGCTATGAAAAGTGGTGGAGATGAAATCAAAGCAATGGCTGATTATGTCACTGATGATGTTGATCAGGATGGATTATATAAGGCCTTTGTCCATTTTGGAATCATTAATGAAAAAGACTCTTAAAAATAAACTGTACCCTGTAAAATGGACAGTTAAATAAAAAGGTATCACTCTAAAATGTGATGCTGAATATTTAACCGACTCTGTTTTACAGGGTCTTTTATTTTGCTTATAATATGATTTGATGAAAGGATTGATTGGAATGGGTGTAAACTATTTTACTGATGAACAAATTAAAATACTCAAGGATAATCCATATATTGAAAAAATATCTTACAAAAGCATTAAATACTCCCAAAAGTTTAAAATGGAGTTCTGGTCACGCTATTCACAAGGAGAAGCCCCTTCTTCCATACTTTCTTCCTTTGATATTGATCCACATATTCTTGGACCAAAACGCATAAGTAATATTGTTCAACGAATAAAGAAGGAAGCAGAACGCTTAGAAGGATTTGAAGATACCAGAAAACACAATGCAGGTCGCCCTAGAACAAGAGACATGTCCCCCGAAGAAAAGATTGCTTATCTTGAACATAAGATTGCCTATCAAAAACAGGAAATAGAGTTTCTAAAAAAAATAAGATCACTGGAGAGGGAAGCCTATTGGAAACTGCAGAAGAAAAATACAAAATCATCGAAGAAATGATTTCTCGAGATGACAATCTTCTCAACATTACCAGATTATGTGAAATTGCAGAAGTTTCCAGAAGTGGCTTCTACAACTGGAAAAATAACTGCAATAAGCGTCAGCAGAAAGAACAGCGGGACAAGAACGATTTTGAACTCATATTGAAGGCATATCAGTACAGAGGATATGATAAAGGAGCAAGAAGCATTCACATGCATCTGCTGCACATGGGAGTAAGGATGAATATCAAAAAAATAAGGAGGCTCATGAAAAAATATGGACTTTTCTGCAAAATAAGAAAAGCCAATCCATATAGAAGAATGGCAAAAGCAATAAAAACAAATAATATTGCCCCCAATGTTGTCAATCGTGATTTCATACAGGAGCCAAGAATAGTCATATTAACCGATATTACATATCTCTTTTATGGGAAAGAAAAAAGAAAAGCATATCTATCGGTCATGAAGGATGCATTTACCAATGAGATACTATCATATGTTGTCAGCGAATCATTGGAGATTGACTTTGTGTTAATGACTGTAAAACAACTGTTTGAAAAGCATGGAGCGACAATCAAAACAAACAAGACGATATGCCATAGCGACCAGGGCATTCATTACACCAGTATAGATTTTCAAAAGCTGCTCAAGGACAAAGGATTGAGGCAATCAATGTCAAGAAGGGGCAACTGCTGGGATAATGCACCACAGGAATCCTTTTTTGGTCATATGAAAGATGAAATAGATATAAGCAGGTGCAACACTTTCAATGACCTTAAAGCAGTTATAGATGATTATATAGATTACTACAATAACGAAAGGTATCAGTGGGACCTGGCAAAACTGTCACCTTCAGAATATTATCAGTACTGGCTGTCAGATATATATCCAATAGATATAAAAAAATGATACTATTCAAAAATAGTATCATCATATTGAAAACGCATCATATCATGATATTGGTTTCTTTCATCCAAGAGTTCTTCTTCAAGGTCAATATTAAGCTGAGATTCAAAACGGGTCTGCATATCAATCATCTGATAGGATAAGACTTCACATTGATTTTCAAGCCAGAAGATATATTCGCGAGTGGACATGAACTTATAACCATCAGTGTAGGACTGATAGTCCTGACTGAAAAGATCCTTAAGCTCACTAATGGTCATAAGCACAGTTGACACATCGAAATCATTGTGGAAAACATTGAAAAGCTGTTCCTCGTTCCAAAAGGAATCTGAGAAATCGGCGAGTTGACAGGACGTGTTAAGTGAAGGAAAAGCAATCCAGTTATAATAGACACCTTTAGAAAGGATTCCTTCAATAACATTACCATTTCTGTTGACCTTAAATTCAATACAGTTGTCATACTTGACACAAACAAGTTTAAACTTTTTAGAATCATTAAAAATATACATAATCATCTTAAACACAAAGCCACTGATCTTGACCAGTGGCTTAAGACTGTGTCATTCCTCCTTGACACAATCATATAAGATAATATTCGTTAAAAATATACCTTTTTATTTAATTGTCCTTGACATAGGGTACACTTTAAAACAAGAGTCTTTTTTTATTCATCACCAAATGAAATTCCCATTAAACGGGCATTTTGCACAGTATCTCCATGAACATCCACATATTTTAATTTTCCTGCTGTTTCTTCTAATGGAATAGCTGTTAAATGATGATCTACAAAAACAACCAATTGCCCATAGTTTTTATCAAGAATCAATTTTGCGCCTTCGACCCCCATTAATGTCGCCATTTCACGATCATAGGCACATGGACTTCCCCCACGTTGGGCATGTCCAGCAAGTGAAACGCGAATTTCTTTATCAATATAATGTGATAATTTTTGAGCAATTTCATAAACAACAGAATGACCTTCACGACTGGCAACTTTTAATTTGTATTGTTTTTTAGAAAGCATGGATTCTTCTTTAGATAAAGCTCCCTCTGCACAGGCAATCAAAATAGATTTTTGTCCTGCTTGTACTTTCTTTTGAATATCTTGAGCTATAACTTCGATATCATAAGGAATTTCTGGTAAAAGAATGATATCTGCCCCAGCCGCAATTCCTGCTGATAAACAAATATGTCCAACCTTATGTCCCATAATTTCAACAATAAAGACACGACTATGACTATAAGCCGTTGTTTGAATTTCATCTAAATATCTTGATGCAATATCAACAGCTGATTGAAATCCAAAAGTATAATCCGTTCCCCATGTATCATTATCAATGGTTTTAGGTAAACCAATGACATTCATTCCTTCCTGTGATAACAAATGTGCTGTTTTTAATGAACCATTTCCACCAAGAACAGCTAAACAATCTAGCTTTAATTTTTGATATGTTTTTTTCATGGCAGCCACTTTATCAAAACCATTTTCAATCACACGCATTTTTTTAAAAGGACATCGAGAAGTTCCTAAAATCGTTCCCCCTAAATTTAAAATGCCTTCAAAATCAGATGGTTGCATGATACGATAATTTTCATACATAAGTCCTTTATAACCATCTATAAACCCAATAATTTCAATATCTTTTCTTTGTTGATAGAGTGTTTTCGCAATGCCACGCATTGTCGCATTCAATGCCTGACAATCACCTCCACTTGTTAAAAAGCCAACCCTCACAATCTCACTCCTTTACATCAATTCCCTTTTTGAAAAAATATTCCTGACTATTCATAGGGGTCTGTTTATTTTTAATATGCTTATAACTTCCATCACCTAATAATTCACAAGCCTTGACATTATCATTCAACATCGTATGGAACATTGAACAAATGATTCTTTGAATCTTCTTATCATAGATAGGTGTTGCAACTTCCACACGTCTTTCCAAATTTCTTGTCATTAAATCAGCTGAAGAAATATAAACCTTTTTATCTTCACCCGTTCCAAAAATATAAATACGTGAGTGTTCCAGATAACGTCCAACAATAGAAATTACTCGAATATTATCAGTATAACCTTCAACATGAGGAATAATACAACAAATACCTCTGACAATCATATCTATCTTGACTCCAGCCTGACTGGCTTCAATCAGTTTATTAATCATTGTTTTTGATGTCACAGAATTACACTTAAATCCAACATAAGCTTCTTTCCCTTGTTTAGCTAAAGCAATCTGTTCATCAATATATTCACAGATTTTTGATAACATACAATGAGGTGCAACCATTAAATGCTCTGTATGTGACATTGTTTCACCTAAACTCAAATGATTAAAAACATCATTAATTTCTTCACCTAATTCATGATTATGTGTCATTAAAGATAAATCTGTATAAAGCTTCGCTGTGTTTTCATTATAATTTCCAGTTCCAATCTGAGAAACATATTGAACACCTTGATTATTTTTATAAGTAATTAAACACAATTTAGAATGAACCTTATAACCATCCAATCCATAAATCACACGACATCCAGCTGCCTCTAAACGTTTTGACCAATCAATATTATTTTCCTCATCAAAACGAGCTCTTAATTCCACTAAAACGACAACTTCTTTACCATTATCGGCAGCTCTAATTAATGATTTGACAATCTTTGAATTTTTAGCCACACGATAAAGTGTCATCTTGATACTAGCCACATGAGGATCACGACTGGCTTCATCTAAAAGTCTTAAAAATGGTGACATAGATTCAAAAGGATAAGCCAGTAAAATATCTTTTTTACTGATTTGTTTAATCATTGGCACAGCATTTTCTACCATTGGGCTATTTCTTGGTTCTAATCGTTTATAAAACAATTGTGGATGTAACATACGTAAATGATCACGCAAAGTTCCAATGAATCCTAAATCCAATGGTGCTTGAGATAAGAACACTTGATTTTTCTTTAAATTCAAGAAATTCATCAACATCATAATTTCCAGTTCTTCCAATCCTTCAGATATTTCCAGACGGATTGGACATAATTTACGACGCTGTTTGATTAATGTTTCCATCATTTCACGATAATCTTCATGCCCTTCTAAAGAATGATCATCTTCATCAATATCAGCACTTCTTGTCA
The DNA here is from genome assembly GCF_002160865.1 of Massiliimicrobium timonense. Taxonomy (GTDB): domain Bacteria; phylum Bacillota_I; class Bacilli_A; order Erysipelotrichales; family Coprobacillaceae; genus Allocoprobacillus. Next base: position 22,971 of record NZ_NFLJ01000005.1, read on the forward strand.
CACGAATAAATCCTTTATTTTTAATCGTATACTTACTAAACACTTTTGATACAAAATGTAAAATAATATCTTCAACCAAAATAAATTGTCCCTGCATACTTGGTACTGCCAGCATTCTTTCATCAATCGCATTCCCACAAGAAACAATCCCCATTTTGCGTTTTCCTTTTTTTGATTCTAATTGAACAATAATGTATAACTCCTTATTATTCAAAAAAGGAAATGGCTGTCTTTTAGATACCACCTGTGGTGAAATCAATGGTAAGATTTCTGAATCAAAGTATTTTTCAAAATACTTACGATCTTCTTTATTTTTTAATTGATGATATTTCACAATGCCCCAACCGTATTCTTTTAAATCATCCATAATACGTGCATAAATACGATCTTTTTTACGATTTAAAAATCCTACTCTCATTAAACAGGCTTTTAATTGTTCTTCTCCTGTCATTTGTGTTTTATTATCTTTAGATGATGGATAAAATAACATTTGATCATACAATGTTCCAATGCGAACCATAAAAAATTCATCCATATTAGATTGAAAGATAGACACAAAATTCAACTGTTCTCCTAACGGTACTTTTTTATCCTTTGCCTGCATTAAAACACGATCATTAAACTTTAACCACGATAACTCTCTATTTTCTCTACAACCTTTCATATTAACCTCCTCTATTTATTACTAAAAAAATAATATGTCTTGTATAGATTATCAAGACTATTTTCTTTGTTTTACAAAAACTTAAGGTTTTCTTTACATGAGCTTCATATATTTATTTTACACTTTTTTGACTTGAAAATAAACCATTTTATGTTGAAGTCATTAGATTGATTTTTTATAGAGATATGTCTATAATTATAAAGGAAATGGAGGAATAAAAAATGTTAATAACAAACGATATCAAATACGTTGGTGTCAATGATCATCAAGTTGATTTATTTGAAGGACAATATCATGTCCCTCATGGTATGTCTTATAACTCATATGTCATTTTAGATGAAAAGATTGCAGTTATGGATACAGTTGATATTCATTTTACTCATGAATGGTTAGATCAGATTGCTGAAGTGTTAGATGGAAAACAGCCAGATTATTTAATTATTCAGCATATGGAACCTGATCATTCAGCAAATATTTTAAACTTCATGAAAGTTTATCCTCAAACAACAATTGTCGGTAATGCAAAAACATTTATGATGATGGATCAGTTCTTTTCTTTAGATCCAAATTATCAACGATTAGTTGTCAAAAATGGTGAAGAACTATGTTTAGGAAAACATACTTTATCATTTGTCTTTGCTCCAATGGTACACTGGCCAGAAGTTATGATGACTTATGATCAAAAAGAAAAAGTTTTGTTCTCTGCTGATGGTTTTGGTAAATTTGGGGCTAATGATGTAAATGAAGATTGGGATGATGAAGCACGTCGTTATTATATTGGTATTGTTGGAAAATATGGAGCACAGGTACAGGCAGTGCTTAAAAAAGCTGCTGGTTTAGACATTCAAACGATTTGTCCATTACATGGACCTGTTCTTAAAGATAATCTTTCACACTATATCAACTTATACCAGACTTGGTCATCATATAGTGTAGAAACTGATGGTATTATGATTGCTTACAGTTCTATTTATGGTCATACCAAAAAAGCTGTTGATTTACTGGCATCAAAATTAACTGAAAAAGGATGTCCAAAAGTTGTTGTTCATGATTTAGCACGTGAGGATATGGCATTATGTGTCAGTGATGCTTTTCGCTATGGTAAACTTGTTTTAGCTTCTGTCACATATAATGCTGATGTTTTCCCATTCATGAAAGACTTTATTCATCATTTAACAGAAAGAAACTTCCAGAATCGTACTGTTGCCTTAATGGAAAATGGTTCATGGGCACCAATGGCATGTAAAGTCATGAAAGCCATGTTAGAAAACTGTAAGAATATCACTTGGGCAGAAAATCATATCACTGTTAAATCTGCATTAAATAGTGAAAGCAGTGAAGCAATTGAAAAATTAAGCGATGAATTATGTCGTGATTACATTGCGAAATCTAATGATAAAGCAAATAAACATGACATGACTGCTTTATTTAAGATTGGTTATGGATTATATGTTGTGACAAGCAATGATGGAAAACAAGATAATGGTTTAATTGTCAATACTGTGACACAATTAACAGATAATCCAAATAGAGTTGCGGTCAATATCAATAAACAAAACTATTCTCATCATGTCATTAAACAAACAGGAAAATTAAATGTGAACTGTCTATCAGTAGATGCTCCATTTAGTATCTTTGAAAGATTTGGTTTCCAAAGTGGTCGTACTGTTAATAAATTTGAAGGTTTTGAACCATTACATTCTGATAATGGTCTTGCATTCTTACCTCGTTATATTAATGCATTTATGTCTTTAGAAGTTGAAGATTATGTAGATTTACAAACACATGGTATGTTCATTTGTAAAGTCACTGAAGCCCGTGTGATTTCTGATTTAGATACAATGACTTATACATATTATCAAAATCATGTCAAACCAAAACCTCAAACAGAAGGTAAAAAAGGTTATGTATGTAAAATCTGTGGTTATATCTACGAAGGTGATGTTCTTCCAGAAGATTTCATCTGTCCATTATGTAAACATGGTGTTGTAGATTTTGAACCTATTCAATAAAGAAAGAGGCATCAACCAAAATAGAGTCATTTCACTCTATAGAGGTTACAGCCTCTTTTTATTGACAAAAAATCATTAAATTGAAAATGGATTAGCAGCTCACTGATCATGGTTGGTATTCTCTTCTTCCGTCACTGGTTCAATAGCTTTTTGCAATACAGCAACATATTTTTGAAACTCATCTTTACCAAAATTAGTTAAATGATATGTCGTTAAAGGTTTGTCATTATATATGACTTTATGCTTTAAAATAAATTGATTTTGAATAAGTTTATTTAAATGCGTTGCCATATTTCCATCAGTACAATGACAAATTTCTTTTAATTTTTTATAGGAAAGATCTCCTTGATATAAACTAGCAATAATTTGTAATCTTATATTTGATTCAAACATCTTTGATAAATGAGTTATGTTATTCATCGTTATCGCCTCCTATACAACTCAAGACATAAAAATTGTTGTGTTTTTTCTCATTTAAAAGATCATCTGCATCATTTTATGATTGTTCTATCAATAACCATTTTTCTAAGACTTTCATCAATGTATTTCTCTTTATTATTTAAATTCTTACTTTATTTTAGCATAATATAACTATTATAAGAACTTTTTTATTATTATATAATCTCAATTATTCATGAGTTTATAATATAATTATGAAATTTCTTTATTTCATGGACATTTTCTTGTCTTATTTACCCATTGAGTGAATCGTTTTTTATATACAATAAAAGCTCCTGTATAATATAGGTGTTCAAACTATAATACAATGAGCACTAATGTGCTACTATCTATTTTCAATTTTGATACCATAAATTTTAACGGTGACGACATTTCCTATGATAGTGACAATATCTTACTTCTTTCTGCTTTTAAAAAGTGCAATCTCTTTTTTTAACTAGATTCCATTTCTTTCCATGATACAAGAAGATTGCTTAAATATTCCAATTATGACACTGTAAGCTAAATTTTTTAGGTTATTTCAATCAAGTTAATCAAAGTCCGATATAAAAATCATCCTTTCTAAAAAAACAATCTTTAAAATGAATTAACTCTATGATATCATTTCAATAATCAAATTATGTTTTATATATTTTTTATCATTAACCCTCAACGTCATGATTATCTGTTTTTTCATTTATATCTGACTCACCAATAATTCTATTTTTAAAATATAAGTCCCAGCTTCTTTTCTTCACTTTATAGAGATTGTTGTTGGAAAAGCTAAAAATAAATCTTTATCAATAGTATTTACTAAAACACAATAATATTTCATTCCAAATTCAGGATTAACATTACCTTTTAAATCAATTAAATAAATACCCCCATTTCTTATTTTATTCACAATACATTTCTTCCCATAAAAAAAGGATACCTTTGTATCCATGTCTTCGTAAATCATATCAAATATGATTTATATTTGCAGAATGTGACCACTTCAAGCAGTAATCATACTTAATGTATGATCACTAGGTGTTGTTCTAGACAACTCTTCAAGAGATATATTTCTCTTTCTACTAAAACTTTACATTAGGTATCCAATTTTGTCAATAAATGATTAACAATATATTGTAGATCATATCTACACTTCATAATATGATCATCATCTTATGAAATATACCAGAAAACAAGAAAATGTTATTATATAGTTTATAAATATATTTCATCTCTAATTATGTATGAGCTTGTAATATAATCATGAAATATCTTTATGTTATGGATACTTTCTTCTTTTATTCATTCTTTTTCTATTTACCTATCAGATGAATAGTTTTTTATATACAATTATAACGAGTAATAAAATCAGTAATATAGGTTGGCCATGTCAAGGCATGTTAAACCTAACATATCAATAATATCATTGACATACTTTTCACCTACCATCTTCTTAAAAGTATTAAGCATTTATCATTCATATCCTATAATAACCTTCTTGTAAATAACTTTTTCAGGTATCATTAAAACAGCTATAATATGTAATAATTTACTTTTTCCACTACTAACTGATAGATTTCTACGTTAATCTATTTTATGTTCGGCTTTTGTTATGCTCCTTTTAATTTTCCTCTATCTCTTTTGATTTTTTTTAATCAAAACAAAAGAGAGATTCTATTTGTAAATCTCTCTTCTATGTCCAACATTAATAACAAGAATAATAAGCTTATCATCTTCTATGTCACATAAAATACGATAATGACCTACTCTATATCTCCATTGGTTTTTTAGATTTCCTTTTAACCCCTTTCCATGTACTCGTGGATCAGTGCAGCCAACAAGATTTTTTGTTATCCACCTCATAATCATGACTTGCGTATATCGATCCATTTTCTTAATTTGCTTTTGAGCAGCTTTTGAATATTCAACTTTGTAGCTCATAAACCAAGTTCCTTCATGAAATTTTCATGTGATATTGTTTCAGGATCTTTTAAATATTCCTCATGTGCCTGCTGGGCAATCACTATATCATATTCTTCCTCAATTTTTTCTAATAATGCAGTTTTCATTGCTTCACTTAAAGAAATTCCATGAAAATTAGCATAGTTCTTAAACAGTTTCTCTTCCTCTGCATTAAGTCTGATTGAAAAACTCATAAAACCACCTCTTTCGTAATACATTGTACTACATAAATAATATACTGTCAACTTTATTATATACATTTTTATGGATTTCATTGCATATCTTAATGATAATTTCACCTAAAATATTCAATAATTAAAAAAAGCATAAACCTAAGATTATATCTTAAATTTATGCTATGAAATGAGATTTCTCCACTATTAATCTACCATCACAACAGCACCTTTATATTCATCTTCTACAAATTGCTTGATTTCATCAGATTTTAAAACTTCAATAAGTGCTTGAATCTTTTCATCTTTTTCATGTCCTTCTTGAACAGCCACGATATTGACATATGGATTACTTGCATCAACTTCTTCAATAATTAAAGCATCATTCATTGGATTTAATCCAGCTTGAAGGGCATAATTCCCATTAATCGCAACCAAATCTCCTTCGCCATTTTGGAAAGTTGTTCCTAATAATTCTGGTTTAATTTCTGTAAATTTTAAGTTCTTAGGATTAGAAACAATATCTTTTGTTGTGGCTTCAAGACGATCTACATCATTGCTTAATTCAATCACTCCAGCATCTTCTAAGATACCTAAAATTCTTCCATGATCAGCAACAGAATTAGAAATAATGACTTCTGCATTGTCTGGAATATTTTGAATACTATCAATTGTCTTTGAATAGAATCCAAATGGTTCTAAATGAATACCTGCAGCTTCTACAATTTTATAGCCATGTTCTTCAACTTCTCCTTCAAAGAAAGGACGATGTTGGAAGTAATTGGCATCCACTTCTCCTGCATCTAATGCTTTATTAAAAATATAATAATCATCCAATACTTTAATTTCTAAATCAATATCATATTTTTCTTTTAAAATCGGTTTTGCTTCCTCTAAAATTTTAGAATGAGGATCTAATGTAGCTGAAACAGTTAAAGTGTTTTCACTCTCTGTTGATCCACAACCTGTTAATCCAATAGCTAAAAATAATGCGAAAATTCCAGTTAATAATCTTTTCATATGTTTTCCTCCCTATCTCTTATCTATTTTTTTCACAATCAGATCACCTATAATCTGAATCATAAACACAATCACCAAAACAAAGAATGTTGCTGTATACATGACTGGCATATTCTGTCTGACATAACCATACATATAGGCTAAGTTTCCAAGTCCTCCAGCACCAATACATCCTGCCATAGCAGTATAACCAACCAGTGATATTCCCATCACTGTAATACTTGATACCAAAGCAGGTTTGGCTTCAGGAATTAAGACTTTCATAATAATCTGCCAGTTACTGGCTCCCATAGCTTTACTGGCTTCAATCGTTCCTTTATCAATTTCACTTAAGGCAATCATACACATTCTGGCATAGAATGGGGCACTGGAAACAATCAATGCTGGTAAAGCCCCTTTCACACCTAACATTGTTCCCATTGTCATCAAAGTGACTTCCAAAAGTAAGAAAATCAGAATAATGAATGGAATTGCTCTAAATAAATTGACAATAAAATCAAGGATACGATGTACAATTTTTTGAGGATAAAGTCCATCTTCTTTTGTGATATAGAGAATAATTCCTAATATAAAACCTAATATAACTGCAATGACCAAAGAAATAATAGTCATGATGAATGTTTCTTGAATCGCAACAAGCATAGCCTCCCAATCAATTTGACTGAAAAATTCACTCATCTTATATCACCTCCACAATCACATGATAGTCTTGAAATTTTTGAATAATGTTTTCATAATCCTGTTTTGTTCCTCCTAAAACATTGACAATCAATACGCCAAAAGAACTATCAATTGTATTTGTGAGATTTCCAGAAACAATACTGATATCTAATGTTGTTTCTTTCATCACACGAGAAACAATCGGCTGTCTAGAAATATCTTCATCAAATGTTAATCTTAATAAAATACCATTTGGATAAATCTTTTTTAAGTTTTCATTTTGTTTATCATCATCAATCTTACTTGATATATCTCTCACAAAACGTTTTGTCACAGTATGTTGAGGATGTTCAAAGATATCTTTGACACGTCCTACTTCAACAACTTTTCCTTCACTCATCACAGCGACACGATGACAGATTTTTTGTACGACTTCCATTTGATGGGTAATCATAATAATGGTAATTCCTAACTTATGATTAATATCTTTTAATAAATCTAAAATCTGTTCCGTTGTATCTGGATCTAATGCACTCGTGGCTTCATCACACAACAAAAGACTGGGATCATTAGCCAATGCTCTGGCAATACCTACACGTTGTTTCTGTCCTCCAGACAATTCACTTGGATATGCATTTTCACGTCCCTGTAAACCAACCAGTTCAATCAATTCTCTCGTTTTCTTTTTTCTAATCTCTTTATCAACACCAGCAATTTCTAATGGCAATTCAATATTCTTTTGAACAGTTCTTGACCACAATAAATTAAAATGCTGAAAAATCATTCCCATCTTTGTTCTTTTCTTTCTTAAATCCTTTGGATTCAATAAAGAAATATCTTCTCCATCAATCATCACTTCACCACTTGTCTGCTTTTCAAGCTGATTGATTATACGAACAAGTGTTGATTTTCCTGCTCCACTATAACCAATGACACCAAAGATTTCCCCTGTTTGAATGGTTAAATTCACATCCTGACAGGCATGAATATCTCCTTTAGGTGTATGGAAAACTTTTTGTATATGTCTTAATTCAATCATCCAATCCCTCCTATCAACAAAAAAACTCGTCCTACTAAGGACGAGTTATAACCCGTGTTACCACCTTAATTCATTGTTATATCACTACAACAACCTTTTCGAGTACCAACATACTCTAGTACGATAACGGGTACACCCGCCATTAGCTAACGATTCACTAATGAAACTCCAAGACCATCTTCATTTATGCCTCATCATTCTTTTCCACCAGCCAAGAACTCTCTATTGAATCATCATAAACTACTCTTCTTTTCACTGTTGTTAATAATATCTTATCGTGTTTATAAAGATTTGTCAAATATTTTTTATAAAAATGCATGATCAATTTGAATTACACAAAAATAATGTTTATTCATTTTTTGCACAGCTTCAATAATCTGCTTTTTAATATCATGATGTGAAACCTCATCATCAGCTGGTAATAACACATCAAAAATAAGATTGATATGTGTTGGTCCTTTCACTAGACGAAAATCATGAATACTATATTGTTCATTGATATTTTTTACAATCTTTTCTACCTGTTGTTTTAAATCATTCGTTAAAGCATCATGAGTATCAATAGGATCCATATGGATTGTTGTTAAAATATTGTACTTCTCTAATAAAGATCTTTCAATCACATCAATTTGATCATGAACTTCCATCATATTTTCATGACTATCCACTTCAGCATGAAAAGTCATATATTGACGACCAGGGCCATAATCATGTAACATAAAATCATGAATACCTAAAACCTTATCAAAAGACAAAACATATTGATAAATATCATCAACTAAATCCTTATCCGGTGCCTTTCCAAGCAAAGGATCAACCGTATCTTTAAAGATTTCAATTCCAGATTTAAACACAACCACTGAAACAATGACACCAATCACACCATCCACAGGTAAATCAGTGACTAAGCTTAAACATAATGAAATCAATGTAGCGAGTGTAGCACATACATCATTTAAACTATCTTGAGAAGCAGCTTTTAATGATGTTGAATCAATCAAATGTCCCGCTTTTTTATTAAAGCTTGCCATCCATAATTTCATCATGATAGATACAATCAAAACAATCACTGCACCCCATGTAAAAGACAATGTTTCTGGTTCAAAAATTTTCATCACAGATTCTTTCAAGGAAGAAAAAGCCACTAAAAGAATCAAAAAAGAAATAATTAAACCCGCAATATATTCATAACGTCCATGTCCATAAGGATGGTCACTATCTGGGTGTTTTCCTGCCAGTTTAAAACCAAATAACGTCGCTAAATTACTTCCCATATCAGAAAGATTATTCAATCCATCAGCCTGAATGGCCACCGAATGTGTTATCCAGCCAAACAATAATTTAAAGATAACCATAATACAGTTACATATAATAGAAAGAACACTGCAAAGTGTTCCATATTTTTCTCTAACTTCTGGTGTTTGTGTTGATTGATAATTAGGAATCGTTTTTTTCACTATCAACTGAAACATAACAACCTCCTAGAAAATGTTTGAAATTTTTTTCAAATAAATATTTTTACCTTCTTTTTGAAGCAATCCACAATCTTCTAATTCTTGAAGATATCCATCAATTTTGGCTTGATCAACATTTTTATGTGCCAAATCTTTTAAAACTTCAATAACTTGAGGATGATCATCACGAATATAAGCATTTCCATTATTATCATATAATGGACTTTTCAACATGACATTTAAACAGGCAACATAAGCCCATTTTACTTCTAAACGTACCATTTTATACTGCATTGTATCAAATAATGCACTTGGCATGTAGTATTGATCTTCATGATTTCTTAAATCCTTGATATCATTTTTATCATAACAAATCATTTTTATTCCTCCCTCTATGTTTTTTCATTATAACATAGAATAATCTCTTTTGGTAAAGAATATTCCATTTTCCATGATAAAACTTTTATCATATTCTTTGCTTTTTTTGACTATACTTTTTATAATGAAACAAAATAAAGGAGTGATCTCATGAAAATTTATCATAGTATTCAAGATATGGTTGGACAAACACCTATCTTACAATTACATCATATTGAAAAGTTAGAAGATACACAGGCTCATCTTTTCGCAAAACTAGAATATTATAATCCAGCCGGCAGTGTGAAAGATCGTGTTGCTAAAAGAATGTTATTGGATGCGTTAGAAGCGGGTCAAATTCATTTAGACTCAACAATTATTGAGCCTACAAGTGGAAATACAGGCATTGGTTTATGCGCTATTGGTAGTGCTTTAGGTTTAAAAGTGATCATCGTTATGCCTGATACCATGAGTGAAGAAAGAAGAAAATTAATGAAAGCTTATGGAGCAAAGCTTGTTTTAACACCGGGTAAAGAGGGAATGAGTGGGGCGATTGCGAAGGCTGAAGCATTAGCAAAAGATATTCCTCACAGTTTTATTCCAAGCCAATTTACCAATTTAAGCAATCCTAAAGCCCATTATCTTTCTACTGGTCCAGAAATCGATCAGCAGATGGATGGCCAGATTGATATCTTTGTGGCAGGTATAGGAACTGGTGGTACAATCAGTGGTGTTGGTCACTATTTAAAAGAAAAATATCCTCAAGTTCAGATTGTTGCTGTAGAACCGGCTGATTCCCCACTTCTTTCCAAAGGACAAGCTGGACCTCATCAAATTCAAGGTATTGGTGCTAATTTTGTTCCAGAAACATTAGATACGCATATTTATGATCAAATTATCACAGTATCTACTGATGAAGCTTTTCAAGCTGCTCGTCAACTCGCAAAAAAAGAAGGTATACTGACAGGTATTTCTTCTGGTGCAGCTTTATTTGCAGCACAAAAACTGGCAAAAGAACCTCAAAACAAAGATAAAAATATTGTTGTTTTATTACCTGATGGTGGCGATCGTTATTTATCAACAGCTTTATATGAATAAAAAATGAAAGTTATTTCATATTGTCATGAAATAACTTTTTCTTTTCAATCAAAAAGCGAGTCATTCCACTCGCTTATCTTGATTTGTCTTCAATTTGTTTTAAAACCATATCAACAAATTCATCTAATGATATAGTTGTCTGTTTTTGTTCTCCATACTGACGATAAGTCACTGTTCTTTCATCACGTTCATTATTTCCTAATACTAACTGATATGGAATCTTTTTCATTTGTGCTTCACGAATACGATAACCTAATTTTTCTTCACGATCATCTAATTCCACACGAATACCTTTAGCTTCTAAAAGTTGATAAACTTCTTTTGCATAATCTAAATGATATTCATTTTTAACTGGAATCACTTTGACTTGTGTAGGTGCTAACCATAATGGGAATGCTCCTGCAAAGTGTTCAATTAAAATACCAATAAATCTTTCAATAGATCCAAAGATGACACGGTGCAACATAACTGGTCTGACTTTTTCACCATGATGATCAACATAAGTTAAATCAAATCTTTCTGGTAAATTCATATCCAATTGGATTGTTCCACATTGCCAGACTCTACCTAAAGAATCTCTGACATGGAAATCAAGTTTTGGACCATAGAAAGCTCCATCTCCAGGATTAACTTTAAAATCTTTCCCAGCTGCTTTACATGCAGCTGCTAAAGCAGCTTCACTCTTTTCCCAAATTTCTAAATCTCCAATATATTTTTCTTCTGGACGAGTTGATAATTCAATATCATATGGTAAGCCTAAATTTGAATAAACACGATCAATAAATGAAATCAAACGTACGACTTCACTTTCAATCTGATCAGGTGTCATAAAGATATGGGCATCATCTTGTGTAAATGTACGCACTCTAAATAAACCATTTAAAGCTCCACTGGCTTCATGTCTATGCACTTGTCCAAGTTCTCCCATACGTAACGGTAAATCTTTATACGAATGTAAACTATTTTTATAAACAAGCATACTTCCCGGACAGTTCATTGGTTTAATCGCAAATTCACGTTCATCAACTTCACTTGTATACATGTTTTCTTTATAGTTATCCCAATGTCCAGAAACTTCCCATAATTCTCTTGACATCATGATTGGTGTTTTAATGAACTGATATCCTTCTTTGGCATGTTCTTCATACCAGTACTGTTCCAATGTATTTCTTAATAACATACCATGTGGTAAGAAAAATGGCATTCCAGGAGCATATTCACTCATCATAAATAAATCAAGTTCTTTTCCTAATTTTTTATGATCTCTTTTTTTCGCTTCTTCTAAGAAATCCAGATGTTCCTGTAATTCTTCAGCAGTAGGGAAACAAACACCATAAATTCTTTGTAAGACTTTGTTATTCTTGTCACCTTTCCAATAAGCTCCAGAATGTTTTAATAATTTAAAATTCTTACAAAGCTTCACTGTTTCTACATGTGGTCCTCTACATAAGTCAACAAAATCTCCTTGACGATAACAGCTAATTTGTCCATCTTCTAATCCTTCAATAAGATCTAATTTATAAGGATCATCTTTAAACATTTCTAAAGCTTCAGCTTTAGAAATATCTTCTCTGACAATTCTTTTTCCGTCTTTACAGATTTTTTTCATTTCTTTTTCAATTTTAGGTAAATCTTCATCCGTAATCACCTGATCTCCTAAATCCATATCATAATAAAATCCTTCACTCACAACTGGCCCTACCCAGAATTTTGCCTGTGGATATAAATGTTTAACAGCCTGTGCTAAAACATGAGCACAAGAGTGATTTAATGTATTGAGTGCTTCTTCGTTTTTAAAATCTCTCATTTTCTTTTCCTCCAATCCAAAATCTTAATATATCATCACACTGATTTTCAAACTGTCCACCACATTTTTCAATTGTTTTTCGAGATGCTATGTTATCTTTATGGCAGGTGACTAAAACTGGGAAAATATCCCATTGCTTACAATACTTTAAAGCTTCCTGCAACATCATTGTCGCATGTCCTTGACAACGATAAGAGGGATGAATGGAGTAACCAATATGCCCTCCATGACGCAAGAGTTCTTCATTTAAACAATGCCGAATATTGATACATCCCACTACCACACCATCAACAATATAAAGAAACTCTGTTGCCGGGACATAACCATTTTGCAGTTCAATCCCTAAATGATTCTTTTTCTCTCTGGCAATCCATTGTTGATAAGTGTTCTCCATTCCATAAGAACCAGCACCATTGATACCAAAGGGATTGTTTTCATCTTTCATCGCTTGAATGAAATCCTTCATAGATACTTCATGTTTAATAGCAGGAAATTCTAAATGCCCCTTCATCATATTGTCACCTCCTCATAAAAAAGAGATTTCATCCAAAGGACGAAATCTCGTGGTACCACCTTTATTCATTATCGACAGATAACCTCAAAACTTTAACGCAGTTATACGACCATCTCTTTCGAGCGTAGCTATTAGGGAGTATTTTTATAAGCTATCCAAGATTTTCACCAGCCATCTTCTCTCTAACCAATCACTTATAAAAACATATCCTAAATCATCGCTTGTAAAATTATTTTACATCATTATTCTGATTTGTCAAGACATCTGTTTCTTTTGTTTTCATGAGTTCATAATATTCTACAATTTCAGCAAATCCATAAATAACAAACGAAAGCAATAGAGAGATAAAACAAGACCACAACATCATTAACATTGATTGAACTCCCATCAATTGTCCTGTATTTAAATAAGATGTATTTGCCGCTATCGAATATCCTTGTTGAACAATACTTCCAATCAAAAAGATATAAGCACATATTTTCAAAATTTTAGATACTTTACAAGTCACGATTTTTACCCCCCTCCCCGTCAATTTTGACACTTTTATAAAACCTTTCGATTTTCAAATAACTGAATAACCAATCCACAGCCATAAATAACCAAAGCAATCACTACAGCAAAAATAAAATCAAAAAACAAAACCATCATACTTTGTAATGACCACATAAACTGGAATTGAAAACATATGGATTTAAAAACATAAAAAACGATGAATATATAAGCACAAATCTTTAATTTTTTTCCAACATCATGAAACATGATTATCATACCTTTCTTTTGATGAAAGAATATCTTTTTTCTCAAAAAGAAAATATTCTTTCCTCAATATTTAAAATAGCATAAAATTGTGTATAAATGATGACTATTTTTATATTTTGAAAAAAAAGTATCACTTTCAAAGTGATACTTTCAATAGAAATTGATTGAAAATTTATTTAACAGTGATTAATTGTAAGTAGCTTGTTGTTCCACGAACACCAGGAGTTCCTCCTGTCACAAGGATTGTTTCCCCAGCATTTACACCATTTTCTTTAGCAATCACTTCAGCTAAGTTTAATAAACCTTCAGTCGTATCCATGTGTTTACATGTTACTGATTTAACACCCCAGTTGATTGCTAATTTCTTAGTTGTTTTTTCATATGGAGTTGCCGCAATGATTGGACATTCTGGTCTATATCTAGACATTTTCTTTGCTGTAAATCCAGATTCAGTGAAAGCTACAATAGCAGCCACATTGAATTTTGTTGCGATTTCAGCAACTGACATACAGATAGCTTCTGAAGTATCATTAGAAGCTGTTCTGATTGCTTTTCTATGTAATGAAGCATAATCTAATGTAGATTCTGTTTTAATAGCAATTTTATTCATAACCATAACGGCTTCTTCTGGATATTTTCCTTGTGCAGATTCCCCAGATAACATGATTGCATCTGTTCCATCATAGATGGCATTGGCAACATCACTCACTTCAGCACGAGTTGGTCTTGGGTTTTCTTGCATAGATTCAAGCATTTGTGTTGCTGTAATAACAACTTTACCAGCTGCTTTACATTTTCTGATTAATTCTTTTTGAATTAATGGTACATCTTCAGCAGGAACTTCAACACCTAAATCCCCACGTGCAACCATGATACCATCAGCAACTTTGATAATATCATCCATTTTTTCAACACCTTCGCTATTTTCAATTTTAGCGATGATTTGAATATCAGGTTTTCCATTTTCAACTAATATTTTTTTAACATCTAAAACGTCTTGAGGACGACGCACAAATGATGCAGCAATGTAATCTACATCTTGTTGACATCCAAATTCTAAGTCAGCTCTATCTTTTTCAGAAATGAAATCAAATCCAAGTTCGATACCAGGAACATTGATTCCACGTTTATTTTTTACTTTACCATCATTTGCACAAACACAAACGATATCAGTTCCTTCAACATGATCAACTAATAATTCCACTTGACCATCATTAACTAAGATAAATCCACCAGGTTTAACATCTTTATACAAATCTTTATATGTGATTGTAAAACGATCAGCAGTCCCTACAATATCTTCTACACAGATTGTAGACACTTGTCCTTTTTTAAATTCAGTAAATCCACCTTCAAAATCACCAGTTCTAATTTCTGGACCTTTTGTGTCTAATAAAATAGCACAATTTGTTCCAAGTTCAGCATTGACATCACGCATTGTCTGCATCTTTTTACCATGTTCTTCATGATCTCCATGAGAGAAGTTACAACGCATAACATTCATACCTGCTAAAACTAATTTTTTTAACATTTTTGGATCTTCAGAAGCAGGTCCAATTGTACAAATAATCTTTGTTTTCTTCATCTTATCTTTCATTCTCAATTAATCTCCTATAGCTTAGTTTATATTTAACGAAGTTTTAATACATCTTCGTAAATACCTTGATTGACTTGACGTTTATGTCCTAAGACTTCTTGAATTGGTAGTCCAACAATTTCACCTTTAACATCACTAATACAAAGTCCACCTTTACCTTCTTCAAGTAATTCAACAGCTTTAATTCCCATACGTGTAGCTAAAACACGATCTCTGGCAGATGGACGTCCACCTCTTTGCATATGTCCTAAAACATTGGCACGTGTTTCAAATCCTGTGGCTTCTTCAACACGTTTTGCAAGTTCATGAACATCTGTAATATGTTCAGTAATAACAACCAACGCATGTTTTTTATCAGAAGCTTTAGAACGTTTTAATGTTTCAATGACTTCTTCTTCATCAAAACCACTTTCACTTGTGACAATCATTTCAGCACCACATGCAAGTCCAGCATGAACAGCTAAATCACCACATCTTCTTCCCATAACTTCCAAGATTGTACATCTTTGATGAGAACTAGATGTATCTCTTAGTTTATCCAATGCATCAACAATTGTATTTAAAGCTGTATCAAAACCAATTGTAAAATCAGTATCAGGGATATCATTATCTATTGTTCCAGGAATACCAATACAGTTAATTCCCATTTCTGTTAATTTCAAAGCACCATTATAGCTTCCATCTCCCCCAATAACAACCAAAGCTTCCATTCCAACTTTTTTCATTTGTTCAATGGCTTCTTCTCTGACTTTAGGGTCTTTAAATTCTGGGAAACGAGCAGATTTTAAGAATGTTCCACCAATATTAATAATATTACGTGTACTATGACTATCAAATTCAATAAATTCCCCATCATGAAGTCCTTTATATCCAAGTCTAACTCCATAAATTTTAATTCCTCTGTTTAAACAAGTTCTTGTGACAGCACGAATCGCTGCGTTCATTCCTGGTGCATCTCCACCAGAAGTTAATACTCCAATGCATTTAACCATAACTTTTCTCCTCTCGCTTTATTACTTATTATTTTATCATAAAATGGTGTTGTGTTCTACACTTTCGAGTACATTCTATATCGTCAAATTCGTTCAGTCAAGCATTATTTCAATGCTTAACGCTTTCAATTTTGAAATAATTGTATTTGCACGAATTTCATCACCTTTTTTTAAAGTATACACCTTTTTTAGTTCGTTATAACCATATAAACTTGTAAAAAAAGTAGGCAAATGATTCAATAAACGATATGATAAAATCGTTAATAAAATTTCATCTCTAGACCACGCTGTAATATTTTCTTCACCAATTTCATCCAACAATAAATAATCCACTTTCAATAATTTATCCATTGCATAAGCATTATCCCCCGAAGAAAAACTCGCCTTTAAATCAATCAGATAAGTTGGAAAATGAATAAATCCAATCTGTTTATCCTTTTTAGCTAATGAATTCATTAATCCAGCCAATAATGTTGTTTTCCCACTTCCCATAGGTCCATGTAAAAACAAACCTTGTGAAGTTGGTGTTTGCGAATATTTTAAGATTTGTACCAAAGCATCTTGACAGGCTGGTGTAAGATGCTGTGTATCTTGAACCAGCTTTAAAGAAGATAAATCCGTCAACATTAACTCTTGAGAAACATTGCTCATCACAAAATGATCTAACAGTTGTCTTTTGGCTTCAATCGCTTTTCCATAAGGGCAACTCTGTAATTCTAAAATGATTTGTCCATCATTGTAAGAAAGCATCTTTTGCATACCTATTGTTTCTTTAGGACAATAGTCTAATCCCTGACAGGATTGGCAAATATGAAAATCATCATTGTAATCTAAAAACTCCACCCAGTAATCTTCCATCACTGAAGCATCTAAATGGTTCTGTTTTAAGAAATGCTGAATATTTTTTTCTTTGAGTAAAGCATATTGACTTTCTGATTTGATTTTTTGAATATCATCATTTTGAAAAATCATATCTGCTACGCTTTTCATAATTGTCCCTCCTTCAATTGATTCAATAAGTCCTGTAATTCCTCAGAAGATACTTGTCTTGCAGGTTCTTTTTTATCTTCCACTACTTCTTCATCTGGTGCATCCATTAATTCACGATAAGCATCCATAGCTGTCATAATTTTTTTACGGGCCCATGAAGCTCCAATCGCCTCACAATAACGCTTTGATAAACGATTATTATTTTTCCCTAATACATACTCAATCAAGACATTAACAACTGCTGGTTTTAAACCCAACTGCACCATCAATGTTTCCACAATCATTAAATCATGATAGACTGGCTCTTTTCCACCCTGTTTTTCCTTCAACAATTCATAAGGTGTAATCGTATCCAGATATTTCATATGTAAGATGAGAGGTGAAACACTGGCTTCCTGTGTTTGAAACTGCAAGGGTTGTTTATGATAGATTTCCTGTAACGAAGATGATTGTTGGATATCAAAGTACTTTTGTATAGATTGTTTTATGCGTTGACGATTCAATCCCTGTGATTCCATTGCATCTTTTATCAAACCAGCCAGAGTCAAAGCATCCACACTATAAACATATCCTAACTCCACAGCATAGTCCAAATCTTCTTGACTTAATAAAGAACGATTAACCTGATAATCTGCTAAACTTTGATACAACAAATCACGATCATATTGAACTTTTACATTTTGTGATTCCTGTTGTACAAATTCTTCTTGATACTTTAATAAACGTGTTCCTTTATGGAGATGTTCAATTGTAAACACATCTTGAAATTTAGCTGTCACATCTTCATAACCCTCTAAATTTTCTAAAGATATTTTAAAATATTGTAATGTTTTTTGAAAATCTTCTTGTGATAATGAAAACTGAAGCAATGATGATAAAATCTGATTCTTAAAGAAAGCCTTCAATGATAAAGGAGCATAGATACGATATATATATTGGGTGATATCCTGTTCATGTTTAACATAGCTTTTTAATAAGCCAATCGCTTCAAGTGAACGCAAAGCTTTTTCCAGTTCCATAATATTGATAGATACAAAAGATAGTAAGCGAGAAAGAGGACAAGGTGCAATAAAACGTCGCATACGTTTTCCTTCCATCACCAGCATCATATAAACCTGCAAGGCTGTTGAACCAATGAAAGGCTGATACAAATAATAAAGTGTATCTATTTGGACTTCATCCAATGGATAACGCATTTCTACACGATAAAGATCAGTGACGTACAATTTCATTTTTTAAAACCTCTAAAACTCTTTCTATTTGAACATATAAATCTTCAAAATTCTGACGATTATCAATAATATAATCCCCCATCTCTTTTTTCTTTTCAATTGAAATCTGTTGACTCATCAACAATCTTGCCTGTTTTTCATCTATCTGATTACGTTTCATTAAACGCTTTAACTGTGTTTTTTCATCAACATAAACAACCATCACATCATCACACATCGTATCCATATGTGTTTCATATAACAAAGGAACATCTAAAAAAACAAGCGGTTCTTGACATTGTTCGATTCCTTTTTTTAACATTTCTTGAACATAGGGATGAATAATACTTTCTAATAAGGCTTTTTGTTGAGGATCATGAAAAACAATTTGTCCTAATTTTTGACGAGAAATATTTTGATTGTCATCCAGACAATCAAAACATTCTACAATTTGATGATAACAGTGACTTTCTTTTTCTAAAGCCTGATGAGAAATCTCATCAGCATCCAAGACACAATAACCATGTGTTTTTAAATATTGTGTCACTGTACTTTTTCCAACTGCAATAGACCCTGTAATTCCAATAACTCGACTCATTAATAACACCTCTAATAACGTTTCTTTTGACAATGGGGACAAAAATAAGTTCCACGCTGATGTACCATCACTTTCTTAATAGGATGATGACAAACAGAACATTCTTTTTGTCCATGTACCTTTAATTGAACTTGAAATAGTCCATGAATCCCATTAGCATCAAAGGAATGAATTGTTGTTCCTCCTTGACGAATGGCATCATTTAAAACATTGATAGCCACCTCTTTTAATTCAGCGACTCTTTTTTTCGATAAGCGTGAAGCACGTGTACGTGGATCCATATGCATATAAAAACAAATCTCATTAGCATAAATGTTTCCAATACCACACATAATACTTTGATCTAATAAAGCTGTTTTGATAGGTAAGGAACAATGATGTAAACGTTGATACAAATCTTCAACTGTAATATCAAAAGGTTCTGGACCTAATTTCTTTAAAGGCATCTGTTCACGATAATGATGCAAATCGACACATTCCATGCGACCAAACTTTCTGGTATCAATATATCTTAAATCTTGATGATGATCCATATGAAACACAACATGGGTATGTTTATTAACTGGTTCATCCGAATCAACGATATGAAACTTTCCTTCCATACGCAAATGGGAAACAAAGGCATGTTCTTGACATTGAAAGATCAGATACTTTCCAACACGGTCAATATCACAAAAAACTTCCCCTGTGAAAGCTTCAATAAATTGTTTGACATCGCCCACTATTATACGTGAGTAATAAACATCTATTCCTAGAATTGGACGTCCTATAATAAAATTCTTTAATGTTCGTCTGACAGTTTCAACTTCTGGTAGTTCTGGCATAAGTCACCTATTTTAAATCATACCAATTGGATGCATAAGCTCCATCGACCTTTAAAGGGACTTCCATTTGAAAAGCATTTTCCATCGCTGTTTTAATCATTGTCATCATATCTTCTAATTCATCTTTATACACATCAAAAATCAATTCATCGTGAACCTGTAAAATCATTTGAGATTTCATATGTTTTTCTTTCATTAAACGATCGACTTGAATCATCGCCAGTTTTAAAATATCAGCACCACTTCCTTGAATTGGTGAATTCATCGCAAAACGCTTCGCCTGTTCACGAACCATAAAGTTTTTATCATGAATTGTAGGAATATAACGTTTACGATTTAAAACTGTGGAAACATAACCATCACGTTTACAATCTTCTACAACACGTTCCATATATTGTTTGATTTCTGGATATTCTTCAAAATAACGACGAATAAATTCTCTCGCTTCACTGAGTGTCACACCAATTTGCTTAGATAATCTAAATTCACCCATACCATAAATAATACCAAAATTCACAGCTTTTGCCTGACGACGCATTTGTGGTGTCACATCTTCATCTTTCACTTTAAATACCAAAGCTGCCGTATGGGTATGAATATCTTTATTTTGATGGAAAGCTTCAATCAATGATTTAACCTTCGCCAGATGAGCTAAAATACGTAACTCAATTTGTGAATAATCAAAGGAAACCAAATAATCATGACTAGCAACAAAAGCCTGTCGAATCAGTTTACCTTCTTCCTGACGTACAGGAATATTTTGTAAATTTGGATCAATAGAAGATAAACGACCCGTCTGTGTTAAAGCCTGATTAAAAATTGTATGTATTTTTCCATCCGCAAAAACCTGTTCCTGTAAACCTTTAACATAAGTAGATGATAATTTTGTTAACATACGATATTGTTGAATCAAAGGAACAATGGGATGTAAATCTTCAATCTTTTCTAAAATATCCTGTGATGTGGAATAACCACTCTTAGTTTTTTTACCATTTGGTAAACCCAGTTTACCAAATAAAATATCTCCTAACTGTTTAGGTGAAGCAATATTAAATTTTTCATCAGCCAAAGTATAAATATCTTCTTCAATCTCTTTAATTTGAGCATCAAAAGTCTGTTCCAGCTTCTTTAAAACATTGACATCAACCTTCGCTCCAACATATTCCATATCCGCCAATATATAAGTAACAGGTAATTCTAAATTCTGATACAAATCATATTGATCTTCCTGTTTCAATTTTTCAATAGCTAAATCTTTCAATTCATAAATCGCTTTAGCTTTAGAAATTGTATGTTTCGCAAGTAAATCCATCTCTGGAATATGTTTCTTCGTATTTTTACCAAAAACTTCTTCTTCATATTGTAAAGATGTATAACCATAATAATCTCCAATATATTTCATCTCATCTTTTAGACTTGGATTTAAAATATATGAAGCTAACTGTAAATCAAAATCCATACCTTGAATTTCAATCCCATTCCATTTTGCTGATAAAATCTGTGCTTTGATATTATAGCTATATTTATGATATTGAGGATTTTTTAAATAATCCAAGAATTGCTGATCTTTTAAAGCATCTTCATAACTTATAAAATAAGCTTGATGAGCATTATAAAGAGCATAACCTAAGACAATAGATTTATGATAATTTTGATCATAGATAGCACCTAATATACTGCTGTCTTCTTGAATCAATGGCATCGTATGAACCACTTCATATTGAAAATCTGTCTTTTGTTCTTTTCTTGATTCTACGGAAATCTTTTTTAAAAGTGAATTCATATCATAATGAGTATAAAAAGCTTTTAATTTTTCAAAATCATAACCATTATATCTGGCTTGATTTAAATCGAGTGTCATAGGAATATCACGAAGAATTGTCGCAATCTTTTTTGATTGAAGACCTAAGTCAATATTTTCACGAATTTTTTCTCCCATCTTTCCTTTGATTTCATTCATATGTTCCTTTAAATTTTCAATTGTTCCATACTCATGAAGCAGTTTTAAAGCGGTCTTTTCACCAACCCCCTTAATACCAGGAATATTATCAGCACTATCACCCATTAAACCAAGAAAATCACGAATCTGATCAGGCTTTAAACCATATTTTTCATCCAATGTGGCAGGAGTATACACATCTAATTGCGTCACTCCTTTAACCGTTCGATAAACTGTTGTCTGATTGGAAACAAGCTGAAAAGCATCTTTATCTCCTGTAAAGATAGAAACTGTTAATCCCTGTTCTTCCCCTAATTTGGATAATGTTCCAATCAAATCATCACCCTCATATCCTTCCATTTCATAGTAAGGAATCTGATAAGCTTCTAAAAACTCACGCACCATCGCAAATTGACATTTTAATTCATCCGGTGTTTCCTTTCGTGTCGCTTTATACTGATCTAATAAATCATTTCTAAAAGTCTTTTTCCCATAATCAAAAGCGACCACAACATAAGCACTTTCACGCTCTAATATCTTTTGTAACATATTGGCAAAACCAAACACAGCATTCGTTGGAATTCCATCTTTATTCACCATTAAATTTCCCATTGATGCTGTTGCATAATAGGCTTTAAATAACAATGAATTTCCATCAATCAAAACTAATTCTTCCATATCTATTCAATCACCCTTGCCTTATCCACAATAAAAGACAATTTATCTTTCATATCCACTCTTCCTTGAATAAGACAAATATTTCCTTTCTTTAACATCATTCCTATGTCCTTATACCTTGAAGCAAAAACAACACCATCCAAACTTCCTGTTTCATCCATTGCTTCAATAAAACACATTTCCTGACCTTTACGATCTGTTATATTTTTCACACGTTGTAATTGTACGACAACATTCACTGTCCTATGCACATATTCATCTAAACTGGACACATTAACATAGGACACTTTGATTTTTTGTTTTTTTAACTCTAAAGGATGCATGGATAAATAAACACCTAATACAGCCTTTTCACGATTTAATTTTTCTTCAAGCTGATCTTGATAAATCGTTAAAACAGGTTTTTCTTCAATCCCCAGATTTTCTTTTAAATGACCATAATCCCTAATCGCATCGAGATTCTTTAAAATCGTCTGACGTGATAAACCAAATTCATCCAAAGCCCCTGCATCTACTAACGATTCTAACATTTTTTTAGAAAGATGTGAATTTTCCATACGCATCATAAAATCATAAATATCTTTAAACAAACCTTTTTGACGTTCTTCAATAATAGCCTTATAACCAGCATATCCCACATTTTTAATTGCCAATAAGGAATAACGAATATGCCCATCTTCCACCATAAAACGTGCCTGTGACTGATTCACAGAAGGTGGTAAGAGGCGAACATGATAAGCTTTACACTCTTGAATACAATGCACTTTTGTATTTTCACTTGATAATTCATTCGATAAAATCGATGCAAAGAAATACAAAGGATAATTGGCTTTTAAATAAGCTAACTGATAAGCCACATAAGCATAGGCAACACTATGAGATTTATTAAAACCATAATCTGCAAACTTTTCTATTAATCCAAATACTTCTTCAGCTTTTTCTTGAGAAAATCCATTTTTCAGACAACCTGCTATAAATTCTTCTTTCATAGAATGCATCAATTCTGTTTCTTTTTTAGAAGTGGCCTTCCTTAGTATATCAGCTTTCGCAAGTGAAAAACCTGCCATTTTTTGGGCAACCTGCATCATCTGTTCCTGATACACCATAATCCCATAAGTTGATTTTAAAATAGGTTCTAATTCTTTTAAAGGATATACAACTTTTTCTTGATATGAACGACGTTTTAAATAAGTCGGGATATTTTCCATTGGACCCGGTCTAAACAAGGCAATAGCTGCCACAATATCATCAAAACAATAGGGTTTCATCTGTCTTAGTAAATGACGCATACCATAAGATTCTAATTGAAAAACACCAAAAGTATCTGCTTTAGAAATCAAACGATAAGTTTTTTGATCATCTAAAGGCATCTCATTTAAAACAATTTTTATCTTTTGATTATGTTCAATATCCTTACAAATATAATCAAGCATTGTCAAGTTTTTCAATGCTAAAAAATCCATTTTCAAAAAACCAGCTGTTTCAATATAATCCTTAGAATATTGACACATTAATGTAGAAGTTGGACCAACAACCAAAGGGACAACTTCATGTAAAATACGCTTTGATAAAATAACCCCTGCCGCATGGGTAGAAATATTACGTGGTAAATGTTCAATAATGCTTGTTGCTCCTACAATTTTCTTTAAACGCTGATCTTGATTAATCAAAGATTGAAACTGAGCAGATGACTGATACATCTGTGTAATGGTCTTTTTGTTCTTTGGTGAAGTCGGTATCATCTTTGCGATGAGTTCTAAACGAGGCAAAGGGACACCCATAACCTTTCCCATTTCCTTCATCGCCACACGAGGACCATATGTATTGAATGTAACAATTTGTGCCGCATGATCCTTACCATATTTATCAATGACATAACGAATCACTTCATCACGACGATCATCTTGAAAATCTATATCAATATCGGGCATAGATACACGTTCTGGATTCAAGAAACGTTCAAACAATAAATCATAGCGCAAAGGATCAATATTGGTAATTCCTAAAACATAAGCAACCAGACTTCCAGCTGCACTTCCTCTGCCCGGTCCTACTTGTATTTTTTGAACCTTTGCCCAGCGTACATAATCCCAGACAATCAAAAAATAATCATCAAAACCCATTTCATGAATAATTTTCAATTCATAGAGTAAACGTTTTTGATATGTCACAGGAATTTCTTGATTTTGAAAACGTTTCTTTAATCCTACATGGCATAAACTTCTTAAATAATCTACCGCTTTCCCCTGATGAGGAACAGGATAAGTTGGTAAATATTTCTCATTCAAAGGAATTGTCGCCTTACATGTCGTACAGACATGTCTTGTTTCTTCAATGATTTCTGGAGGGAACAATCTTTCCATTTCCTTTTCATCTTTTAAATACTTTTCCTGTGTCAAAGGCTGATATTGTGCGTCCAGTGTAATTCCTTGAGCCGAAGCCTGTAATAAATCCACAGCTAAAGCATCCTGTTTTTTTAAATAACGCACTTCATTAGAACAAATCACTTTGACTTTGACATAACGTGCCAAAGACATCATTCTTTCATTGCCTTTTTCCTGCATTTTCAAATGATGATTTTGTAACATAATATAATAATGATCATGAAAAAGCTTTTGAAACAAACGCATATACTTAATCGCTTCATCTTCCATTTCCTTAGCCACATGACGTTCTACAATTCCATCTTCTAATCCCGAAATCACATAGAGATGTTCATGATATAAAGCCAGTTGATCTAAAGCAATCGCACGATCACTACTTAAATTCACTTCGCAACAAATATGCACGAGATCAAAATAGCCTTGATCATCAATAGCTAAAAGAATAAAAGGATAAATCTGACCATCTATAAGAACACTGGCTTCCATTCCTAAAATAGGTTTAATCCCATTTTGAAGACAGGCTTCACTAAACTCCATCGCACCAAACATATTATTTTTATCTGTTAGAGCTAAGGCATCTAAATGTTTTTCTTTTGCAGCTAAAACTAGATCTTTAATTAATATTGTACTTTGTTGAAAACTGTAACCACTATAAACCTGCAAATGTCCAAACATACAATCGCCTCCTCTTTATGCTACATTATAACAAAAAAAATCATTATAAGATACAATGAAAAGAGAAAAGAATCAACATAATCGCAATATACAAACAAAAGACAACATAAATCAAATCTAAAAAATAAAAACTTTCTATACTTAAAATCCATAAACGATAAAAATATAACACAATCAAATAAAAATGATATTGCAGTTGAATCACCTTAAACCATCTTTGATTCATAATAATAATGATACTCACTAAAACTGCCAACAAATGAAAAGGTATGATCCATTGAAAACAGACAAGTTGCAATATCAAAAACACACCACATAACAACTGCATTTTTTTCATTCTACGTATCATCATAGACATCACCTAATTTATCATATGATAAAAATGTCTAGAAAAGACAAAAAAAGTAGAACTTTTCTGTTCTACTGTGCTTGTTTTAATGCTTGAGCTAATTGATCTGGACAAGATGTTGGTTTTGCACCACAGCGAATCCCTTCCAATCTGGCAATGGCTTCTTCCTTACTCATTCCTTCCACAAGTTTAGCAACACCCTGTGTATTTCCAGAACATCCCCCAATAAATTTCACACCTGTGACCTTTCCATCTACAACATCAAAATCAATACGACTTGAACAAGTCCCTTTTGTCTTATAACTTTGCATCATATTTCCTCCTAATTTAATCTAGATTTTTCAATAATATAAACATTATCATTATCCTTAAGACCATCTGACATTTTGATTTTACCATCTTCCAATAACCAGATAGCCTCAACACCATCCAATGAATTGACCAGCTTCAATCCTTCTTCATATTCCATTAAAAAAACTGCCGAACTCAAGAAATCAGCCAAACCACTATCTTCTGTAATAATGCTGACACTTCTAAAATGAACAGCTGGATATAATGTTTCTGGATCAATCAAATGATGGTATCTAACACCATTCACATCTTGATAAAAACGTTGATAATCCCCACTTGTCACAATGGACTCACCCTGTACAACCAATACAGCTTCATTTTCACTATCTGGGTCATCTGCACTCGCTGCATAATTACCATCTTGTGGTGATTCAATACCGACACAGAATTTATCTGCACAATCATCCAGATAAAATTCTCCCTCTTTTTGAATCTTTCTTTGCCCATGACTGGCCACATTACCACCACCACTTAACAAGAAATTATCAACACCCATTTCAATTAATCCATCTTTAATCAGTTCAATTGCATAACCCTTAGCAGTCGCACCTACATCAATAGACGCCAAAGCATCATTGATATAAACTGTTTTCTTCTTTTCATCAATTTCAATACTATCAATACTTGTATGCTGATTGGCATTTTCTAATTCCTCATCACTTGGCACCGTACCAACACCATCATGACTTTCTGCTTCTTCACGATAATCATGCCAGATATTGATAACACTTCCAAAAGCAATATTCACTTTAGAAGAAATCTTTTGATTTCTTTCAATACTTAAATTCAATAAATCAATCAAAGGTTGATCTACTTCAATGGCTTTCTTTCCTGCATTATCATTAACTGTCTTTAAATTATTCATACCATTATATGTATTATATTTATCAAACAACTGATCATAATAATTCAACTGTTCTTCAATATAATCACATTGTTCATTAAACTCATCTTCACTACTGACATAAGACATATATGTTGTAATGGTATCAAAAGGCCCTGTAATATAATGATTCATCAATTCATATTTTTTTGAACACCCCGTCATGATCATCATCATTGACAAAGATAATAAACTTAAGACTAATTTCTTCAATTTCATCACCGTTTTTCATTATAACAATAAACATCAAAAAAAACCATGAATTTTTTCATGGTTTTCATCATTTTTATTGAGCATTAGTGAATGCTTCAGCTACAGCTTCTAAGAATGCTCCAATATCCATTGTACATCCAGCAGCTAAATCAGAACCAGTTTTTGGAACTGTTGTATGTTCTTCATCACGTTTTTCTGTTTCAGTTTTAGCAATTTCATCAGCTGTTTTACCTTTGCAGTATTCTTCAAATGCAATTGCTTGTTCATACCATTCTTTACCGATTCCAGAAACACCTTTCATTCCATAGTCTTCTTTTCTTTCTGATTTTGTATCAGTAGTTTTTTCATTGATTTGAGCTACATCAATTTTTGAATAAACAACTTTACCATCAGCATCAGTAGCAACTAAAGCGATAGTTGTATCTAATTGTTTAGCTTCACCATCGTTAGCCATAACTTCACCAACACCAATTTTATCAGCATTAGCATCTTGAGCATTTGCGATTGCTTTAGCAACTGCTTCTTTAAATTCACCGATGTCCATTGTACATCCAGCAGCTAAATCAGAACCAGATTTTGGAACTGTTGTATGTTCTTCATCACGTTTTTCTGTTTCGATTCCAGCAATTTCATCAGCTGTTTTACCTTTACAGAATTGTTCAAAGAACTGTGCTTGTTCATACCATTCTTTACCGATTGGAGAAACACCTTTCATTCCATATTCTTCTTTTAATTCTTTTTTAGTTTTTGTTTTTTCAGCATCCCCACCTGGAGTAGATTGAGCTACGTCAATATCAATATATTGAACTTTTCCATCAGCATCTAATCCAACAGCAGCAATAGTTGAGTTCACTTGACCGTCAGAATAAGAACTTACAACTCCTAAACCAGCTTTTGCATATTTAGCACCTTCAGCAGCTGCTCCAGTATCTTCACCTTTCTTACCACATCCTACTAAAACAGTAGCTACTAAAGCAGATGCAGCTAAAACTTTTAATAATTTGTTCATAAAAAAATTCTCCTTCCCATTCCTTTTTTGAACTACATATATTATAGCTTGAAAGCGTTTATATATCAAGGTTTTTTCGTTGCTTTTGCACTCATTTTTAGGTTCAAAAAAAAGAAAAATACAAATTATTTTGAATTTATCAATGCTTTTGTGAAAAAATTCATAAGAAAAAAAAGAATAAATTCTTTTTAAAATTCATTCTCATTTTCGTTGATACACTTTTCTATTCTTGATTGTACCATACTTGCAACTTCTGTACTGCTCATATCTTTATATTCATCATAATAAATAGGTGTTAAATAATGAATCTGAGCATCTACTTTTTCAATGGAATTATTGTCAAACACTTTATAACAATCAATCAATGCAACAGGAACGATTGGTTTTTTTGCATTCATAACTGATTTAAAGGTTCCCCCTTTAAATTCCAGCATTTTATTTTGTTGACGACATCTTGTCCCTTCTGGAAAAATGACATAACTTGTTCCAGCTGCCATATCTTTTGAAGCTTGTCTAATCACTTTGACTGAAGCACGAATATTTTCACGATCAATCGCTAATGCATCAACCATATGTAATACATTTTTTAAGACAAAGACATGCATTAATTCTTTTTTCACAATGAATTTAAAAGGTTGATCATGTGTTCCAAACAAAATAAGTGCATCAAATAATCCCTGATGATTAGGAGCCATTAAATATCCCTGTTCTTCTGGTAAATTTTCTTTACCAAAGCAATGAATATTGACTCTTGATTTTTCATTCACTTTTCTAATTAATCTTTGTGTAAAATCAAATCTTGTTTCAAAACTGACATCTTCTTTATGTTTATTATAACGATGAATCGTTAATAACCATCCCGGTATTCTATATAATAATCTTATAACTAAAAATATAATTCTTTTCATTGGGCACCTCTTTGATAGATTTCTAAATCAAATGTTTCAAATGGTTTGACTTCTTTTAAAACAAAACCATAATCTTCAAAATCTGGGAAATATGTTTCACCAACATGTGTTCCTTTAATTTTAGAAATCAATAATTGATCAACAAAAGGTAAAGACTGTTTATAAATAGAAGCTCCTCCAGATATAAACAAATCTTTTCCACTTTCTTTATATTCTTGAATCACTTCTTCTAAAGATGTTCTCACTTCTACACGTTCATCTTCAAAAGGTTCAAAACTCACAACAATGGTATGACGATGAGGTAATGGTCTACCAATCGCTTGATATGTTGTATAACCCATTAATATCGTTTGATGTATCGTTGTGTCTTTAAAATGCTTTAAGTCTTCTTTATTATCCCAAGGCATACCATTAGATGAATCTTTCTTTCCAATTAAACGATTATCATCCATAGCTACAATAATACTAATCATTAGACACTCACCTTTCCATATAATCTTCCATGACTTTGATAGTTTTCAATAGAAATATCATCAATCGTAAAATCAAATAAAGATTTAATTTCTGGATTTAACTTTAATTGACATAATGGTAATGGCTCTCTTGATATTTGTTCTTTAACAACATCAAAATGATCTTTATAAATATGAGCATCTCCAATTGTATGAATAAATTCTTTCGCTTCATATCCACAGACTTGTGCTAACATTGCTGTCATTAAAGCATAAGAAGCAATATTAAATGGCACTCCTAAGAATGTATCAGCACTTCTTTGATATAATTGACAAGATAAATATTTTTTATCAGCTGACACATAAAACTGTAAAAAAGCATGACATGGTGGTAAAGCCATCTGATCTACTTCAACTGGATTCCATGCACTCACAATATGTCTTCTTGAAAAAGGATTATTTTTTAAACCATCAATTAAAATAGATAACTGATCAACCCCTTGTTCATTAAAATTACGCCATTGTCTACCATAGACTGGTCCTAATTCCCCATATTTTAAAACAAACGGATCATCAGCAGGTAATTCTTTTATTTTAGCAACAAATTCTTCTAAACTCTCACCATGAAAATCTTCAGACTTCTTAAAGTTTTCATAAGGCCATTCATTCCATATTTTGACATTTCTATCAACCAGATATTTAATATTTGTATCTCCCTTAATAAACCATAATAATTCTTCTGCAATTGGTCTTAAAAACATTTTTTTCGTTGTTAATAAAGGAAAACCAACACGTAAATCATAACGTGTCTGATAACCAAAAACACTACGTGTCCCTGTTCCTGTACGATCATCACGATCTTCCCCATGTTCTAATATATATTGACACATTTCTAAATACTGTTTCACATTCTTCACCTCTCGCTTATTATAGCGAATAAACAAGGAAAAGTCATTATTTTTCATTGAAATAAACTCTTATAGTAAAAGAGCCGTTAATATTTACAGTCAAGCAAAGATATTCTAACAATAACTATAGATGCTTTTACATCATTTTTATAGTTGCATTCGATAGAATAGAAAACAAATAACAAGAATATATGTCTGTTTGTTGTTGAAGTCTATTTTTGTTATAATGCATATAGACAAAGCAGAAAGGATCATATGAATATGGATACTCACAAATTGGCTAAAGAACTTATTGAACAAATGAATTCCAAAATGAAAGGAAATCTCTATCGGTTCATTTTTCTTACAATTCCAACAAAATAGAAGGATGCAGGTTGACAGAAGAACAGACTGAGATGATATTTGAAACAAATTCTTTATGATCTCATTCAACAATATTGTTATACATAGCGATATATTTAAATGACTTCTTTTATGCTATAACATAACAAAATATTATAAGAATTGCTGACATCAAGGCTATCGAATTTTTAAACAAAAAGAAATTTATTGCGATTTTTGGAGGTTTAAGTAGAAATTAAAGTGCGATTTTTGGGTATAACGAATGATTTGGAGAAAACTCTCAATATTTAAATGTAAAATTCATAAAAAACATAATAGTAGAAAAGAAGCAAACGTAAAATCATTTTACTTATAAAAGTAATATCACACGCTAAAATATTGTAAAGATTTACATAAAACCAAGTGTATCCTATTGCTCACAAATAACAAAATTGCCTGCAATTAAATTCAAAAGTCATAAAACAAAAAAAACAGATGAAACGTATACAATCGTATCATATTTCATCTGTTTTTCTTTATCATTTATAACTTATAAGTATCATAAAAGAAAAAGAGAATCTTGAAATTCTCTTTAATCATCATGGTGAGAACATTGTATACGATAACGTTCCATCATTTCTTTAAATATTTCTCCATTTGTAGGTGGTGTATAAGTCACTGCATTTGCACCTGCTTTGATGACTTCTCTTATCGTTTCATCACTAGGACCACCTGTCGCAATAATAGGAAAATCTTTATCTATTTCACGTAATGCTTTTATAATTTCAACAGTCTTTTTACCACCTGATACATTAATAATACTTGCTCCAGAATGAAGCATTCTTTCTTCTAAAGGTTCATCAGTTGAAACAACAGTTAAAACAATAGGAATATCAATAATAGATGCTAATTCCTGCACAAACTTTGTTTTTGTTGGTGCATTCAATACAACTGCTGATGCTCCATGTAATTCTGCATCTAAAGCAATTTTATTAACTCTTGGTCCAGCTGTTGTTCCTCCTCCAACACCTGCAAAGACAGGTTTTTGAGCCACTTCTATAATCGCATTTGTAATCTGCATTGTCGGTGTAAAAGGATATACAGCAATCACTGCATCAGCATTGCAATTAGAAATAATCGCAACATCTGTTGAAAAGATTAATGATTTAATTCTTCTTCCATTAATTGTAATCCCAGAAACATCATAAATACATTGAGGGACTTTTACAATATGTCTTAATTTAGAATCAACAATAGGTGTTGTTTTTTCCATTTATTATCACCCCATTCAAGTATAATCTTTTTTTATGAATTGACTGTGAAGAAATGATAGAGTGCTCCTAATAAATTAGCATCATTATGATATTGACAAGTTAAAACAACAGGACGTATTTTCGCATGTGTAAAACGACTAAAAATGACATCCAAACGCTGATTCACTTCATCTAATAAATCTTCTCTAATACTAATTCCTCCACCAATGACAATCTTTTGTGGATCATAGGCATATTGCAAATTATAAATACCATTTGCTAAAACATAATAATACTTATCCACATATTTTTCATAAATAGGATCATCATGATAATGATCAAAAATTTCCTTACCATCCAAAGAAGATACATCAACACCTTTTTCTCTAGCAACCCCTCTAACAACTGCCATAGTAGAACCCACATCTGACCATGTATACATTTCATGTGTATCAAAATCAAACTGTGCAATCATATAACCAAATTCTCCACCATGTAAATGTTCACCTTTATGAATACGACGATCCTTAACAACAGCTCCACCAATACCTGTTCCACTGACAATAAAACAACAATCTTGAACATCACTTGCTGCTCCTTTCCAGACTTCAGCTAAAGCAGCACAATTGGCATCATTTTCCATTTCAACAGGAACATTTAATCTCTTTTCTAGGTCTTCTTTAATATGTGGTCCATGTATATAATCAATCGCACTTGAACCACCAATCACACCTTTTTCACTATCAACAGCACCAGGCATACTTAAAGCTACACCTTTTAAACTTTGATGACTAGAAAATTCATCAACAATCACTTGATACATATCTTCTATCGTTGGAGGCACTTTAACCTTCTTTGCTTCATAAATTTGACCATCTTCATCTAAAACAGCCATTTTAATAGATGTTCCACCAACATCCACACATAAATATTTCTTCATTTCATTCACCTTTCTTTTTTTATTTCATTGCTATTATATCATTAAACAAACTTCTCTGTGAATACCTAAAAATTCCTTTTCATTATATATCCAAGTCACACCATATATCTCATAAAATAACCCATCTTTTTTAACAAAAAAACCAATAATAACTATCTTATCACAAGCTATTACGTATTTAAAAACGAAAATAAAACAATAAACCCATTATCAATACATCATCACAAACAAATGATAACATAGAAATAAGTGGTTGGATTTTTATGATGATACTTGCTGTAGGTGGAATAACAGGTTTAGCTATAACTAGAAAACATCATAAAGCAAACATCTAAAAACTTGAGTATCAACAATAATCCTTATTGATACTCTTTTTGATTCCTATTTTATGGAATCAATCAATTTGATTCCGTATATAAGGAATCATTTTATTTACAATATCAGTCAATTAATATAAAACAAATACATAAAAACAAATTCTACCTACAAGAGAGGTGAAAATATGGCTGCCAATTCAAAAAATAAAAAACAGAAATGAAGTAAACAAAAAAGCTATAGTCATTTATAGCTTCTTCAATAAATCAATAATTTTATGACAAACATCTTCTAATGTCCCATCATTATCAACATGATAATCACAGGCTTGTAAATAAAGAGGATGTCTAACTTGATATAAATCATAGAGTTTTTGAGCACCCTCTTTTAATAAAGGGCGAGATGATGTATCAACATCTTCTAAAATAAGAGGAATGGGGCGATCAATATAAATAATATACCCACTTTGTTTCAAGGCTTCGATATTTTCATAACGCTGAATAACCCCACCACCTGTAGAAATAATACAATGTTTTTGTTGGGCAATCTCTAAACAACATGCTGTTTCTCTTTCTCTAAAATAGTCCTCTGATATATCAAACATTTGAGATATGGACATTTGATATTTATCTTCAATATACTGATCCATATCAATCCATTGTTTATGAAGTTTATCTTTCAATAGTTTCGCAATTGTGGTTTTCCCACATCCCATCATTCCTATCAAAACAACATTTGTTTTATCTTTTCGCATAATTTCCTAATATCCTCATCGTTTTGGTATGAGCTTTAATATCTTCTAATGCCTGTAAAAATGAAGGTTGTTTTAAACTTCCTTCTAAATCTACATAAAAATAATATTCCCATGTTGTTTCTAGTAATGGACGAGATTCAATACGCAACATATTGATTGAATAATCATTAATAATCTTTGTGATTTGATATAAAGTACCTATTTGATGTGGTAATGTAAACACAATACTGATACAAGAGGCATCATCAGAAATTTCTAAATGTTTTCCAAAAATAATAAATCTTGTTGAATTATTAGAAACATTTTGAATATTTTCTTGAATCACATCTAAATCATAAAGCTTAGCAGCTTGTAAAGATGCAATAGCACCGATATGAGGATCATTTAAAGAAGAAACATATTGAGCTGCCATTGCAGTATTTTCATAAGCACGTGGTTGAATATGATGTTTATCTAAAAACAAGGAAGTTTGTAGTAATCCTTGAGGGTGAGAATAAACAGCTTGTATATCTTCCAGTTTTGTACCTTTGATACCTAATAAGTGTTGTGACACCGCCAGACTTTGTTCCCCTACAATATAAAAATCATAATCTCTCATAGCATCATAATTATCATTAATAGCCCCTGTCGATGAGTTTTCTAAAGGTACAATCCCATAATCAATTTCATCATGTTTTAATGCTTCAAACACATCTTTAAAATGTGGATAATTCTGTCTTTGAACATCATCTCCAAAGTAAGTTTTCAAAGCTTTTTCAGAAAAAGAACCAGGCACACCTTGAAAACCAACCGTAATATTTTGTGTTTGTGGTTGCGGAAAATGAGGACAAGAATAAGATAAAAATGTAGATTGATATGTTTTAGAAATATTCATTAAAGATGTAAGAAACAGTTTTGCATAAGGTTCGAGTGTTTCCTGATGAATACGTGAGATATTTTTTTGAATCACTTGTGCTTCACGTTCACTTTGAAATATTTCCATATCATGAACCATTTTATAATGCACAACATCTTTAGCAACATTCATTCTTTTTTCAAATAAAGCCATCAATTGTTCATCAATAGCATCTATTTCTTCTCGACATTGTTTTAAATCTTTCATATTAACCTAACAGATCCAAGACTCCCAGTGCTGCCATTGATTCCACTACCACAACAGCACGAGGGACAATACATGGATCATGCCTTCCTTTCACTTGAATTTGTGTATTGGTATGTGTCTGAACATTAATTGTTTCTTGAATTTGAGAAATAGAAGGTGTTGGTTTAATACCAACTTGAAAAACAATCGGCATTCCATTCGTAATACCTCCAGTGATACCCCCATTATGATTGGTTTTGGTTTTGACTTGATCCCCTTGATAGTAATAAGCATCATTGGCTTCATGACCATACATCTGATGAATAGATTCACTTCCAAAGCTCACACTTTTTACAGCCGGGATACTAAATAATAATGGAGATAAATGAGATTCTACTGAATCAAAGAAAGGATTACCTATTCCTGCTGGAACATGAGCTATTGCACATTCAATGATACCTCCAACTGAATCCTGTGACATACGTGCTTTTTCT
This sequence comes from Massiliimicrobium timonense, assembly GCF_002160865.1. Classification (GTDB taxonomy): domain Bacteria; phylum Bacillota_I; class Bacilli_A; order Erysipelotrichales; family Coprobacillaceae; genus Allocoprobacillus. Next base: position 59,041 of record NZ_NFLJ01000005.1, read on the forward strand.
ATTTCTTCCTGCATTTTTATAAAAACTTGATCATCTAATGTTGGATACATTTGATGTGATAATTGTTTTAATAGTTCATCATCTATATCCACTGGAAACGAACAATCTTGAATATGATGAATCTGTTTCATATGAGCACCAATTATAATTCCTTTTTCTAATAAAATCTGTCTGGCAATACTTCCAGCCAATACAATAGGTGCTGTTAAACGTCCAGAAAAATGTCCTCCCCCACGTACATCATTATATCCATGATATTTGATGTAAGCTGGATAATCACTATGTCCTGGTCGCATATTGACTTTTAACTCACTATAATCCTTTGAATGAGTATTTGTATTTTCAATCATTGCACATAGCGGAGCACCTGTTGTCACGCCATCTCGTATTCCACTGACTATTTGAAATTCATCTTTTTCCTTTCGTGGTGTAGACATCTGATTTTGTCCTGGTGCACGTCGTTTCATAAACCAGCGAATTTCATCCATATCTAGTTTCATTCCGGCTGGTAAGCCCCCTATCACAATACCTATAGCTGGTCCATGACTTTCTCCAAATATAGATAATTCAATATTATTCCCCCAGTTTGCACTCATCAAAGACACCTCCTAATTGTTGAAAATCTTCCCAGAAACGAGGATAAGATTTTTCTACACATTGTTCATCATCAATGATGACTGGTTCTAAACAAACAGTAGAAGCAATAGCTTCCATCATAGCCATACGATGATCATGATAAGAAGATACTTGACCACCTTGAAGTTTTTCTACACCTGTGATTTCCATCGCATCTTCCATTTCAATAGCCTGTCCTCCCAGCTGATTGATGACTTCTACTGTGGCTTTTAAACGATCACATTCTTTGATACGTAAACGTCCAATATGATGAATATATGATGTTCCTGAACTTAAAGCACAGGCTAGTGCCATAACTGGAATGATATCAGGACATTGTGAACCATCAATAGAGATAGCTTTTAAACCATTTGACTGCATACACATTCCTGATGTTGTTTCTGTATATTGACATCCCATCTGACACAATAAATCTACGACAACCTTATCACCCTGATAAGATTCATTGTTTAAATCTTGCAGACAGACTTGGTTATTTAAAGCTCCTGCCACAAGATAAAAAGCAGCTTGTGAAAAATCAGCTTCTACACGATAATCACATGGTTGATAACGTTGTCCTCCTTTAATCATGAATTCTTGATAATCATGATTTTCAATTTGAATACCAAACATGTCTAACATCTGTAAAGTGAGATCAATATATCCTTTTGATTGCACAGGTGAAGTCATCACAATACGTGAATCTTCATCCATCAATGGTAAAGCAAATAATAATCCACTAATAAACTGTGAAGAAACATCTCCCGGTAAATGAAATTCTCCCCCATGCATTCTTCCTCTCACATATAAATCTAAGACATTTTCACGATACAAATAAGAAATCCCCTGTTGATCAAAAATATCATAATATACCTGCATTGGTCTTTTTCCTAATCTTCCTTCACCAGTAAAATGAAGATTATTTTCACAAACCAAAGCAATGGGAACCATAAAACGTAAAGTTGAACCTGATTCAAAACAATTGATTTCACATTGATTTTTCATAAAAGTTGTTGTGCCATCAATCTCAAGATAATCTTCATGTTCAAAAATCATTGTTCCTAAACTTTTCATAGCTCCAATCGTCGCTTCTATATCTTTAGAATATTCAATATTCGTAATAACACTTCTTCCTTGTGCTAAAGAAGCACAAATGATTGCACGATGTGCCATACTTTTTGAAGGAGGAACTGCAATTCCTCCTGATAGTTGATGTGGTGTAATTTTGATTGCCATTTTATACCTCCTGACTTTCATCTATCAATGATAAATCACTTGGATAAATAAAGCAATTCCCAATCTCTTTTAATAAGACAAAATTCAATTTTTGATTGATGTTCTTTTTATCTAAAGCCATTGCTTTTTTTAAATCTTTAACAGGAACATGAGCCATGCTAGGTAAATGATATAAATCCAATGCTTTTTTAATTTGATTGGCTGTTCCTTCTTTTGTCAGTCCCAATTTTTGAGATATTAAACTCAACTGATACATACCGATTCCAACTGCTTCTCCATGTGAATAAGTCTGATAATGATAATATTGTTCAATCGCATGTCCTAAAGTATGACCAAAATTCAATGCCAGACGATCCCCAAAATCCAACAAATCTTTTTCAACAACAATACGTTTTAAATCGACACAACGATAAATGATATCATCTATATCTTGATATAAATCATCAAAGGATGTATAGGAAACTAATTTTTGAAACAAATCTTTATCAAAAATACATCCATATTTAATCACTTCTCCCATACCATCATTGATATACCTTTGATCCAATGTTTTCAGTGTCAATGGATCAATCAAGACACATGAAGGATGTTTAAATGCCCCTACCAGATTCTTTCCTTCTGGTAAATCTACAGCGACTTTTCCTCCTACACTTGAATCAACCTGTGCCAAAAGAGAAGTAGGAATTTGAATAAACTGTATACCTCTTAGAAATGTACTGGCAACAAATCCAGCCAAATCACCAATGACACCACCACCTAATGCGATGATGGTATCTGTTCTGGTTAAATGGAAATCAAGTAACTGATGATAAATCTCAGGTAAGATATCAAAACGTTTAGATTGTTCCCCATGCTTTACAATGACATGTCCAACATGATATTGAGATTGTAATTGTTTTTCTAACTTTTCGCCATAATATGAAAACACCAGATCATCAGATATAATCATGATTTTTTGTCCATGACATAATGGTGAAAGTTTATCCAAAACATGATCTAATAGTCCCTGCTGAATATAAATATGATAACTGTCTTTTTGTAAATTGACTTTTAAATCCATTTTCTCGCTCCTAAATCTTCTTTCCAACAATTTCTCCAATGCCTTTAATCTGTCTTAACAGTTCTGTATATTTTTGAGGTTTTAATGATTGTGGTCCATCACATAAAGCATGTTCTGGATCATTATGCACTTCTATCATCAATCCATCACATCCTGCAGCTACAGCAGCTTTCGCCATTGGCTCTACCAGCCACCATTTCCCTCCGGCATGAGATGGATCAATAATAATAGGTAAGTGTGTCAATCGCTTAATGACTGGAATAGCCTGCAAATCCAATGTGTTTCTTGTATAGCTTTCAAACGTTCTGATTCCTCTTTCACATAAAATCACATTAGGATTTCCACTTGCCATGATATATTCTGCACTCATGATCCATTCTTCATATGTTGCACTTAATCCTCTTTTTAATAATATTGGTTTCGTACATCTCTTTCCTACTTCTTTTAACAGATCAAAGTTTTGCATATTTCTGGCTCCAATCTGAACCAGATCAACTTTTTCATTAAATTCATCAATATAATCAGCACTCATCAATTCAGATACAATTGGTAATCCTGTTTCCTTTTTCGCTGCCACTAAGATATCCAATCCTGCTGTTCCCATTCCCTGAAAGGCATATGGTGATGTTCTAGGCTTGAACGCTCCCCCTCTTAACATATTCGCTCCAGCAGCTTTGGCTTCTCTGGCAATCGCAATGACCTGTTCCTTTGATTCAACTGAACATGGACCCGCTATCAACGCCAGATGATCTCCACCAACCTTAACACCACTGACATCTATAATGGAATCTTCAGGGTGAAAGGCACGATTTGCCAACTTATAAGGTTCGCTGACACGCATCACATGATCAACAACAGGTGACACTTCCAGTTGTTTAGGATCAACCTTTGTAACATCTCCAATAATTCCACAAATGGTTGTTTCTGTTCCCACAACAATATGTGTTGTTAATCCTTCATCTTCTACTTGTTTTACTATTTTTTGTACATCTTCATCTTTTGTTTTTGGTTTAAATACAATAATCATTTTTTATCCCCTTTCTCTACTGTATAAATAAAAAATCTCCCATCCTATAAGGACGAGAGAAAATCTTCCGTGTTACCACCTTACTTCACTTATATATCACTATATAAGCCTTATCAAGTACGCCTGTCAACAGGTTCATACTCTGATGCTGTAACGGGCATTCCCGTGTAAGCCTACTTTTCTTTCAGCCACCTACTCCAAGAGGAATTCAATGAGTTCACTTGATTCTTTTTCACCAGCCAAGAACTCTCTACGCAAGCTCACTTATCTACTCTTTCTTTTCACAGTATTTATAACAGTAGTTTTTATATGCTTATATATTATGCGATAAAAACAAAAAAGTCAATCTTTTTTCTATATTTCCTTAATTTTATCTTTTTATTCTATTGTACATGTTTTCCAACAATTTCTCCAATGCCTTTAACCTGTCTTAACAGTTCTGTATATTTTTTTGGTTTTAATGATTGTGGTCCATCACATAAAGCATGTTCTGGGTCATTATGCACTTCTATCATCAATCCATCGCATCCTGCAGCTACCGCAGCTTTCGCCATTGGCTCTACCAGCCACCATTTCCCTCCGGCATGAGATGGATCAATAATAATAGGTAAGTGTGTCAATCGCTTGATAACTGGAATCGCCTGTAAATCCAATGTGTTTCTTGTATAGCTTTCAAATGTTCTGATTCCTCTTTCACATAAAATCACATTGGGATTTCCACTTGCCATGATATATTCTGCACTCATGATCCATTCTTCATATGTTGCACTTAATCCTCTTTTTAATAATATCGGTTTCGTACATCTTCTTCCTACTTCTTTTAACAGATCAAAGTTTTGCATATTTCTGGCTCCAATCTGAACCAGATCAACTTTTTCATTAAATTCATCAATATAATCAGCACTCATCAATTCAGATACAATTGGCAATCCTGTTTCCTTTTTCGCTGCCACTAAGATATCCAATCCTGCTGTTCCCATTCCCTGAAAGGCATAAGGTGATGTTCTAGGCTTGAACGCTCCCCCTCTTAACATATTCGCTCCAGCAGCTTTGGCTTCTCTGGCAATCGCAATGACCTGTTCCTTTGATTCAACTGAACATGGACCCGCTATCAACGCCAGATGATCTCCACCAACTTTGACTCCACTGACATCAATAATGGAATCTTCAGGATGGAAGGCACGATTTGCCAACTTATAAGGTTCGCTGACACGCATCACATGATCAACAACGGGTGACACTTCTAGTTGTTTAGGATCAACCTTTGTAACATCTCCTACCATTCCAATGACAGTTGTTTCTTCTCCTTTGGAAACATGAGCAACCAATCCAAAACTTTCAACCTTATTTACTAATTCTTTCACATCTTTTTCATTTGTATCTGGTTTTAAAACAATAATCATCTTTCTTCCTCCTTATAATCAAAAAGTTCCTCCCATCATAAGGACGAGAGGAACGATCGTGTTACCACCTTACTTCACTTATATATCACTATATAAGCCTTATCAAGTACGCCTGTCAACAGGTTCATACTCTGATGCTGTAACGGGCATTCCCGTGTAAGCCTACTTTTCTTTCAGCCACCTACTCCAAGATGTATTCAATGGTGCCTTGATTTCTTTTTCACCAGCCAAGAACTCTCTACGTCTAAGACTCTCCATTTACTCTTTCTTTTCCTTGTATTTGTTATATCATAACATACTTTTTAATATAAATCTATTCATTTGTTGTATTTGTTTCTGTTTGCTTAGTTGTTTCACTTTCGACTTTAACAATTTCATTATTCATAACCTTTTGAATATACTCTCTTGCCTTAGCAATTGACTGTTCATCTGGTTGTGTGACATAAACACCATTTGGATTAACAGATGTCACATCACCTACTGTTGCCAGTTCTAATGTACGCTGCGAAGCATCTCCTGTCAAACGGAAAGATTGAACATCCCATGATGCCATATCACTAATTTGCATATTAATTAAAGATTTAATATCACTGGCACTTAAATTTGTTTCAAAACTATCTGATAATGATTCAAATACACTATCCATACTTGTAATTAAACTTGGTGAACAACATTTCTTGATAATCGCCTTCAACATCAACATCTGATTTTTCCCACGAATTTCATCGCCATCCACAAAAGCATATCTTTCACGTACAAAAGATAAAGCATGTTTAGAATCAAATGTCTGTTTTCCCGGTTTAATTGTATACTTATCTAAACGTGTCACAAAGACACCATCATCTCTACCAATAACATCATATTGAGGAACATCAATTTCAATACCACCTAAAGCATCAATGACATTTAAAAATGAAGTAAAATTGAATTTCGCATAATAATTCATTTTGATATCCATTAGATTTTCTACAGTCTGAATTGTCGCATCAATACCACCTTTTGCACTATGTGTCAACTTATCTTTTCCCATGACACCATCAATTCCTTGAATATCAACATAATAATCACGAGGAATACTAACTAATAAAATTTGTTTTGTTGTAGGGTTAATCGTTGCAATCATATTAACATCAGATAATGAGAATGTATTAATAGGTCCTTTTTGATCACGTCCACTAATAAAGACAATAAAAGGTTCTTGTGTCACTTTTGCACTATTGGCAGTCACTTTAGGTAACTTGATTTCATATTTTTGAATAATTCTTATTTTTTCATTGAAGTTTTCTTCAATGGAATCAAAAGTTTTTAAATCTACATTTTTAACAATAATAGCACTCATTTCCTCTGTCATTAAAGCTTCAATCAATTCATTATTACTTGCATAATTTGTCACTGTAATATCACCGATATCATCTTCAATCATTGTTTCCGTCTTATTAATATTAACAGCATCTCCATGAAGGGCACCAAATGACTGCCCTTTTAAATCATCAATCGTATCATAGAATGAATCTTTTAATACAACAACATCCATCTCAATAATTTCTTCACTTCCACCCGTAATAGCAGAAATAAAGTTTGAACCTTTCATTAAAGACCATGATGCAATAATTAACACAATAGCTAAAATAATATTGATCAGTTTCATCACTGCCACTTTTACAGGATGAGAATCATTTTTATCTCTGGATAAACGATATAAAAGAAATGTCATCAAAAAAATAACAATAATCAATGGTATAAAATATTTTAATGGTAGTATACTTAACTCATATGCAACAAACGTAAAAACGATAGCCGCAATGAGCGTAATAATCAATAATAATCTTCTAGAAAGTAATATTTTGAAAAACTTTTTCATTTAATCCCTCTTTTCACTTCAATTCTAACATTACCATTATACACACTATTCCATGAATTACAAAGGAAAACTGCATCATCATTATAGAAAATGCTTGTGAACTTTTCATGAAAAAAAGTAGGTTTTATTTCAACCCACTATTTTTTTCATCATATGGCTTATATTCGACTGTTTCCTTATCAAAATCAATAAAGATCTGAAAAGCCTGATTTTTCTTATCTGTATCCCATATTTCGACAAATGAAGGAGTCACTTTCACAAGAATTTCATCTTGTTCATGACTATAAGCATTATAGCTACCCCATAAATATTTTTGATAAAGTTTTTCAAACTGACGATCTGGCTCATCAATAACTAAGCCTAGTATTTCTGCTCGTCCTTCTACTTGAATACCCCCACAACATAAAGCAACTTGAGGGTTTTCATAAAGTTGTTTTGTCTTTCTAAAGTTTTTATCTGTTTTAAAATAAATCGCATCATTATAAATCAAACAACTGACATTTCTCACCATGACATAATCATGAACACTTGATGCCAGTGCCATAATCTTTGATGGTGCTAATTTATCAAAAAGATATTGTTTTGCTTCTGTAAAGTTCATCGTTTCTCTCCTAAATCATATTTTGCATAGCAAGTATAATACAAAGAATCGTTATCGTCATAAAAAGTCCAACCCAAACAAGAGAATGGGAATGTTGTAAACTTTGTGTTCCCGTTTCTACAAAATTCATTTTTCTTAAAATGGTCACAAGACTTTTATATAAAAGCAAAGTGATTCCAGCATTTAAACCAGCTTTTAATAAATTAAAAGGAATAATACCCGGCAACAACAATGCCACAACAGCCTCTCTAGGCATTCCATAATAGATGGGTGTCACAATATAATTCCAGATGGTCATATTCAAAACAGTGACCATAACTCCTGCAATCAAACCAATCATAGCACCTTGTCTTGTATGTTTATGTTTATAAATAGCAGCTGCCACACAAGCAAAAGAACAAGTTGAAATCATATTCATAACCACATCTAAAATCGTTCCACCTTTGATCATGATTTCTAATACTGAACAAATACCACTCATAATCAGTGATGTTGCTGGTCCATAGATAAATCCTCCAATAACGATAATAATATCTTTAGGATCATAGGTTAACCATGTCACTGTAGGAACAAGCGGAATAAAGGCAAAGAGATTTAAAATCATGGCTAATGCACAAAGAATACCTACGGTTGTTATTTTTTTGGATTTCATAGGGACACCTCTATTCTCTGGCAAATTGTTTTAATGGTGTACTGATTTTCTTATAGACAATAAATGTAATCACTGATGTGACTCCACATTTGATTAAATTAAATGGAACAACACCAAATAATGCAAGTGTCCAAATATTATTGACTAATGGACAAACAGCATGACACATTGAAATAATTGTATCTAATGACCATCCCATCATATTGACATAAAATGGAATAATCATATAAACATTAGATATCACTGCTGTTAATGTACAAATCACTGTCCCAACAAGCATACCTTTTAAAGCAGATTTCTTTTCTTTATGATGATCATAAATCCAGATAGCAGGTAAAACATAGGCACAGCTGACAATAAAGTTAGAAAGTTCTCCAACAAAGGCTGTACTTGTTCCTAAAATAGCCAGCTTCACAAGTAATTTCACTGCCACAATCATCACAGCTGCCAGTGGACCTAATGCAAAACCACCTATAATTTCTGGTAAAGCAGCCAAATCAAAATCCATGAAAGGGGGCATAAAAGGTAGTGGTGTTTTAAACATCATTAAGATGCCACCTAACGCTCCTAACATTCCAATTAAAGCAATTTTTTTGACATTCAATTTTTTTGTTTTCATTCTTCTATCTCCTTTTTTCTAAAAAAAATAACTTAAACACAAAAAATGTCTAAGTCGCATAGAAGTTGTCTTTTCTCATCCGGACTATACCGTCGGTTCTGGAATTGCACCAGATCAGTCGCTGTTAAGCGAGTCATGGACTTTCACCATCGGTAGGGACTTACACCCTGCCACAAAGACGTTTATTCAGTTTTGAAAACCGGTTATAGAATTGACATCATCTATGTATTAATCATATACCTTTTTATCTCCTTTGTAAATAAAGATTGTCAAATATATAAATATGTTTCATAATAGAGATAATCAAAAAAGAAAGCGAGGTCATTTAATGCTTGCACATCATAACATCCAACCTATATATAATCATAATTCAAAAATATTAATTTTAGGATCTTTTCCTTCTGTTAAATCAAGGGAAGCACAGTTTTTTTATCATCATCCACAAAATCGTTTTTGGAAGATTTGCGCCTTATTATATCATCATGCACCTTTATTAACGATTGAGGATAAAAAAGATTTTTTATTAAAGCATCATATTGCTTTATGGGATGTGATACAAAGTTGTGATATACAAGGTTCAAGTGATAGTTCTATTCAAAATGTCAAAGTCAATGATATAACATCACTTTTAAAACAGACACATATTCAATATATTTACACAAATGGAAAAAAAGCACATCAATTATATAGTCAATATTGTTATCCTATAACTGGAATCAAAGATATATGTTTGCCATCCACTTCACCTGCTAATGCTGCATATTCATTAGAAAGATTGTTGGATAGCTGGAAAATCATTTGTCAAGAAGAAGGAAAGGAAGTTTTATGAAAACAAAGTTAAAAGAAAGAAAACCCTATTATTTGATTATCGCAAGAAAATTTATTTTCTGGCTTGTTGTTTTGATGTTAGGAATTGCCTTATATTTATTATTGACCCGTGAAAATAATAAAGGACGTTTAATTTTTACAATTGTTCAATTATTAGCCATGTTATTTGTTTTACGTATTCCTGCTTTTATTCAAGAGATTTATCACTTTAAAATCCCCTATCTTTTAGATTTTGTCTTAATAACATTTGCTTTTAGTGGTTTTATTTTAGGAGATGTTTTTAATTTTTATGGACGTATTCCTTATTGGGATTCTGTTTTACATGCTTTTTCCGGTGTTGTGATTGCTTATGTGGGATTTATTGTGATTGAATATCTTGACAAGGAATTTACCATTCCCCTTTCTGTATCACCTTTATTTATGAGTTTGATTGTTGTGAGTGTTGCATTGGCGATTGGTGCTATCTGGGAGATTGGAGAATATACAGTCGATGATATTTTTCATACAAATAATCAACAATACATGGAATCTACCCGTTCAACATTATATGATGAAGATGATATTCCATTACAGGGACATGATGCTTTAAATGATACAATGAAAGATTTGATGTTAGATTTAGCCGGAGCTATAGGTGTTGCCTGTATTGAGTATAGAAAACTGGAAAAGAAACAAAAAGTATCACAAAAAGGCACATAAGTGCCTTTTTACATATATTCTCTTGGTTGTGGTCCTGGCGGTGGTCCCGGTGGACGTGGAGGTCTTGGTGGATAAGCTGGTGGCATCATATGGGGTGGAAAAAAGAACCACCAGATATAAGGATGAAAGACTACACGTTGATAATTGGGATCATACATTTCATACTGATTATCATTCCAATTCAATTTTCTTCACCTCATCATAATCTATGTTTTCAATCAAATATTGTCTAGGGCATTCAACTAAAAAAACTTCAATTAATGAAGTTTTTTTAATATTTCAATCATATCTTCAATCTTTTTCTTTCCAAAGAAAACATGTTGTTGATCAATGACCATACATGGAACACTCATGATTTTATACTGTTCCTTATATTGAGGAAAATGAGATAAATCATAAATAGATGTTTGAATGTTGTGATTGAGTAAAGCTATGCGTTGTGTGGCTTGAACAAGTTCTGGGCACATAGTACATGATAAAGATACAAAAACTTGAATAGAATGACGATCAAGAGTTTTGATTTGATGAATGATTTGTTCATCCAATGGTTGTCCTTGACTTCCGGCATTATAAATAGCTAAGATAAAGGAATTAAATTCATGACCACCAGGTACCATATAGTAATGCACACCTGTATCTTGTTTATTGACATCACATAAAATCATACAAGGTTGAGCATTCGTTTCTTGATAGGATATATGAATCTTATCACTTAAAGAAGCTATTTCTTCCATGAAATTTTTGATTTCTAAAGAAAAATCATCTTTTTTCAGTTGTCCTCTAATGTAAACATCTTTTGTTAATCTTTCTAGAACAGGTTTTAACTGTTGACGGATATCATGACTGATAAACAAAGATGTGTCTTGTGGTGTTTTTGATTCTTGATAAGATAAATGTTTTTGATAAGCGATTGTTTCAATCCCATGTTTTTCTTTTGTAGCTGTGATATATTTTTCTAAAGATGTTGCAGCAATTGCCCCATCACTAACAGCAGTAACAACTTGACGTAAATCTTTTTCACAAATATCTCCAGCTCCATAAACACCGTCTAAACTTGTTTTTTGATGACGATCAGTCATTAAATATCCTTGTGAGTTTAAAGTTAACTGGTCTTGAAACAAAGCATTTTCAGGGACATATCCAGCAAAAATAAAGATTCCAAAGCGTTCCTGTTTGTTATCATATCGCCAAATCGATTGATCTTTGTTATTTCTAAAAACAGCATATTCCAAAGTTTCATTTCCACCAGCTTCAATGATTTCTGTTTCAAAAATAACATCTATTTTCTCATGGACACGGACTTCATCTGCAATTGTCTTGGCACATGTAAAATCTTCTTCTCTGACAATCATTGTCACTTTTGAAGCATACTGTGTTAAAAAGATAGCTTCCTCACATGCCGCAAAGCCTCCACCAATAACAAATAATGGACATCCTTCAAAAAATTCTCCATCACATGTGGCACAATAAGCAATACCTCTGCCTTGAAATTCTTTTTCACCCGGAAAACCTAATTGACGTGGATGGGCTCCTGTGGCTAAAACTAAACCAACTGATTCAAAAGCGCCTTGAGAGGTTTCAATCTTTTTGATAGGTTGATCTAATATCAGCTTTTTTACTGTTGCTTTTTGAAAAGAGGCTCCAAATCTTTCAGCCTGTTGACGCATTTTTTGAGTCAGTCCTTCACCAGAATCTTCTAAAACGCCCGGATAATTGACAATATCTGATGTAATAGTGATTTGTCCACCTATTTTTTCTTTTTCTAAGACAAGAACACTATATTTTGCTCGAGCAAGATAGATTGCTGCAGAAAGCCCAGCTGGGCCTCCTCCAACAACAATTGCATCATAAACTTTTGCCATTATAACATTCCTACTAAGTCTAGTGATGGTTTCAATGTTTCTTCACCTGGTTGCCATTTAGCAGGGCAAACTTCATCTCCATGTTCAGCAACAAATTGTGAAGCTTGAACACGTCTTAATAATTCATCACTATTACGTCCTACATTTCCTGCAATCACTTCATAAGCCACAACTTTTCCTTCTGGATTTAAAATAAATGTTCCTCTCTCAGCCAATCCATCAGCTTCAATATAAACATCCAAATCTTTTGCTAAAGTGGCTGTTGGATCAGCTAACATTGGATATTGAATTTTTTGAATACGTTTAGATGTATCGTGCCATGCTTTATGAACAAAGTGTGTATCACATGATACTGAATAAATTTCACAATTGATTTTCTTAAATTCTTCATATTTATCTGCTAAATCTTCTAATTCTGTTGGACATACAAAAGTAAAATCGGCAGGATAGAAAAATAAAACATTCCATTTTCCTAAAAGATTTTCTTTTGTAATTTCTTTAAATTCTCCATTTTGATAAGCTTGTGCTTTAAATTCTTTGATTTCTTTTCCAATTAATGACATCGTTTCTACCTCCTATTGTATTTTAAACATTTTTATCTTTTTTATACGATTCATTATAGTTAGCTTTAACTAACTATATGCAGTTTAACATACAACTTTTTTTTATGCAAACAATATGCACTATAAACAAAAAAAGCTCATTTGAGCTTTAAGCATTTCTTTTTTCTAATGTAAAACCTTTTCCTCCTACTTCTTCTACATGAGATACAATCACAAAGGCAACGGGATCAATTTCATGAATTTTTGCTTTAATGGCAGGTAGCTTACGATAAGGTAAAACAGATAATAATAATTTAGAATTTTCTTGTGTAAAACCTTTTTCACTGGCAAGGAGTGTGACTCCTGCATCAAATTCATGTAAAATAGATTGTTTAATATCTTCATAATGATCACTAATAACAGTCAATTGAACTAAACTTGTTCCCTGCGTCAATGTTTTATTTAACACGACAGCTGTAATCATGACAATCATAATTCCATAAATCACATGTGTTGTATCATTAAACGTAAATTGTAAAACAAGAATAGATAAATCAATACAATTTAAGACAATATGTACAGGAAAACCAAATTTCTTATTAAGAAGAATGGCTAAAATATCAACCCCACCTGTAGAAGCATTAGCTTTTAAAATGAGTCCAATACCAACGCCAACCAGACAGGCTGCTAAAATAGCTGCCAATAAAGGATCTTCTAAATAATGGTGAAACATTGAGTGTGTTTCAAAGAATTGTAAAATAATTGGAAAGAGGAATGTGGAAAGCAATGTTGTCATGGCGAATTTTTTTCCAATGAAAAAGAGTCCAACTAAAAACAAACAGACATTTAAACATCCAACACTTAATGAAACAGGAATATTGAAATAATGATTTAATACATTTCCTATTCCAGAAGTTCCTCCAACGATAATATGATTTTCTAAAATGAGTGTATTGACTGCGAGAGCAATAAAAATATTTCCAATAATGATATAAACCAGATTTAAGATTTTTTGTTTCATATTCTTCACCCCGAACAAGACTTTATCATATCTTCTTTTTTTAAAATGTAATCTATGTTACAATTAGAAAGAAAAGTGGTGAAGTCAATGGAATTAAAAAAAGAATGTTACCTTTATTTTAAAAAAGCAGGTCAAATACAAAACTATCAAAAAACAGACTTAATTTATATGCAAGAAGACGATGCTGATCTTATTTACTTGATTATTAAAGGAAAAGTCAGAGTCTATGTGATGAATTCTAATGGCAAGGAAGTCACTGTTGATATTTTAAAAAGTGGTGAAATTTTTGGTGAATCTGCTTTGATTCCTCATTCCAAACGTCCTACAACAGTAGAAGCTTTACAGGATGTTCAACTCATTGCCTGTTATCCTGAAAAACTCTATCTCTATTGTCAGCAATCCCAAGAATTAATGATTTTTATTATGCAATCCATGTCTAAAACATGTGATTATTTAACGGCTATGATGAAAAGATCCTATACTTATAATCGTTATGAAAAGGTAGCGGCTTTCCTATTAGATCAAATACAATACGATCAGCAACAGGAAATTTCTTATACTCATGAGGAAATGGCTTCATTACTGGGATTATCACGTGTTACAGTGACAAAAGTCTTAAATGAATTTGAAAAAGAAAAAATGATTTTATTACAATATAAAACCATAGTGATTAAAGATAAAAATAAACTGTATTCGCTTTTACATAAGTGAATACAGTTATTTCTTTTGTTTTCTTTCTTTTAAAACCGTCAATAATAACCAGATGCCTAATCCAACAGCTGTCATATAACCAATAAAACCTAAGGCTGGAATTCCAAAAACTTTTGGTGTCATTTGTGTTGTACACAATAAACTACTTGCCATCAATAAACCTGCACTGACAATACCGACGACAAGTTTATTAACCATATGGTTAATAGCATTCATAGGTACACTTGATTCCATCATATCAAGATTAACTTTGAGTCGCCCTTTCATGATCATACGCATGACATCGGATAATTGAGCAGGAATATGTAACATATTTTGTGAAGCACTATAAAGATTTTTTATCGCATTGGTCAATTCTTTTTGATAATCTAAATGACAAGAAAGATGATTTGCAACATGATTAGCCGCAATTTCTATAATACTAATATGGGGATCAATGAGCATGACAGTGCTTTCTATAGTGACTAACCCTCTTGCTAACATACTGACACCTTTTGGCATAGAGATACGATGTTTATGAGCAATCACAAAGATTTCTTGTACAACATCTCCTAAGTTGATATCTGTTAAATCAACTGTTACATAATGTTTCATAAAAGTTTCTATATTATCATAAAACAAAGCATAATCAATACGATTATCATGTTCACCTAAAGTCAAAATCACATCAACCAGTTTTTGCGTATCATTTTGTCCAATCGCTAAAACAGCGTCCTTCATCAAATCTTTATCAGCACGATTCAAAATACCCATCATACCAAAATCAATCCAGACAATCTTTCCATCACGAACTCTTAAATTACCTGGATGAGGATCAGCATGAAAAAATCCATCATCTACAATCTGCTTAATATAATTTTCAGCTAGTTTTGCAGCAATTTCTCTTAAATCATATCCTGCTTCCATTAAATGAATACGATCATCTATTTCAAAACCATCAATATATTCCATCACTAAAACCTTGCTCGTGCTATATTCATCAATAATCAGCGGTGCTTCAATATATTGAATATCTTGATGTAAATAAGCAAATTTTCTGGCATAGTGAGCCTCATTTAAAAAATCCATTTCTTCCTTAGCAGTATGCCAGAATTCATCTAAAACAATATTTAAATCCACAACACTTCCAAGTACATCATTTAACTTAAGAATCTTTACAGCTTTACGAATCAAGGAAATATCTCTTTCCATCATTTCGTAAATATCAGGACGTTGAACTTTCACAACAATATGTCGACCATCTTTTAATGTTGCTTTATGAACTTGAGCAATCGAAGCACTTCCTAAAGGAATCTCATCAAATTCTAAAAAAACATCACTTAATTTTTGATGATATTCATTTTTAATAACACTTTTGACTGTTTCTATACTCATTGAAGCAACATTATCTCTTAATTTCACCAGCTCTCGACAATAACGTTGAGAAAACATATCCTGTCTGGAAGCCATAATTTGACCTATCTTAACAAATGTTGGACCTAAATCTTCTAAAATCATTCTAAATTTAACAGGATCAATGCCTTTAGCCAGATGATGTTTTCTCAGTATTGCCAGAATTTGAGCAAGTCGACGTTTTGTACTTAAACTATTCTTTTGTTTCATTCTTTGCTTTTTGTAATGCCTCAATTTTTGCTTTTAAGGCTTCTAAATCTTCTACGTCCATTTCCTGTAAATCTTTTTCTACTGTTTCTACAGTTATAGGTTTTCTTAGTTTTTGAGCAACATTATGTTTTAATTCTTCATTTAAAACTTTTCCTTGTTCAACAGTTAATTCACCTTTTTTTACTAAATCTTCTACAACTTCTTTAGATTTTTCAGCTGTCACTGCCACAGCACCAATACCAGCTAATAATACTTTTTTTAAATCTTCACTCCAATTATTCATAACAAAATTCCTCCTTTGATATCTCTATTTTACTACGAATTTCTACAAATGTGTAGTTTAACAAAACGTGAAATAAAAAAGGCGATACAAATCATATCTCATGATTATATATCGCCCATAAACTCATTATTTATTTAATAATTTTTCTCTTTTTTTATTAAGAACGACAATTCCAGCTCCTACAACAGATAAAGAAAGCATTAAACCATATAAAATAGTTTGTGAATTATCATCTGTCTTCACTGTTTTATCACTTTCAGCAGGTTTTTGTTCTGGTTTGTTTGTTGTATCTTGAACTGGTTTATCTGTATCTTCTGGATTTGGAGTTACAGTTACATCAATATTTTTATCCCAAATCATATAAATTGTTGTATCTTCATTAAATGGTACATTTGCTTTTAAAACTTGTGTTCCTTCAACATCTAAGAAGAATCCTTTAAATGTATATCCTTCAAAGTTGAAACCATCTTTCATTGAATCTAATTCTTTTAAATCAGCTTCACTTAAAACTGATCCTTTTGCAATTCCTTTAATTTGAGTATCTTCTAATGTTAAACCTAATTCTTCTAAGTTGACTTCTTTACCATCAACAATAGCTTTCATTGTAATTGTAATTGTTTCTTGTTCTGGTTTTGAATCTTCGACTGGAGTCGTTGGATCAGTTGGTTGTGTTGGTTCTGTAATCACACCATTATTAACAGTCACTTCTTTATTATTCATAGTAACTGTAACAGTTTCTGGTAAATTCACTACATTTTCTAATAAAATTGAATCTTGTTTATCAGCATCAACATAATATAATCCTACAGAATTTTTTGGTGATGTAATAACGATTGATGCGTTTTTTGCAACCGTTAATGTTGGTTCTGTTCCAAATCTGTTATCAATATTAATTCCACCCCAAGAGTTTTCCCCTAATTGTAATATTGTCAACGCATTTAATTCAAGTTTTCCACCATTCAATACAATAGCAGCTCCACCTGCAGTCTTTCTGTTATCAATCTCTAATCCATCAGTTTTAACATCGACACCATAAATATGTAAACCACTCTTTGTTGATTCATCAGTGACAATCTTGAGAGTATTTAATTCAACACCATCTGAAGTCACAGTGATAACATTATCTTTTGTCGTGAAATTATCAGCAACAAATGCACCGCCCTCACCATAGATTGCCATTGGTTCATTAATGTTAAACGTTTCTTTTAATTGAATATCTTCTCTGAGACGAACAACCGTTACATCTTGACCTTGATTATGTTTTGCATTGACAAAATCAACCAAATCATTTGCATTAACAAATGCATGTTGTTCTTTTCCATTTTTATCTATTGTTTCTACAACAGATAACTTCAATGAAGAAACTAAAGCATTATTTTCACTGCATACGACTGATTGAGTAGGGTTGTTGTCAAGTGTTTGACAATCAATTGTTCCATCACTAAAATAAGCCTTTGCAAGATTTCCATCAACATTAATACCATACCAAGAATTTTGTCCTAAAGACATCTTATTAACACCAGTAAAAGATGCTTCGGATTGATTAATAATCACTGGTGCTCCAGCACTCGCTTCTTCATGATCAAATGTAGAATTACTAATAGTCACGTTCGCTCCACCATTAATTGATAGTAAGTTTTTTGTCTTAGTATTCGCTACAAAAGTGACATCATTAAATTCATACTCTTCTTGACTATCAATATTTATCAGATTAGCCAAATAACCCGTACCTGGATTTGCCCTTTCATCAATAATTGTCTTTGGTATTGGATTAGTTTCCATAGGTTCAGTAATAGTAAAAGAACCCGTTATTCGAATTTCACCATCTGTCTCGTTTTCAAATGCCTCTTTAAATGCTTCAGCAGTAGAAACTTCCTTAAAAGCAACATCACCTGCTGCATATGCAGTTCCAGCAGTTAGACAAAGTCCAAGCATCATGACAAATGACAAACCTAATGCTAAAATTTTTCTTGTCTTTTTCATTGTATATCCTCCCATAATATTCAGTAAAATAAAAACTAACAAAGCACCAGAACCATTCTTTATTATTGTTTGTATTCTACTATAAATATAGTACCCCCCCCCTCGTGTATTTTTGTCAATGAAATTTCATTTTTAAAAAAATAATCTTCATTGATCGTATTCATTTGAAATATAATCTACAACAAAATAAAAGCAAGATAAATCTCATATCTTGCTCTCATCATAAATTTTATTCATACCAATCATCATAATCAGGGTATTGAGAAATATATCCCTTAGATTTGATAATACGTGGCTCAAAACTTTCCTTGACTTCAATAATATTTAACACTCTAATATGAAATATCCAGTCATCCCCAAAATCATAATGAAGTAAAAATTTCTGACCATTATAAAGTCCAAGCTCATCAAGAGCGATATCCGTTGATGGTTCTTGCTCCATCATAGTTGCATAATATGCATCAGTACTATGTTGATGATTATCCATACAAAATTCATATAAATGCTCATCTATGAAATCAAAAGCATCTAAGATAGTCTTACATAATTGATCTAATGTTTCATCCCCACAGATTTCAATATTTCGATAGACATCACGTCCTTTACCTTCAGGATAGACCTTTATAGAATATTGTGTACTCATCATATACCTCTTTTCTATAAAATAGCAACACTATGGTTTTAAAGTTTTTGTGGATATAATCCTTTCTCCACTAATAATTGTATATTGTCTTTGACATAATCTTTATCTTCTTTATATGTTACACCAAACCATTCATCATGTGATTTTAATGCTGTGACTTTGGCTTTATTGTTATGTAATAAATCACCTATGATCGTTGGTAACAAATATTCAGCTTTAAGATTATCAGATACTGTTTCTGCTAGAAAATCATCAAATCCCTTTTCTAGAATATCAAAGAATTCTGGATATAACCCCCACATATTCATTGATACTGCTGAATCCAAATCTATCTCTTTTCCTTCTACTATTGCTTTTCCATCAATCTTTTCAATATTATGTGTTTCAACAATATCTACCAATTGGTCATCTTTGACTTGACATACACCTCTTGTCACTCCACCATTATCGCTTAATGTATTTTTCAAGATAAATCCAACCATACATATTGGCATTGGATCTTTAGGATGTTCCTGTGTCAAATAACGATAAGCTTCCTGATAAGCTTCTCTACCATAATAGTCATCTGCATTAATGACAAGAAACGGTTCATGAACAAGTTCTTTACAAGCTAAAATGGCTTGTCCAGTTCCCCAAGGTTTTGTACGTCCTGTAAATTTATCCTTATATTGTTCAGGAATATCGTCTATTTCTTGAAAGGCATATTCAACATGTACTTTTTTCTTCATTCTTTGACCAATGATTTCATCAAAATCTTTTTCTAAATCTTTTCTAATGACAAAGACAACTTTATTGAATCCAGCTTCTAAAGCATCATAAATAGAATAATCCATGATGATTTCTCCATTTGGTCCTACTGGTTCTAACTGTTTGATTCCACCTCCAAATCGACTTCCTATTCCTGCCGCCATTACGACAAGTGTAACATTATTCATATTATTCAACTCCTTAAATTATTTCTCGAAAATAATTATATCAATTTATTGACTTTATCACAACAAAATAAACATAATTTAACAAAAACTAAACAAAAAGAGGCATCAGAAGACACCCCTTTCAATAATTTTATTCACTTTGTTCAACACTTATTTTTTCACCATTCATCATTTGTTTAATAAGTGATGCACATTCATTTACACTGTTTTCATTAGGAATCATATAGTACAGTCTATTGTTAGGCATATAAGCTCCACCTGTCATCATTTGACCATTTCCTGTTAATTGAATTTGATATATATCCCATGATGCCATATCATTCAACTGCATTTTAATTAAGTCAGTAATCTCTCCAGCAGACATATTTGTTTCAAATGAACCTTCAATAGAACTTAATACACTTGAATAATTTGTTAAAATTGCAGGTGACATAGCTTTCTTTAACATACCTGTTAAAACACGTTGCTGATTTTTAACACGATCATTATCACCACCAGATAAACCATAACGCTCTCTTACAAATCCTAATGCTTTATCTCCATCCATTTCATTATTTCCTTTATGAATCTGATAACCACCATGTAATGTTGTAAAGGCAACAGGAGAATAAACTGTAATTCCTCCTAAAGCATCAACCATTTCAATAAGTGATGTAAAATTAACTCTTGCATAATAGTTAATATCAATGCCCATAAAGTTTTCAATTGTTGATACTGAATTTTCAACTCCACCTAATCCAGCATGTGTTAATTTATCTTTCTTTCCTTTATTTGTTAATGTAACATAATAATCTCTAGGAATACTTGTCATTAAAATTTGTTTTGTTTCAGGATTTACTGTCACTAACATATTTACATCACTACGTGAAACCGTTGAAACTGGTCCTGTCGTATCAATTCCACTAATAAAAATCGTAAAGACTTCTTTTGTAACATTGACATTTTTAGAAATATCTTTTGTCTGTTCTACAATATCATAAGACCAAATGATTCTTGTATCATTTTTAAACGTATCATGTTCTTCTTCCAGCATCCCATAGTTTGCTTCATTAATATATATAGCTTTTGTTTTTCCATCATACAAATCATTAGCCATATCTACATAACTTGATGCATTATTAACCTGAATAGTTGATTCTTCTTTATTTAATGCTTCAATTGCTTCATTCATATATTTAGCATTATCTTCATCATCTAAATTAGCTTCAATTGTTTGATTTTTTAAATCAGAAACTTCTTGATAATCACTATCAGCCATAACAACTAAAGAAATTCTTGTTGTTTTTGTATTAGCACCAGAAATTGCATCAATCACTGAATTTCCTTGTGCTATGTATAAAGATCCTAGCATTAAAAAAACAGATAATAATAAACTAATCACTTTTCCAATAATATTTCTAATCTTTCCTTTACCCTGAATTTTTGATGGCTTCATCAATAAAAACGTTATGAGAGCCAACAAAACAACAATACCAATTAATACCATTGTATATAATAATGGTAAAGCATTGAGTTTAAAAACAAGTCCAATCAATAATAAAGAAGCAATAGCTTGAATTCCTAATATAACTTGCCATGAAGTAATTTTAGAAACAAGACTACCTTTTGAATGTTTTGCCATTTTATCCCTCTTTTCTTCATCTTTCACATGGTAGCATATTCATGTGAACTTTTCAAGAATATGTCAATCTTTAAAATAATTTATACTTGACCATTTCCGTTTTTTTCATTTCAAAAGATGAATGGACATATGTATTTAAAGTAATTGTTACTGATGAATGACCTAATATTTCACTTAAACTTTTCACATCAATTTGACACTGTACACATTTTGTCGCAAAAGTATGTCTTAAAACATGGAATTTATAATCCTGAATATTTAGTTCTTTAAGTATCTTCTTAAAATAATATTGATAGCTACGTGGATCTAAGTATTTTTCATTTCCAGTGAGTATAAAGCCCTTCTCTTTTTTTGATTGATTTAAAAATTGTAAAAGTATTGGATTAATAGGAATCACACGATAAGAATATTTTGTTTTAGGTGCTCCTATTATAGTATAGCTTTTTCCATTATCATTAATTCTTTGAATTGTTTTATTAACCTTTATTTTCTGATTTTTCAAATCAATATCTTCCCACTTTAAAGCACATATTTCACCTAATCTCATACCAGTATATAAACATATAATTAAACCAGTCTTTTTTTCATCTAAATTATGAAAAATATATTTTTCTATTAATTCTAATTCATAATCTTTTAATATTTGAACTTCTCTTTTAGAATATTTAATATTAGGAATCCCTTCTATAGGAATTTGACAATATCCTAACATATTTCCATATTTAATAATTCCTTTTAAGGCTACAATATTATCTTGTAAAGTTTTACAAGATAAATGTATTTTCATTTTTTCAATACATTCTAATATATCTTGAATAGTAAAATAATATACATTCATCTCACCAAGATATACATTCAAATAGTTTTCAATGATTCGTTTATATTGGATAAACGATGTTTTTTTTATTGTATAGCTCTTATATGTCAGCCAAATCATACTTAACTCACTAAACGTCATTTTCACTTTCCTCCTTTTTACTATCATATCTCTACCTTTTCGTAAAGTATATTCATTTAGGAAAGGGAGATCATTTTGAAAAATGTATTCATTATAGGTTCAAAAGGGATACCAGCCAACTATGGTGGCTTTGAAACATTCGTAGACGAGCTAGTCAGCAGACAGCAAAATACAGAAATTAAATACCATGTCGCATGTCTTAGTGACAATGATAACGAAACTGAATATCATGGTGCACATTGTTTCAATGTCAAGGTTCCGAATATTGGACCAGCAAAAGCTGTCTACTATGATTTGGCTGCATTGAAATACTGTGTCAAATATATCAAGGATAACAATATTGATGATGCTGTAGTTTATATTCTAGCATGTCGAATTGGACCATTTGTTGGCAAATATGTCAAGCAGTTACATAAACTCAATTGTAAAGTTTATGTCAATCCAGATGGTCATGAATGGAAACGAGCAAAATGGAATTATTTTATCAGAAAATATTGGAAACTATCAGAAAAACTGATGGTTAAACATGCTGATTTATTGATTTGTGATTCTAGGAATATTGAAAAATATATTCAGGAAGATTATAAACAGTATTCTCCAAAGACAACATTCATTGCCTATGGAGCTGATACATCAAAATCAATATTGCAAGATGATGATGAGAAGCTACTTAACTGGTATAAGGAAAAAGGTGTACAAGCAAAAGAATATTATTTAGTTGTTGGACGTTTCGTACCAGAAAACAACTACGAAACAATGATTAAAGAATTTATGAAGTCTAATACAAAAAAAGATTTTGTATTAATTACCAATGTTGAACAGAATAAATTCTATGAAACATTGAAGAACGAAACACATTTTGATCAGGATAAAAGAATCAAGTTTGTTGGAACAGTCTATGACCAACAACTTTTAAAGAAAATAAGAGAGAACGCATATGGATATCTACATGGACATGAAGTAGGAGGAACAAATCCATCCCTACTTGAAGCCTTAGCAACGACAGATTTAAATCTATTACTAGATGTAGGATTCAATAAAGAGGTAGGAGAAGATGGTGCAGTCTATTGGAATAAGGAAGAAGGAAATTTAGCCAATTTAATCAATAGACTAGAAAATATCAACAATGATCAATTAAAAGAACTATCTATTAAAGCTAAACAGAGAATTGATAGCGAATATAGTTGGGATTATATTGTTAGAAAGTATGAGGAAGTTATTTATGGCTGAACATAATAATTTAATATCAGTTATTGTCCCTGTGTATAATGTTGAATTATACTTAGCTGAATGTATTAATAGTATTTTAAAACAATCATTTAGTAACTTTGAATTATTATTAATTGATGATGGATCTACTGATCACTCGTCTTTAATATGCCAAGAATATGTTTTAAAAGATTCAAGAATCAAATACTATAAAAAAAGTAATGGTGGTTTATCAGATGCCAGAAATTATGGTATTAAAAAATCTATAGGAAAATATATTACTTTTATTGATAGTGATGATTATATTGATGAAAATTATTTAAAAATTTTATTTGATTCATTAATTTCAAATAATGCTGATATATCGATAGCTAATTATAGACGAATTGATGAATTAGGAAATATTTCTTATGATTTATTACCTGGAAAAAAAATGATACTTTCTCCTATTGAAGCTATGGAATATATCTTATACCAAAAATATATTTCAATTTCTGTAACTGCCAAACTATATAAAGCCAATCTTTTTTGTAAAATAAACTTTCCATATGGAAAGTTATATGAAGATATTATTACATTACCTCAATTAATTTTTAATTCAGATAAAATAGTATATTTACCAGACGTATTACTAAATTATAGAATTAGAACTGGTAGTATAACTGAATCAAATTTCAAGGAAAAAGATATGGATATGCTTTATAATGCATTAGATATATTAAAATATGTTAAAGAACATAATTTTTCAAGCTTAATTAAACCTATTCAATCATATATATATAGTAAATGTAGTACATTGGTGATTTTAATTAGTAAAACTAATGTGAAGAATAATAAAAAATATCTTTATTTTGTGTGGAAATATATTAGAAAATATAGAATAAAAGTACTTTTAGATACAAAAGCACGTAAATTGAATAGATTAGGTTCTCTTGTTTCTTTTTTTGGATATAGAGTTTATATTTTTATATATAATTTATTTAAGAAAAGGTGATTAAATGTTAAAAAGAATATTTTTTTCAAAAAAAATACTTATAACTATATTTTTCATTGCATTTTTTTATTCTATTTTCACTAAAATTTTTAATTTTACAAACTCAATTGATAATTTAAAATACATATTATTTTTATTAAATTTACTGTTAGATTGTATTTATATATATTACAATAAAATACAACTTAAATTAAAAAGAGAATATTTATATATATTACTATTATCAATTCTACTATTTTTTGTGTCGTTGATAATTGCTATAATGAACCATAGCTTTATTTCTTTTAGAACAATTATAGAAATTATCTATATATTATTACCAGCTTCTTGTGCATTTTGTATTATTAATATTTTTACATTAAATGAAATAATTAGTTATATAAAGTTGTTGTTATTCTTTTCTTTGATAGCCTATTTCATTGAATTAGCTATTTCTAATATATCAGTAAATGATGTACTAAAGATTAGTTTTTTAAACTCATATTCTCCTTTTGAATCATATATTTTTGCAGATGTATCTGTTTTTTGTTTTTGCTTTTTTTCTTACTTTAAAGAATCAGACCAAAAAAACAATTTTATTGTAACAACAAATCAGTGTTATTATATTAGTTTTTTATTTGTAATAATGACTTTTAAAAGGATACTCGTACTCTTTGCAATTTGTTTGTTTATTTTTAATTTACTTAAAATTAAAGATTTAGTAATACCAAAAAAAATTATATATATACTTCTTGCTATTTTATTTGTTTCAACAGTTTTTTATACATGGTTATTAGAAGGACATAACTCTAAAATATTAATGGACCTTTTTTCTATTAATTTAGAAAAGTTCACTGTTGGTAGACAATGGTATTTTTCTATCGTTGAAGCCAATAGTCATTTTTTAAATGGATATGGAAGTAGTACAAATATATTATCTAATGTTTTAGGAGAGGGTAAATACCTTGAGATGGATCTTGTCAAAATTTATATTGAAACTGGTCCAATTGTTTTAGCATTTTTTATTTATGCATACTGGAGACAGATTTATAATAATTTATTTTCATTGATTGTATTTTTTTTCTTATTTATAAATATGTTATTTTCTCATAGTTTAACAACATTTTATGCGTGGATTTTATTTTTCTTACTTTTTTACACTATTAAGATTAATTTTCAAATGAAAAAGGGTGAAACAAAGTGATATCCGTAATTGTACCAATATATAACAAAGATAAATATATTAAAAGGTGTATTGATTCAATCAAAAAACAATCATTTAATGATTTTGAATGTATTCTTGTTGATGATGGATCAACAGATAATTCTGCTAACATCGTTTTAAAATCAATCCAAAATGATAGCAGATTCAAATATATATATCAGAAAAATATGGGGGTTTCTTCGGCAAGAAATACTGGAATAAAAGCTAGTATAGGTGAATGGATTTGTTTCATAGATGCAGATGATTTTATTGAATTAGATTATCTAGAAGATTTTATGAGAGAACTTAACAAACATAATTGCGATGTAATATTTTCTACTAATGAAAATATAAAAGAAAACATTGTAATAATTCAAGAATTAATTTCTAATTTTAATTCATGGTATAAATATGAAATCTTTAATCCTCCATGGGGCAAAATATACAAAAAAGCATTAATTAAAACGTATTTTCATCATGATTTATCAATTGGTGAAGATTTATTATTTAATATAAATTATTTGCTAGATAATCAAGATAAAAAAATTGCTTTTATGACTTCAAACAAGTATAAATATAGCAATATAGAAGATAGTCTAAGTAACACTGTAAGCAAAAAAATAATTACTCAATCAATACAATTAATTTATTTAATCAGTAAGTTATCACAAATTCAAACATCCGAAATATTAACAATACAAAGTAATAGTCTATCAAATAAAATACTCTCTTTTTATGAAATAACCAAAAGTTTTGATTGGTTTTTATCAAATCCTAATAAGGAACAATTCAAATCAATTTTATCAAATTGTAGTTTAAGATTAAAAATAATGTTAATTTTATGGTTTAAACAAAGGTATACATTTCTAAAAATTTATTTTATTTTTCTCAAATATTTGAAAGGATATTAAACAATGAATAAACATGCATATTTGATTATCGCACATAACCAATTTGAAATATTAAAATTATTATTAAAAAAACTTGATTTTAAGTATCATGATTTTTACATTTTAATAGATAAAAAAGTTGATTTTCCCTTTTCAAAATTCAAAAATATAACTAAGTATTCTAATATCTATTGGATTAATCGAATTAATATATCTTGGGGTGATTACTCCCAAATTCAAGCAGAAATTAATCTTATAAAACAAGCACTAAAAAAAGATTATACTTTTTTTCACCTCTTAAGCGGAGTTGATTTACCATTAAAAAATGCTCAAGATATATATAATTTCTTTGAGAAAAATTTAGATACTGAGTTTATAGAGATAGTGCAAGAACCTTGTAGTAATTTTGAAGATAGATATAAATATTATTATTTATTACAAAAATATTCTAAAAATAAAATAATCTATTTTTTAAATAAATGTATTGTAAAACTGCAAATAATTTTTAAAATTAATAGAATTAATTCTAATTATATATATGCTAAAGGGGCAAACTGGTTTAGCATAAGTCATAAATTAGCTAATTATATAGTTGAGCAAGAAAAACAAATACAAAAAAATTTTAAATTTGGTTATTGTGTTGATGAAATATTTTTACAGACAATAATATTAAACTCAAATTATCAATTTAATGTTATAAATAATAATCTTAGATTTACAATTTGGGATGAGAACCATATTTCTTCGCCTAAAGTACTTACTTTAGAAGATTATCACTTGGTTATAAAATCCAAAGCATTGTTTGCGAGAAAATTTGATGATTACAAAAGTAAAGAATTAATTAAAATGTTATATAAAGAAGGAAAATATTTATGAATTGCACTTTAATAGTACTTAATTACATGGATAAAGAGAGAGCATTAAGTTTAGCACAGAAATGTAAAAATTTTGATTGTATAAATCATATTATTATTGTTGATAATTGTAGTCCAGACGAGTCATATAATTGGTTAACTAATCATTTAAATTGCGATGATACAATTATTGTTTTAAAAAGTAAAAAAAATGGAGGATTTTCATATGGAAATAATTATGGTGCGAAATTTGCAATACATAAATATAATCCTGAGTATATCTTATTTGCTAATACAGATACAATTTTTGATGAACAATCACTCCAAATGTGTTTATATGCTCTAAAAGACAATCAAAATTTAGGATTGATTTCGTTAAGAATGAAAAACATTGATGGCTATGAAGAAATATCCTGTTGGAAAGAAAAAAATTATCTTCAATCAACTTTATATTGTCTTTGGTTATATAGAAGAAAAAAATATGATTTTTTCCATTATGAGTTTAACGATTCTTCAATCAATATGAAGTATGTAGATGTGGTAAGGGGTAGTTTTATGTGTTTTAAATCTCAAGCATTAATAGATATCAATTATTTTGATGAAAATACTTTCCTTTATTACGAGGAGGATATTATATCAAAACGTTTGAAAAATCATCATTATAAAATTGCTATTTTAACAAATTATTATTATATTCATGATCATAAATATGAAAAAAATTTCAATGAAGTAAAAATGAAGCACAATTTAGATAATTCAATGTATTATTTATTAAAGACATACTATCACATAAATATTTTACAAAAAATATTTACAAAGCTTGTTATTTACTATTCGATTATTGAATTCTCAATTCTAGACTTTTTTAAAAAAAGGAGAAAAAAATAATGTCATCAAAATATAAGATTCATTCTACTAAATATAATTTTCTAATGAATATTATTTTAAAAATGTCCTCATTTATCTTTCCAATGATTACCTTTCCATATATTTCAAGGGTTTTATTAGCTACGGGAAATGGAAAAGTCGCATTTGCAACATCTGTAATTAATTATTTTGTACTTATTGCGACATTAGGCATTCCAACATATGGAGTAAAAGCTTGTGCTGAAATTAGAGATGATAATGAACAATTAAATAAAACGGTACATGAGTTATTATTTATAAATATCATTTGTATGTGTATCTCTTATATTTTATTTGTAATTTTAATGTTTTTAGTTCCTGAATTTCAAGAAGATAGAATATTATTATGGATTACATCTATAAGCATATTTTTGGGATCATTAGGTGTAGAATGGTTCTATCAAGCAATTGAACAATACGATTATATAACATTCAGAAATATAGCTTTCAAAATAATATCGATAATTCTTATGTTTGCTTTTGTACATACTAAAGAAGATTTTATTATTTATGGGGCTATTAATGTTATAGGAACATATGGTTCAAATATTTTAAACATTATTAGGCTTCCCAGATGTATATCATTTCACAGATATAATAACTATAATATTCGAAAACATTTACAACCTATTATTATGCTATTTTTATATTCTGCTGCTACAACAATCTATACAAATTTAGATGTCGTAATGCTTGGTTTTATGAGCGGTGATATTCAAGTTGGTTATTATAATGCTGCGGTTAAATTAAAGAATGTCTTAGTAAGTATTGTAACGGCTTTAGGGAGTGTCATGATGCCTAGAGTTGCTTATTATCTAAAAAATAAGTTACAAATAGAATTTCAAAATATAATTAAGAAATCCTTTTCTTTTATTTTTTTAATATCTATGCCACTCGCAATATACTTTACATCTGAATCTGATGCTATTATTAATTTTTTGGCAGGAGATGGTTATAATAATGCAATTTTAACAATGCAAATAATAACTCCTTCAATAGTATTTATTGGTATTAGCAGTATTACCGCTTGGCAATTATTAATTCCTTTAGGGAATAATAAATATACTGTTATAGGTGCAATATTAGGTGCAATTATTGACTTAATACTAAACTCATTACTAATTCCATATATGGGATCTGCAGGTGCAGCAATTGGAACTCTTGTTGCTGAAATAACTGTTGTCATAGTACATTTTAAAGTTTTATATAAAATTGTTAAACCATGTATTATAAATAAAAACATTATTAAAATATTATTATCTTCAATAATAGCATATTTACCATATATGTTGATATCATCCTTAGAATATCAATTGATCATTTTAAGATTGATTTATACATCTATAGCATATTTTGGTATATATCTTTTGTTATTGTTGATATTTAAAGAAAAAATAGTTGTTGAAAATGTTAATAATATTAAAACATTAATGATTAAAAAACATAAATCATAAACTTATGAAAAATATAACCTATTTTTTACTTATAGAATATTATTAAAAGATATTTTTATAAAGAAAAAACATTCAAAATTGAAATAACAATGAAATCAATTCATGTTGACTAGCTCTCTTGACAAATTGAGTATTTCACTAAGAAGATGATGTATATGGTGGGTGGCGAGAGCCACTATGTTCGCTATATGAGAGCCACATCATCCGTTAAGAGAGCCAATCCATGCAGATTGGCTTCTTAGCAATTTGAGTTTTGAATATTCTTCTCTCATGGAAGTACCTTCCAGTAATATTTTATAAGAACTATTGATGATTCAATCTAATATTGAATCTGTTATTCGTTCACCACCAAGTTTTTAAACCATCCATCTGGTGCGAATTGTGAAGCAATAATTATTGTATGATTATCATTTCTTAATTCTAACAGTTTAAAAATATCGCACTGTTGTTCCTAAGTTGTTAGATTAAGTAGAAATTTATCAATAATAAGAACTTCATCTCTTGTATATAATCTTAATTTTGGCTTATATTTTCCATTTCGTATTGCTTGATCCAATTCAAACAATAAAAAAAGCAACCTTATATACTTTACAACTTTTGCTTTCTTGTATATGGCATTTCCTAATGTGCAAACAATATCTGCATTACCATAACATAAAGCTTTACACTAGAGGAAAACATTTTTAGCAAACTGTCTAGGTAAAGCAGCTTGTCGTGATGGAATAACTACACGTTATATAAGAATATCTGATTTGTTTGTCCAGTTAGAAGAAGCAGAACTAAAAAGAGGACGAAATAAGCTCATCAATAAATATGCTAAGTGTCCTTTGCTTATCTTAGATGAATGGCTCATAAACTCTATGAATGAACAAGAAATAGAATTTATTTTTGAACTTGTGGAAAGAAGATATCAAAATAAATCAACTATATTTTGTACGCAATTCAAAATAGAATCTTGGCATACACGATTAGGTGGAGGGGTACATGCAGATGTAATCAAGGATTGAATTATTCATAACTCTATTATGATTAATGTAGGTGACGTCAATATGAGAGAAGTTACTTCAAATATGAACAGAGAATAAAAACGGGCACCGCCTTTGAGCGGTGCTATTCATTTGCACAGGTGGTGCTACAATTATCTACTACTGGTGCTGATGTTGTGAATTAAGTGGTTGAAGAACGTGAAATAATCAATAGCTGAGCTGATCAAAGAATATTGATTATTCGTAAGCGCCAAATAAAATAGTGGATAAAAATATAGAACTCAATGAACTATAATATGGAATATGGAGACTACCAAAACTATATTATAGTTTTTATATTCTCTAAGAATTATAAAGAAAGGAAGAGAGACTATATGACAATCCATGAATTAAACCAAAATGAAAAATATAAGTTCTGGTGTTTGAAAATCAAGGAATGTAAAGAGAGTGATTTGTCTGTTCAAGATTTTTGCGAAAGAAACAATATTAAGGTATCAACTTATTACAGATATCAGCAAAAGATTAAAATGATTTTGTGTGATCATATAAACAATGAAACTGAACTTAAAAATGAGGTTGCTTTTATCCCTGTTGACAAACAGGAATGTCATAATGAAAGAATATTGATTATCAAAGGTGGTATTAAAATAGAACTTGATTCCAATACTCCCTATTCATCTGTTGAACCTCTTTTGAAATCATTATTATGATTGGAGATATTTCAAAAGCTGAACATATCTACATAGCTGTTGGCTATACAGATATGCGTAAACAAATCGATGGTTTATCTGCCATTGTTCAACACAATTTTAATCTTGATCCCTTTTCTAATTCTGTATTCCTTTTTTGTGTGATTATTTGCAATGAACTGCACCATCAATAGCATAAAGTGCACCACCAATTTTAACAACTACACCACTGAGATGATATTATTGAATATACGCAACTGCACCACCTTTTATATTATAGGTGGTCTTTTTTATATTATTATAATGTTGGAGACTTTGTCTCTAATATTATATGAAAGGAGCTTTTATTATGGCTGTAAAATTCAATTTGAGACTATGTTTACAATTGATTGATCGAGGCATATCCCTCAATACGATATCCAAACAATATCATATTAGTAAACATACCTCATCCAAAACAAAACATAGAATGGAGGTGCTTCAATTTGATGTCAGTACTATTGATCAGTACTCAGATGATGAGTTGGGTAAATTATTTTTCCCTGAAATGTACGAATCTGAAAACATTTATTTAGCAGTGGATTATGACTATGTTCATAAAGAATTGTCTAAGCCTGGTGTTAACTTAAAACTATTATGGAAAGAATATTGCTTGAGTGCTAAGGATGGTAAATATCCAGTAAGTTACTCAAAATATTGTAGAGGTTATGCTCAACATGTCGAAAGACACAACTATACCAACCACATTGAACACAAACCCGGGATTCGTACAGAAATTGATTGGTCCGGGCCTACAATGCATTACATGGTTCCTTCTACTGGTGAATTGGTTAAAGTTTATCTGTTTGTCGCAACTTTACCATTTTCTCAATATTCTTATGTGGAACCTACCAAGGATATGAAAATGAATACATGGATTAACTGTAATAAACATATGTTTGAATACTTCGGTGGTTCAACAGTCAGAATTGTATGTGACAATCTTAAAACAGGTGTTGTCAGTCATCCTAAAGAAGGAGAAATCATTCTCACAGATATGTATTCTGATTTTGGAAATCATTATATGACAGCTATTATGCCTGCACAAGTCAGAAAACCTAAGCATTATCTCTAAAAAAAGATTATCTTCAAAATAGAGAAGATAACCTCTTATTTAGGATGTTTTTTGTTTTATTTTTGAAGATAATGTTTTT
>NZ_NFLJ01000050.1 GCF_002160865.1 Massiliimicrobium timonense
GATTATTTATACAACAGAAGATGGTTTGGTGAAAATAGAAACAACTTTTAATGATGAAACAGTTTGGTTATCGTTAGATCAAATGTCATCATTATTTCAGAGGGATAAATCCACTATATTTAGACATATTAAAAATATTTATAAAGAAGGAGAACTAGTTCGTGAGGCAACTGTTGCAAATTTTGCAACAGTTCAAAATAAAAGCAATAGGTAAGTAGAAAGAAATATAGAATATTAAAATCTAGATGTAATTATCTCTGGTGGCTATCGTGTGAAATCAAAACGAGGAGTTCAATTTAGAAGATGGGTAACTAATCTTATTAAAGAATATATGAAAAAAGGTTTTGTGCTTGATGATGAACGATTAAAAGGATTAGGTGGAGGAGGATACTTTAAAGAGTTGCTTGAAAGAATTCGAGATATTCGAGCATCTGAAAAAGTATTTTATAGATAGATACTTGAAATATATGCTACAAGTATTGATTATGATGCAACAGCTGATGTTTCTATCCAATTCTTTAAAAAAGTACAAAATAAGATTCATTATGCTATTCATGGCGAGACTGTAGCAGAAGTTATTTATCATAGAGTAGATGCTGAAAAGGAATTTATGGGTTTAACTTCCTTTGCAGGTAATCAACCAACACTAAGAGAAGCAAAAATTGCAAGGAATTATTTCAATGAAAAAGAGCTAAAGGCAATGTCTTGTATCAGGATATCTTGATTTTGCAGAAAGACAATCACAGCATGAATAAGTGATGACAATGGAAGATTGGGTCAAACACCTAGATAATATTCTAACAGTTACTGGAGAACAATTATTAGTTGGTAATGGTTCGGTTTCTCACCAACAAGCTATGGAAAAAGCTGAAACAGAGTATAAAAAATATAAAGCAAGAACATTAAGTGATGTAGAAAGAGATTATTTAGATGTAATAAAGGAGTTAGAAAATTTGAAGTAACTTCATCTATTACTATGTTTGAAATTTAGTTTAGTGTCAAAAAATCAATGATTTCTATTTAAAACTATTATTATAAGAATAGACATGAACTATGAATTAAAATAATCATTTTTTGTGATTGTTAATGAATTCCTTTTTGCTTTGAAGATAAATCATTTATTAATCTATTTCCAAAATAATATTTTCATTTTTGAAAAATTTTATGGTTGATTTTAATATTGAAAATTATAGACTTTATTTAAATATGTATAATATGCATTAATGATGAGAAGTTCAGCCTCAAGGCATCCTATGATGACGAGTGATGGTTCTGACTCGTCGGTAAAATAAAGAATGACTCAAGGACGCAAGATAGAGAAATCTATAACATCTTCTTTTAGGCTGTTGGCTTTTTGTTTGCCAACAGCCTGGATGCTATTTATTGTTTGATTTTTTAGTTTTAAAAGAATTTCATACATTAAAGAATTTTTATGATAACGAAGGCCAATAAAATGACTAAATAAATGATCAAATAAAAATGGAGTTATTGATTTATCAATTAACTTATAAAATAAATAAAGACATATTTTAGCTTTATTTTATCTAATTATAAGTATTATAATTGATTAAAGAAGATTTATATGTATTGATTTGCATGATTTCCATATGGGGGTTCTTTTAAAATATATTTTTTTCTAATATAATGATGATGAAAAATAAGTAAGCGAGGAGCAAAGAATATGAAACAAGGTAAAGTTATACTTTTTGATATTATTGTTGGTGTTGTTGTTTGTTTAATGTGTATCAGCTTTTCAGCAAAAGATATGATTATTCAAACGGTTAATGAAGGAGCTATTGGTCACGCAGTAGCCATTCGTATTATGGATGTCGTTGATGAAGATTTTCCTGATACACCTATTGATACATTGGTTGATATTCAAGAGGCTCTTGGAAATTCAAAAGCACTTGATACAATAACAGGTAAGTATATAGATGCAATGAGTAATGCTATATCAAATAATCAAGTTCCTCAATATCCTGATATTTCCAATGATTTAGTCATATTAGCAAATGAAACGATTAATACAATAGAAAATCATTTAAATATTGAAATAAGTGAGTCACAGCAACAAGTCATTCTTTCACAACTTCTTGAAAAAAGTCAGGATATTGAATCATCAATTCAAACGTATACTGATTCTCTTATCAATACAAGTTATTTACCTGATGTTCAATCAATGCTTATGAAGATATATCAGTTTATAACATCTTGGATCTTTAGATTTATTCTTTTAATTGTTTTGGTTATGAGTGTTTATTTGATTGTTTCTTGGAAACAATCACTAAATAAAATTATGATGCATTTAGGCATATCAGTGTTCATTGTGGGAATTGCTGTTGCATGGATCATTCCAAATATTGCCCAAAATATTGGCTTTGAACTTACAAATCATTTCTTAGGGAGAACAATGTACATCAACACAGGCATGATGCAGATTATAGGGATGATAGTGCTTGTTATAGGGATTACTTTGGTATTGCTATCAAAGATTATTCAACGTCAGAAACGAATATAAAATGCGTATCAAATCATTAGATTACAAGTTAAACATTTCCAACTCAACCATAATTATTGTTGAAAGTATTATTTTATATGAAAAAAGTGCGTTTTTGATAAGGAATCCTTTGAATTGTTGAAAGCTTTATAAGTAAAATATATAATAGGGTAGATAGATAATTTGGCAGTATTTTAAATAATTCAGCTATTTAAAAATAAAAATATATTGTGTATGAGGAGATTATGGTTATGAAAGAACTTGATGCAATCAAAGAACAGTCAAGAAAGAAAATAGAATTAGTTGGTGAATATGTCGATAATTGGCTTTATGTAGTTGAAAACGCAAAAATGGTTAATAAAAATGAAATTATTTTTATAGATTGTATGTGTAATTCTGGTATATATAAAAACAACGATAAAGGAACTGCTATAGTGGTTTTGGAAAGATTTATTAAACATGCTAAAGAACATTATGGAATAAAATATGAGTTGCATTTAAATGATAATGATAAAGAAAAGATTATATTTTTAAAAAATGTAATAAAAAATATTGAACGTCCATCGAATGTTTTTGTTTATTATTCAAATGAGGATGTAAATGTTTATTTAGACTCACTAAAAAAAACAACGAAATTTGGTAAAGCATTTACTTTAATATTTGTAGATCCATTTAATTTTGGAACTGTTGATATTAATAGGTTTTGTAGTTTATTAAATGTAACTTATTGTGAAATATTGTTTAATTTCTTTACAAGTGATATACGTAGAAATATTCATAATGAACATGCTCCAAATAAGATGCAAAAAATAAAAGCTAGTCTTTCTGATTTTATGTCAACAAATTATACGAACGATAGAGAATGTTTGAATTGTTTTATACAGAGTTTAAAAAAATGTAGATATATTAAATACACATTTAGTATAGAATTTAGAAATAAGAATAATCAAAATTTGTATTATTTAGTATACGCAACACCAAATATAAATGGTCTAAACAAGTTAAAAGAAAGTATTTGGAAGGTGTTTAAAGGAGCTCCTTATCATATAAATAAGAAGGATGATAAAAAGTTAAGCCTTTTTGATTTGGATGAGAGTAAACAAATGCTAGAAGAATATTATTTATCTAATTATTTACCAGATGTGATTGAGGATTGTAGATTAAAATTTAAAAATAGTATTTTTACATATGATGATATACAAGAATTTATAATGGAAGAAACTATGTTAAAAAGTGGACAAATCATAAAACATGTTATAAAGCCATCATTAAAAAACGGTATGCTTACTTATGATTCCAAATCTGGAAAATCATTTAAAAAATCCACATACAAATGGGAGGGATTAGATGTCTGCAAGTAAGATTGAATGGACTGAAGAAACTTGGAACCCTGTAACAGGGTGTACACAGATATCAAGTGGTTGTAAAAATTGTTATGCTAAAAGAATGGCTAAAAGACTTCAATCAATGGGATTAAAAAAATATGAAAATGGCTTTAAAGTAACAATACACTATGATTCTTTAAATGAAATTTCGCATTTAAAAAAACCAAGAATGATATTTGTGTGTTCTATGTCTGATTTATTTCATGAAGATGTCCCAGAAGATTTTATTATATCAGTATTCGAAATTATGAATACACATCAGCAACATATTTTCCAAGTTTTAACTAAAAGGCCAGATAGGGTGGCTAAGATGAACAAAAAATTAAAATGGACTAAAAATATTTGGTTTGGTATTACTATAGAAGATAATACTAATTATGATCGATTAAAATATTTAAAACATATTTCATCGAGTTTGAAATTTTTATCTTGTGAGCCATTGTTATCATCGATAAATGATATATCATTAGATGATGTTGATTGGGTGATTGTAGGAGGAGAAAGCGGACCAAAATGTCGTGTTTGTAAAAAAGAATGGGTGGTAGAAATTCAAAAAAAATGCGAAGAAAAAAATATTCCTTTTTTCTTTAAACAATGGGGAGGGACTAATAAAAAGAAAACAGGTTCTTTATTAAATGGAAAATATTATAAAGAATATCCTTTAAAATAATTTTTTAATTTTCGATCTTAAAATGGACTTATTATAAAATTATAAGATGAAATGTAGTAATTACCATATAATAGGTAAAATAAGATTTATATCTTAAACTTTAATAATTGATTATTATGGCATAGCTGACCAAATATTCCGATTTAAGTTGATTATTAATTCTGATAAAATTGACCAATCATATAATATATACTCCTTTTGGTGTAATATTTAATTGTAGATAGGTATCGAATCTACAAAAATTTAACTTATATTTTTTATGTAGCAACGCATAATCAATTTTGTTATAATAGCTTATATTGAGAGTATAAGGTAATTTATTAAATCTTGAAATTTCAACAAGAAAACTGTATAAAGAGAGGGATTATTTTGTTTAATATTTATAATAGGCGTTATGTGGGAAACAAAAATAAATTAATGGAATGGATTTCTAAATTATTAAAAGAAAATTGTGAAGGTGAAAGTTTTTTTGATGTTTTTGCTGGGACAGGATCTGTTACTAATTATGAATTAAATAATTACAAAACATTTTATATTAATGATTTTTTATATTCAAATGAAGTTATTTTTAAAGGCTTTTTTTCAAAAGACAAATATAACAAGACGGTTATTAATTCATATTATAAAAAATACAATAGTTTAAAATCTGAAAATTTAGAAGATAATTATTTTTCAATAAATTTTGGCGGTAAGTTTTTTAGTAATAATGATGCTAAAATAATTGGATTTATTAGAGAAGATTTGAAAGTTCTTCAAAGTGAAAATATCATCAATGAAAAAGAATTTTCAATACTGCTTAGTTCTTTAATTTTCTCAATGGATAGAATAGCAAATACATGTGGACATTATGATTCTTATATGAAAAAGCAGAACATAAGAAGTGAGTTTAAGTTTGAATTAATTAATCCCTGTAATATAACAAATAAAAATATTAATATCTTTAGAGAAGATTCCAATCAATTAGCTAGTAAAATTAAGGCTGATATAGCTTTTATAGATCCTCCTTATAACTCACGACAATATTCGAGATTTTACCATGTTCTTGAAAATGTAACAAAATGGGAAAAACCCGAACTATTTGGCGTAGCAATGAAGCCTAGGGAGGAAAACATGAGTGACTATTGCAAAAATAGAGCTCCTGATGCATTTAAGGATTTGATAGATAAATTGAATGTAAAATATATTGCAGTTACTTATAATAATACATATACATCAAAATCTTCTTCTTCAAAAAATAAAATCACATTAGAACAAATCGAAGAAATCTTAAAAGAAAAAGGTGAAACTAAGATTTTTCAAAAAGAATACAAAGCGTTTACTACTGGCAAAACTGAATTGACTGGACATAAAGAATATCTTTTTATTACAAAAGTAAATAATTTATCGGTTGTAAAAAAAAAGAAGGATAAGCCTGTAAGATCTCCGCTATTTTATGTGGGAGATAAATATAAACTGGTTTCACAATTAAAAAAACTATTTCCTGATCAAATAGATAATTATTATGAACCTTTTTGTGGTGGAGGAAGCTCTTTTATTAATACTGTAGCTAATAATTATTTTTTAAATGATATTGATTCCAATGTTATCAGAATACATAATTTTTTAGGAGAATACGCTAATAAAGATTCTGAATTTTTTGACCAAATTTTTAGATATATTGATAAGTATGGTTTGTCTTGTTCTTTTAAAGGTGTATTGGTCCCAAATGAGATGAAAATGCAGTATAAAAAGACATATTATTCTCATTATAATAAGCAAAGTTATTTGAATTTAAGAGATGATTTTAATAATAATCAACAAAATGATTTTTTGTTGTATTTACTTTTAATTTATGGCTTTAATCATATGATACGATTTAATTCAAAAGGTGAGTTTAATCTTCCAGTTGGAAATGTTGATTTTAATAAGAATGTTTATAATTCCTTGAATAGTTATTTTTATTTTAGAAGGATAAATAATTGTAATTTTTATAATAATGATTATCTTGAATTTCTAAATAAAAAAATTTTTAAAGAAAATGATTTTATTTATTTTGATCCACCTTATTTGATTTCGAGCAGTGAATATAATAAGTTGTGGAACGAAGATAAAGAAAAAGAATTGTATAATTGTTTAGATAAATTAAATGATATGGGGGTAAAATGGGCTATAACTAATTTACTTAATCATAGAGGAAAAACTAATGAAATTTTATTATTATGGATGAAAAAGTATGTTTGTTATAATATTGAAAGTAATTATATTAGTTTTAATGATAATACAATCAAAAGTGATTCAAAGGAGGTTTATGTAACTAATTATGTCAAAAGCAAAGTATAAACCGTTGTCTTTTTCGACAACTATGAGAAATCCAGAAAGGATTGCTAGTTTTTTAAAATGTATTGTTCCATATGAACATAAGATTTTAACAAATGAAATTATTATAGAAATTATTCTGGAAGTGATAAGAAATAAGCTTTATAAACCAACTTATGTGAACAATGTTTTACGATATAAAGCTATTTATGCTAATGAAGAGAAGTCTTTTACTAGAGAACAGTTATTAGACATAATTGAAAATTCTGAACAAAAGCATAAGGAAGCAGGTTTTGATTATGGTTGGCCATCACGTTTTGATACTTGGTACAAGTTATCAAAAGAATTTGGTTTTTTGTACTACAAAATGAATGAACCTATAGTGATTTCTAGTTTGGGTCATATGTTGATAGATGCGATTAGTGAAAATCCTTTGAATAGTGAAAAAATTGAAAATGTATTTACTCATTCATTGGTTAAGTATTCTTCTAATAATCCTTTAAGAAAAACTTTGAATTCTAATGTTCCATTAGTTTTATTATTGAAAGTAATAAGAAATTTAGACAATGATCCTGAGTATGCTCATAACGGGATTTTTAGAATGGAAATTCCATTGTTTTTGTGTTGGCCAGATGGTAATGATATAGCCTTATATGAATATATAAAAAATTTAAGAAAAAATTATGGATATTCATATAGTGATGAATTTATGTATGATCGTTGTTTGCAAATTCTAAATGCAGGTGAAAAAGACAAGAAGTATTTTAAATTGAGTAAGATATGCAGAGAATCAGTTGATGAATATATTAGAAAAATGAGAATGACTGGTTTATTATCATTAAGAGGCAATGGTAGATTTTTAGATGAAAATAAATTCAAAAAAGAAAAGATAGATTATATTGTGCAAAATTATCCGACAGAGAAAACATTTGAAAATGAAGAGATATATTTTAATTATATCGGCGAGATTGATACAAATATTGTAAACATTCAAACCAAATTACCTGAAAATTCAAATGAAATTAGGAAAAATACTGTAGAAAAATTTGCAAAACAATATACAAAAAAACAAATTTTGTCTGAATTATTAATATTAAGTACAGGAAGTAGAGAGAGTAAAGATCCTGTTTTTAGGTTTATTAATGCACCTGCAAGACTAGAATTTTTAACAAGTATTGCTTTAAAACAATGTTTTAAAGATATGGATGTAAATCCGCAGTATCCTTATGATGATGAGGGGTTACCGACATCTACTGCAGGCGGAGGCATTGCAGACATTATATGTAAGGAATTAGAATATGATGAATTAATTGAAGTTACTTTAATGAGAGGGAGAGCTGATCAGGTAAACAATGAGATCATTCCAATTGCTAGACATCAAAAGGAAGTAAGAAAGAGTAATCCTGATACATTTTCGATTTTAATAGCTCCAATGATTCATGATGATACGAGAATGGCTGCAGAGTGGCAAAAAGTTGCATATGGTATTGATATATATACGTATGAGATTTCAAAATTTATTGGATTGCTTGATGACGGTGGAAATAATCTGAAAGATTTAGTTTCTTTTAAAAGAAACTTGGTTGACCATTAGATACAGGATGAACAATTATATGTTATAGAATTTTAAACTTTACTATATTCTAGGTAGTTAATTTGGCTTGATATAATCTTTCTAAAGTTATTATCATATTCCTGTAGCATGTGGCTAATCAAGAAAAGAAATATATTTAATAAATATGGTGATTTTATGATATTTGATTTTGGTACATTAAAATTTAATAATGAAAAGGAATACTACACAGCACTGGGTTCTTTTTGTAATAGAAAGGCTTTTTCTATAACATATGAACCTAATAAGTTAACAGGTTCTTATGGTGATGCTTATAGACTAAGAAAACTTTCTACTGCTAAAGAACTTATTAATCCTATAAAAGATGCAATTAGAACAAATGGACGAATTAATTGTAATAAATATGTGAATAATTTAATAAAAAATCATAATTTTCTTTTGAGTGGAAAAAGAATCCGAGGCAATTTAGAAAATGTAATCAAA
Organism: Massiliimicrobium timonense; assembly: GCF_002160865.1. Lineage (GTDB taxonomy): Bacteria > Bacillota_I > Bacilli_A > Erysipelotrichales > Coprobacillaceae > Allocoprobacillus. The sequence goes on from NZ_NFLJ01000050.1 coordinate 8,904, forward strand.
ACAGTGCCTGAGAAATATGTTGCTGATTTTATTCAAGGTTATGTAAAAAGCGCAGAAATAGATAATAAAAAATTGATTATATATCAAACTGAAAATATAAAAGAGACAGCTAAAACTTTAAAAAAAATAACTATTCCAAAAAGAAAAAATTCAGATATAAAGAAAACGACTAATAAACAAAAATTAACACAAACAAAACAAGATTATGTGAAAAGACAAATTCAACATATTGATGTAGGTCAAAAAGGAGAAGAACTTATTTTCAAATTAGAAAAAGAAAAATTATTGAAAGGTGTAAAAAATGGGATTATTCCCGGACTTGAGGGCTATCTTAAGTGGGTATCGTTGGATGACGATTCCAAAGGATATGATATTTTGTCTTTTGATTTAGATACACTTGAACCTCTATTTATCGAAGTGAAAACAACAATGGATAACAGATTTACTCCATTTTATATGACCGCTAATGAAGTACAATTTTCAAAAGTTCATGCGAATAATTATCGATTATATAGAATTTTTGACTTAAAAAAAGAAGTTGCTAGATATTATGAATTAGTTGGAGATATTTCTATTTCTCAAGAAGTGAAAATTGATTCAGTAAATTTTATGGTTTATATCAAATAAAATATTATTTGTTATAAAGTATCAAATATGATTGATTAAGTTAGTAACTTTAATTTTAGAAATAATACATTAATTAAAGTGCTTAATTCTATAGGAGTGAGAGAACAAACAAAGTGTGGTTTCTAAATTATCTAGTACCTGAGAAGAAGATTGAATTTAAATAAATATTGAACTAATAGACATCTTTTCATGTTTTCAAAACAATATTAAAAAAGTAATTGAAATGAGTTTCAATTATTTGACCAATAATATCAATATGTGTCTAAAAATGTTAAAATGAGTAATTTTCATAGTAATTAACAATTAAATATATCATATTCAATCAAAATAGTTTATAATAGGAAAGCATGTTATAAAATGCAAATGATAGGGGAGAAGGTTTGATATGATAAAGTTTTTTAAAGCCAATATGGAACCTAGAAAAGGGTTACGTATTGCAGAAGTTATTATTTCTATTTTATTATGTGTTGCTTCTATTGTATCTATTGGATATGGTATGTTTCAAGTTAATGCCGATGTCAATGATACAAAGTTTATCCAAAGTATAGAAATGACTAGGGATAGGGAACTAGAAGATTATAGTGAGGATAATACAGTTTGTGATGTCACATATATAAGTGGGGATAAAGAATTAGTTGTTTCTTATTCGTATGAAAATTACATTCAATTAGAAGATGATAGTATTACAGCATATGAGTATGAAACTGATAATGGAACAAAGCTCTATTTTGATCATCAAAATATAACAAATCAGGAAATACAACATTCATATGGACAAGTCAAAGCCAATGAATTAACACCTGTGTTTAACTTTGGAATTGCTTCATTTATTTTGATGATATCTGTTTTGATTATGACATTATTTGCAAAACAGTTTACAACATATGAAAAATCATGGTTTTTATCAATCATGGTATTGGCTACGATTATTTCTGTTATTTTTCCAGAAGAAAGTGCAAATGGTGTCAATGGAATTATCATCATGTTGCTTTATTTACTAGATACATTCCTGAATATTCTTTGTGAGTTACTTATTTCTAAGCAATCAAGATATAATTTCCTTGTTTCTGTATTCGTAGAAATCGTAGAAATAGCAATGTGTGTTGTCTTAATGTATCGTTTTGCAACAATGGTCACAACATTACTATTCTGGTTACCAATTGATATTATTAGTTATATTAACTGGTCAAGACATAAAGATGAAGAAGAAAGTGAATTGACAGTTGTCAGAAAATTAAAAGGATATCAGGAAGTGTTAGTTATTGTTGGTATTGTTGTTTGGACAATTGTTGTAGGATATTTTATTAGTGGTTTAGATATCTCAACAGATTTCTATAACAATGAATTATTAGAAACTGCCATTATTTATATTGATGCCTGTGCATCAGCAGTAGGTATTGCCAATGGTTTGTTTATTTTCTTTAGACTAAGAGAACAGTGGATTGCGTGGTATATTTGTGCATTCCTGGAAGCAGTTATTAATGTGATTTCAGGACAATATGTTTTATTAGTTCTGAAATTAGGCTATTTTACGAATACAACATATGGTTATATTAAGTGGAGTAAGTATATTCAGTCACATTCACAAGAAAAACAGGCACAAATATCTGCATGAGTCTTGTAGATTGTTTATAAAATTGGTAAAATAAGCGTGAAGAAAAATCTTAAAATTATATAAGGAGTGAAAAATATGGCTATATCAGCGGGAGATTTTAGAACAGGATTAACTTTAATTGTTGATGGTGATCCTTGCCAGGTATTAGACTTTCAACATGTAAAACCAGGAAAAGGTGCAGCTATCTTGAAAACAAAAATGAGAAACTTAAAAACAAATGCAATTCAAGAAAGAAACTTTAATGCAAATACAAAATTTGATCAAGCTAATATTTCAAGAAAAACAGCACAATATTCATATAAAGATGGATCAACATTCTATTTCATGGATATGGAAACATATGAAACATATGAATTGGCTAATGATCAAGTTGGAGATACTCAATATTATATTATTGAAGGTTCAGAAGTTTCATTAATGTTCTTTGAAGGTGATTTATTATCAGTATCTGTGCCAGAAAAAGTAGAATTAACAGTTGTAGAAACAGATCCAGCTATTAAAGGGGCACCATCTAATCAAACAAAAGATGCTGTGACTGATACAGGATTATCATTACGTGTTCCTCAGTTCATTGAACCTGGAGAAAAAATTGTTGTCTTTACAGCAGATGGTAAGTATGCAGGAAGAGCTTAATCAAGCTCTTTTTTTCAAAGATGAATAAAGTTGTATTAATTACAGGTGGAGCACAAGGCATTGGAAAAGCCATTGCTTTGGAACTTGGAAAACAAGGTTATGATATTGTGATTAATTATCTCACATCCAAAAAAGAAGCTCATGCATTAAAAGATATGATTATAAACAATTATGGTGTACGATGTATGGCTATTCAATGTGATGTTTCTAAGGAAGATGAAGTTAATCAGATGATATCTTCTATTGAATTAGAACTAGGTGGTGTTGATATTTTAATTAATAATGCTGCTGTTGATTTATCTAATCTCTTTCATTTGAAAAATGCTGAAGAATTTAGAAAGACTTTAGATGTCAATGTTGTAGGTGCATTTAATTGCAGTAAACGTGTTTATCGACATATGTTAGATCAGGAATATGGCAGAATTATTAATATTTCTTCAACTAATGGTATCAATACTTATTATCCTATGTGTATAGATTATGATGCTTCTAAAGCAGCATTGATTTCTATGACACATAATCTTGCTTTTGAGTTTGCTCCATATGTCAATGTCAATTGTATTGCTCCAGGTTTTATCGGAACAGAAAATGAGTTGGACGGATATGATGAAGAATTTTTAAAAGAAGAAGTTGAAAAAATTATGGTCAATCGATATGGTGATCCTCAAGAAGTGGCTTATTTAGTGAAATTCTTAATAAGCGATGAAGCTAATTTTATTAATAATACTGTCATACGTATTGATGGTGGACAAAAGGGAAGTTGTTAATCCAACTTCCCTTTCATATTTGATAATGCCAGTAAAATAGACAATTTTCCATATTCGAATGTTAATCCACCTTGTATGTAAAGTGTATAAGGTTCAATAACAGGGGCATCAGCACTTAATTCAATGGTGCTTCCTTGTGTAAAGCTACCTGCAGCCATGACTTCATCAAAAGGATAACCTGGCATAGGGGCAGGTAAAACTTGAACGAATGAATCAATAGGGCTTGTCTGTTGAATCCCTTGTGTAAAGTTCACTAAATTATCTCTTGTTTTGAGTTCTAAAGTTTGAATGATATCTGTGCGTGGCTCATCATAACGAGGAGATACGTTAGAATAACCTAATTTTTCTAACATATACGCAGAAAATACAGCTGTTTTTAAAGCATTTTTAACAGCATTAGGAGCCATAAATAAACCTTTAAAGAAAGTATTGTTTAAGTTAAAATTAGCACCTAAATCTTTTCCAATACCAGGAGCAGTTAAACGTTCAGCAACCATATGAATGAGTTCCTGATTTCCTGCTATATATCCACCAGTAGGTGCAATTCCACCACCGAGATTTTTCATTAATGATCCTACAACCACATCAGCTCCTACATGACCAGGTTCTTTGTCTTCTACTAACTCACCATAGCAGTTATCAACCATAATAATAACATCTTTATTTACTTCACGAATCTTTGAAATTATACGTTCAATCTTTGAAATAGAAAGAGATTGACGATGTGAATACCCTCTAGATCTTTGAATTTCAACAAGTTTGACATTATTCTGTTTTAATCTCTCTACAATTTTCTCATTATCAAAATCATCATTGACTAATTCAATCTGTTCATATTTGACACCATTAGCCTTTAATGATTGTGTAGAATTTCCACTCAAACCAATCATTTCTTGTAAAGAATCATAAGGAGCTCCAGATAAAGAAATCATTGTATCTCCATGTTTTAATAAAGCAGAAAGCGTTAGATATAATGCATTTGTTCCACTCATTATCTGCGGGCGAACCAAAGCATCTTCACATCCAAGAACAGTCGCAAAGATTTTTTCTAATTTATCTCTTCCTTCATCATAATTTCCATATCCGTTAATATCTGCAAAATCAGAATAAGAAACTCTATTTTCTATAAATGCTGATAAAATACGATTAGAGTTTGTTAAAGCTATTTCATCTATTCTTTTATAAATATCACTTAAGATATTATCTGATTCTTTTGCCATTTCCAGTATATCTGGATGAATTTGTTCTAATATCATGTTTATAATCCTCCCATCATTAATTCAGTCTTTATTATACATGAATATTGCTATTTTGCATAAAAAAATTTTAATGATATGATAAAAAATATAATTTGACATTATTTTAAATTAAGTATATCCTATAAATAGGAGGGAAATATTTTTTTGGAAAAGCAACATGAGGTGTTTTGAAATAATTATATTTTTTAGATTTTAACTAAATAGCAACATAAGATGTATACATTTTGATGATTGAAGGAGGAATAGGAGATGGTGAATTATTTGAAAATAAAATTAAACGTTTTGATTAAAGGTATATTTAATCAAAATAAAAAACATCTAATGAAATTTAACTATACAAGAGAAGAAACTACTGTTAAGATTGATAAAGATAGTAAAGCAATCGTTAAGAGTAAAAATGTTAATGTTGGAATGAGGCTATAAATATATTGCTTGGTTGCTGAAATTGTGATATTTTTATATGTAATACAGGATGTTTTTTACCAGCAAAAATTTCTTTCCTGTTATAAAAAGTACTGTATTTATCTATGTATTTTTTGCTTTTTTATATACTTTTTAAATTTTTGTCTCTTACCTGGTAAAAAATAGAGAAACTCCTTTATCTACCTTGGTTTCTTTAAAATTAACTATTAAGAAAATGTTGATTTTCCAGGGCTTAATAACAACATATGATGTATTGAAATATGTTACCATCTACGCAATCTTGCATACCAAGACAAGCTTAATAACAACATATGATGTATTGAAATATGAACTTGTGTGTTGGCACATAGGATATGAACAAGCTTAATAACAACATATGATGTATTGAAATTTGAAAGCTCCTGTCGAGTAAAGTACAAAAGCTGTCGCTTAATAACAACATATGATGTATTGAAATGCATTTAAGTTAACTGCGCCATATCCTGGAAGATAGCTTAATAACAACATATGATGTATTGAAATATGGAACATTAAATGCATTTGCGGTCATTGATATGGCTTAATAACAACATATGATGTATTGAAATAGTTATTTGGTGGCGAATGGAAACAAGGGTGTTTTGGCTTAATAACAACATATGATGTATTGAAATATATCTATTACAATGTCATCTACAGTTCCAAGATTTGCTTAATAACAACATATGATGTATTGAAATTGGGGAATGTCTCCTGTAAAGTCTGCATCTACTGTCTGCTTAATAACAACATATGATGTATTGAAATTATGAAAATGATGATTTCTATTATGTTATAAACAGCTTAATAACAACATATGATGTATTGAAATTGATAGATGGATAGTCTTTATAGGCGTAGTTTTGAGCTTAATAACAACATATGATGTATTGAAATTTAATATTATCTAATATTTCTTTAAGCTCTTTTACTGCTTAATAACAACATATGATGTATTGAAATGAACACCAAATACAGAACTCACACCTATTGAATAGCTTAATAACAACATATGATGTATTGAAATAATTATAAAGAAAGTAAATTTTTTTGTTCAGGAAAAGCTTAATAACAACATATGATGTATTGAAATGAATATTCGATACGACCAGCTCTAGAATCCATACCGAGCTTAATAACAACATATGATGTATTGAAATAAAAATAGTTGATAGATTATCTGCTGATGAAATAGCGCTTAATAACAACATATGATGTATTGAAATCTTAATGTTAAATGTGCTGGTATGCCTAAAAATATAGCTTAATAACAACATATGATGTATTGAAATATTGTGCGTCTTTCGTTTTCTTTTCGATAAACTGTGCTTAATAACAACATATGATGTATTGAAATTAATAATCGCCAATTTTAAAGACCTGACTTGTAGTAGCTTAATAACAACATATGATGTATTGAAATATTTAAAATAGTTTTTTTAATTTGAAAGGAGATAGCGCTTAATAACAACATATGATGTATTGAAATTCAGCAGTGATCCATGTTTCCTCATCCATCATCTTCGCTTAATAACAACATATGATGTATTGAAATAACACTGCATCAATTACAGTTTCAGGCAGTACCAAGCTTAATAACAACATATGATGTATTGAAATTTAATACCATTCCATAAACCTTTTACTAGATCACTTCGCTTAATAACAACATACGATGTATTGAAATATAAAGAAACAAAAGCAAATTATAAAAAACATCAAAGCTTAATAACAACATATGATGTATTGAAATTATTTTATCGGTGAATATGGAAAAATAATCGAAGTGCTTAATAACAACATATGATGTATTGAAATTAAGAATTATGTAGCTGTGGTGTCATTTCCATTTTCGCTTAATAACAACATATG
>NZ_NFLJ01000051.1 GCF_002160865.1 Massiliimicrobium timonense
ATTTTGTTTGTGGTGAACTAATTGTAAAACGAGTTATCGACTATGTCTATTATTATATAAAAAAACTGGAAGATGAAGTTTTGAATATTACTTCCCCTCCAGTTTTAGTATAGAGCCTTCTTTTTTTGACAGGATTTGCTATGGATATGAGTTATAATTGATATGGTGATGAAAATGAAATATAAAATTGTATGTATTAAAGAACAATATATTGATTTAGCTCAAAAATATCCTTCTTTTTTAATGGCAATCTATCAAAATCAGGATAATATGTATAAAACAAAACAAGTGGAACTTATTTTTTCTAATATGTCTGATGAAAAAGAAAAAATTCTTCACGCTATTCAATCACGCGAAGATTATTCTTATTATCATGGAATACATCAGCTCACAAATCCTATTACAGGTGAAAAAATGTTGATGACTATGAATGAATTTGATTTAAATATTGAAGAAAAAGGAGAACGTCATGATTTATTTAATATCATATCGTCTTTTTCAAAAAACTTTTATATGATATATTGAAATCATTTTGCAAAAAGCATAAAATTATGCTATAATATTTTGGTAGTTGAATGGAGGATAGAAAGATGTTATATGGCGTTTTAGGACTTTTAATAGGTCTTGTTATAGGATTCTTTGCTGCCCGTTATTTCTTCAAGAAGAACTTAAGAAAGAATCCACCAATTAATGAAAAAATGATTCGTGCTATGTTCATGGAAATGGGACGTAAACCAAATGAAACACAAATCAAACGAATTATGAAAAGCATTAATGATCAGTATAAATAAGGGGATTCCCTTATTTTTTCGTATATGAAGATATATATCACACGTCATTCTAAAACAGTCTGGAATGAAGAAAAAAGACTGCAGGGGCGTTTAGATTCTCCACTGACTCAAGATGGAGTAGAAAATGCTCTGGCTTTAAAAAATTATCTTCAAGAACATTCGTTTCAATTTGATTATGTGTATTCAAGCCCTATTCCTCGTGCTTATCAGACAGCTTGTCTACTCTTTGATAAGCAAAATATTACCATGGATGAACGTTTAATGGAAATGAATTTTGGTGATTTTGAAGGACAGAAAATCGTTGATTTATTAACTTATCACCATAAACTCTATGATCAGTTATGGAATCATCCAGAACAGTTTGATCGCATTCCTCATGGTGAAAGCTATCAAGAAGTCATAGAAAGAGTTAAAAGTTTTTTACAAGATTTAAAACAATTACCTCAAGACAGTCAAATTATGATTGTAACACATGGAATGTGCTTTGTTATTTTTATGTCTGTTTTTTTAGGTTTAACACAAAAAGAACTGGTTTCCATTAATCAACAAATTGTTGAAGGATGCTCTCTTACATGTGTTGAAGAAAATCGTGGTTCATACCAGATTCTCTCATACAATGAACACCAGTTCTTGCCCCATGTCATGAATGCCAGTTTTGCGAAATAAAAACCTGAGTGTTTAATAACATTCAGGTTTTTACATCCATGTAATTTTATTTTCTGTACCATTTCTTAATCTTTGAATATTGCTGCGATGTTTATAAACAAGCAAGGCAACAATGCATATATTTGTAATTATACCAATCATGCTATAACCAATAAATGGAGAGATTACAGCAATAGAAATAGCTGCTAAGATCGAAGCTAATGATACATATTTAGAAATCTTTAAAGTCACCATAAAGATAATCAAAGCTACAACAAAGGCATAAATATTTGTCATTAAAGCATATCCAATAGCGACAGATACAGCTTTTCCACCTCTAAATCCTGCAAATAGAGGATAGCAATGACCAATCACACAAGCTAAAGCACATGGGTAAATAATATTCATATCAAGTTTCATGTATTTAGCAACTGTTCCAGCAATCAGTATAGAAATACAGCATTTAGAAGCATCTAAAATAATGACTGATAATCCTGCTTTTTTCCCAAGCACTCGTCCAGCATTCGTGCCACCTAAATTTCCTGAACCACTATTTCTTACATCTGTATGATAAAATAATTTTCCAATCACTAATGCAAAAGGAATAGAACCATATAAATAACCCATTACTATTAATAAGCAATATATCAATATATCCATTTTTTCACTTCCCCGTCACCTATTATACATAAAAAAGAAGAAAAATCAATTTTTTTAAAAGATTTGCGAAAATTCAAGAAATTTGGTATGATATGAATTCTCTAGCAATATATCAATGTTTTTGATATAATTATAAAGTTGGAAAAGGAGGAAATCAGATATGAAAGCAAATCATTATGATGAGTCTAATATACAAATTCTAGAAGGACTGGAAGCCGTAAGGAAGCGTCCGGGTATGTATATTGGTTCAACAGATTCAAGAGGTTTACATCATCTTGTCTGGGAAATTGTTGATAATTCTATTGATGAAGCATTGGCTGGATTTGGTAAAAAAATCACAGTAACAATTGGAAAAGATAATAGTATTCGTGTAGCAGATGAAGGACGTGGAATGCCAACGGGTATTCATGCTTCTGGTAAACCTACGACTGAAGTCATTTTAACAATATTACATGCCGGTGGAAAGTTTAGTGAAGATGGTGGTTATAAAACATCTGGTGGGTTACATGGTGTCGGTTCATCTGTTGTAAATGCTTTAAGTGAATGGCTGGAGGTCACTGTTTATCGTGATGGAGTGATTCATCAACAACGTTTTGAAGACGGAGCGAAAATCATTTCTCCATTAAAAAAGATCGGTAAGACTTCAAAAACTGGAACAACGATTCATTTTAAACCTAATCAAAATATCTTTTCTACAACAGAATTTAATTATTCTACTATCTGTGAAAGATTAAGAGAAAGTGCCTTTTTATTAAAAGGTATTGAAATGAATATTATAGATGAAAGAACAGGAAAACATGAATCTTTCCAATATGATAATGGTTTAGAAGCCTTTATTGAATATCTGAATTATGATAAAAAGACATTACATACAACTGTTTCCTTTGATGATGTATCTCATCCTATTGAAGTTGAAGTGGCTTTTCAGATGACTGATGGCTATCAAGAAAATTTGATTTCCTTTGTCAATTTAGTGAGAACTGGAGATGGGGGAACTCATGAAACTGGTTTTCGTTCGGGATTCACAAAAGTTTTTAATGAATATGCCAGAAAATATGGTTTACTAAAACAAAAAGATAAAAATCTGGAAGGTAGCGATGTAAGAGAAGGTTTAACAGCTATTATTTCTGTCAAAATACCTGAGTCATTACTACAATTTGAAGGACAGACAAAATCAAAATTAGGAACGCCTGAAGCAAGAAATATTGTTGAAAATGTTGTTTATGAACAAGTGAATTATTTTCTAGAAGAAAATAAAGAAACAGCAAATGAATTAGTTAAAAAGATGATTAAAGCTTCACAAGCCAGAAATGCTGCTCGAAAAGCACGTGAAGAAGCACGAAAAGGAAAAGGACAAAAAGTTGAAAAAATATTAAGTGGAAAACTAGCACCGGCACAATCCAAAGATAAAAAGAGAAAAGAACTTTATCTTGTCGAAGGAGATTCGGCTGGAGGAAGTGCAAAGCAAGGTAGAGATCGTAAATATCAGGCTATTTTACCTTTGCGAGGGAAAGTCATCAATACTGAAAAGGCTGCCATGTCTGATATATTAAAAAATGAAGAAATCAGCACAATTATTAATACAGTCGGTGCAGGAGTAGGAGCGGATTTTAATGCTGATGACTCACATTATGCAAAAGTGATTATCATGACCGATGCTGATACGGATGGTGCTCATATTCAAGTTCTTCTTTTAACTTTCTTTTATCGCTATATGCGTGGATTGATTCAAGCCGGAAAAGTCTATATTGCTTTACCACCTCTATATAAGGTATCTAAAAAGAATGGGAAACATGAGGATGTTATTTATGCTTGGGATGATGATGAATTAGAAAAAGCTAAAAAACAGATAGGTCGTGGTTATGCTGTACAACGTTATAAAGGTTTAGGAGAAATGAATGCGGATCAGTTATGGGAAACAACCATGAATCCAGAAACACGTACACTCATTCAAGTATCCATTGAAGATGCTGCTTTAGTAGAACGTAGAGTATCTGTTTTAATGGGAGATAAAGTAGAACCTAGACGTGAATGGATTGAAGATAATGTGCAATTTTCTTTGGAAGATTCATTCTTTATTAATCAGTAAGGAGGTCTATCATGAAAGAAAAAATCATAACACAATCATTAGATGATATTATGGGTGATCGTTTTGGAAAATACTCTAAGTATATTATTCAAGATCGTGCATTACCCGATGTTAGAGATGGATTGAAACCAGTACAACGTCGTATTCTTTATGCTATGTACAAAGATGGGAATACACATTTAAAACCTTATCGTAAATCAGCAAAAACAGTAGGGAATGTCATTGGTAATTATCATCCTCACGGAGATACTTCTGTCTATGAAGCAATGGTCCGTTTATCCCAAGAATGGAAAATGCGTATGCCATTGATTGATATGCAGGGAAATAATGGTTCGATTGATAATGATCCGGCTGCGGCCATGCGTTATACTGAAGCAAGGTTATCACCTATTGCATCTGAATTATTAAAAGATATTGATAAAGAAACAGTTCAAATGGCATTGAACTTTGATGATACGGAGTATGAACCAACTGTTTTACCGGCCAAATATCCTAATTTATTAGTCAATGGAGCAACGGGTATATCATCTGGATATGCGACTGATATTCCTCCACATAATTTAGAAGAAGTGATTGATGCTACGATTTATCGTATTTTACATCCTCATTGTTCTTTGGATGACTTGATGAAATTTATCAAAGGTCCGGATTTTCCAACAGGAGCTATTGTTGAAGGAATCAATGGTATAAGAAAAGCTTTTGAAACAGGAAAAGGAAAAGTTGTTGTTCGTTCTCAAACGAAAATCGTTGAAGAAAAAAACATGAATAAAATTGTGGTGACAGAGATTCCTTATGAAGTCAATAAAGCAGAATTGGTAAGAAAATTAGATGAAATACGTTTTCAAAAAAATATTGATGGCATTATAGAAGTCCGTGATGAGTCAGATCGTAATGGATTAAGTATTGTTATTGATTTGAAAAAGGATGTTGATGTACAAAATACATTAAATTATTTTTATAAGAATACAGATCTTCAAAAGAACTATAATTACAATATGGTTGCTATTAAAAACAAAAGACCTGTATGTATGGGAATTGTTGAAATTTTAGATGGTTATATTGATCATCAAATTGATGTTGTTACCAAACGTTCGTTGTTTGATTTAAAAAAAGCACAGGAACGTAAACATATTGTTGATGGATTAATCAAAGCCATTTCTATTTTAGATGATGTTGTCCATACCATTCGACATTCTCATGATAAACAAGATGCTAAAAAGAATCTTCAATTACAATATCATTTTACAGAAAAACAGGCTGAAGCCATTGTCATGTTACAGTTATATCGTTTAACGAATACCGATATTGTTTCTTTAGAAAAGGAAAAGCAGGAATTAGAAACATTGATTCAAACATTGAATGATATTTTAAATAGTGATCAAGTTTTAAGAAAAGTCATTGTTGATGAATTAAAACAGATTAAAAAGCAATATCCATCACCTCGTTTAACACAAATTAAACATGAAGTTCAAGAAATTGTCATTGATGAAGAAGCAATGATTCTTCCAGAAGACATTTATGTATCAATCACTAGAGATGGCTATGTCAAAAGAATTTCTCAAAGATCTTATAAAGCCAGTGAAAATATTGCTTTTGGAAAGAAAGATGATGATGTGCTTTTGGACTTACATTTTGCAAGCACTTTAGATAAATTGCTGATTTTTACTGATAAAGGGAATTATTTATTCATTCCAATTCATAAATTAGAAGAATTTAAATGGAAAGAACTTGGAAAGCATATCAGTTATTTCATTAAAGTTTCTCCAGAAGAAAAAATGATTGGTTCCATTCTTGTGAAGTCTTTTGTTTTACCATTGTACGTTCTTCTAACAACACGTTTAGGACAAATCAAACGTGTTCCATTAAAAGAATTTGAAGTTGCACGTTATACAAAACCTTTAAAATGTATGAATTTGAAAAAAGATGATCAGTTACTTCAGGTTGCTTTAACTGATACCAATCAGGCGATTGTTCTGACATCATCTTTGGGATATGTTTCATTATATAGTGAAGATGAGATTTCTATTTTGGGATTAAAAGCTGCAGGAATCAAAGCCATGAATTTAAAAGATGATTATCTTGTAGCAATGAATACATTTGATCCACTTCATTCTTATTCTTATGTTTTAATCAGTGATCAACCGGGTATCAAACGTATGCGTATTTCGGATATACCAAGCTGTAATCGTGCGACAAAAGGAACATCTATTTTTAAATCTCCTAAAACGAATCCAATTCATGCTTTAGATGCTTTTGTATTAGATACTCAAGATCAATTGATTATTGAAAGTGAACAGAAAAAAGAAAATTTATACATCAAAGATTATTCTTTATCACAAATTGGACAAAAGCCAAGTGTAATTCAATCAATGAAAAATGAAACGATTATGCATGTTTATGATCGTCATTCTTTATCGACGGATTTATATATTTCTAATCAAGATGAAAAGGTTGAAAAATCTCAACCTTTAGAAACAACATCACAACAGGATAAACATTTTGAACCTATTTCTTTCGATGACTTATTTAAAGAAGATTTCTAAACTTATTGTGTATGCATATAGGCTTTTAAAAGTTTAATTAAAGCACGTTTTTCTAAACGTGATACATAGGAACGAGAAATATTCATATGTCTGGCAATTTCTTTTTGCGTATAAATACGATGATGATTAAGACCATAGCGATAGATGAGTATTTCTTGTTCACGTGGTGTTAATAAAGTAAAATAATCTTGGAGCTGCTGGAGCTGATCATTGGTTTGAATCTGATCAATCATATCTTTTTCTTTTGATGGAATAATATCAAGCAGCGTCATTTCTCCACCATCTTTATCAACACCTAAAACTTCATTTAACGAAACATCTAAAGCTGTTTTTTTATGTTGACGCAAATGCATTAAGATTTCATTTTCTATGCATTTTGCAGCATAAGTTCCCAGTTTTGTGGATTTTGTCGCATTATAGCTATCTACTGCTTTGATAAGTCCAATTGTGCCAATGCTGATGAGATCTTCCTGTAAGTCTTTTGCACTTTCGTATTTTTTAGCAATATGCGCAACAAGTCTTAGATTATGTTCGATGAGCTTATTTCTGGCATTCTGATCACCTTGAAAATATTTTTCTAATAATTCTTTTTCCTGTTGTTTTGTAAGAGCGGGTTTAAAAGCCTGTGTTTTAATAAAAGATACAAATAAAAATTGTTGTAATAATGCAAAAATAGCTGTAAACATAAGTCACCTCAAAATATTATATGAAATTTGTCGATGTTTATGTTTATCTCTTTTCATCAAAATAGAAATAGTATACAATAGTCAAGAAGGAAGGTATATATGAAAGAAATAAAAAGATGTTATGGATGTGGAGCCATTATTCAAAGTGAAAATGAAAAACATATTGGTTATGTTCCAAAAGATGCCACTACAAAAGATCATATTTTATGTAGACGTTGTTTTCAACTAAAAAACTATCATAAATTACAAACAACATCACTCACAAAAGATGATTTTTTAAATCTTTTAGATCATATTGGTGAAAAAGATTGTCTTGTCGTTTATATGATTGATCTATTTGATTTTGAAGGAAGTCGTATTCAAGGATTATTACGTCATATCGGTTATAATGATGTTCTGGTTCTTGCAAATAAACGTGATTTATTGCCAAAATCTGTTAAAGAGCGTAAGCTGGAACATTGGGTCAGAAGACGATTAAAAGAAGAAGGAATGAAGCCTGTAGATGTTATAGTAACGAGTGGTAAGAAAAATATGAACATGGATAAGATCTATGATGCCATGATGACTTATCGTAAGCAGCGTGATATTTATGTTGTAGGAGCAACTAATGTTGGCAAATCAACATTTATTAATGCTTTATTGAAACATTATGCTCAAGTAGAAGAACAAAATTTGATTACTGTTTCTGAATTTCCGGGAACAACGCTTGATTTTATAGAAATACCTTTGGATGAACAGACTTATCTTTATGATACACCCGGTATTGTAAATGAAAGTCAGATGACTCATTTTGTAGATCCAAAAATTTTAAAAAAGATAATTCCACAAAGTGAATTAAGACCTATTGGATTCCAATTACAAGAAAAACAGACGATTTATTTTGATGGATTAGGAAGAATTGATTATATTAGTGGGGGACAGTCAAGTTTTATAACGTATTTTTCTCGTCAGCTCAAGATTCATCGTACCAAAACAGTCAACGCGGATGCTTTATATGACCGTCATAAAACTTTTCAGTTTGAAATTGATGGAATGCAATCGATTCATGACATGAAAACATACGATTTTACTTTAAAGTCGGGGAAATGTGATATTGTTATTTCTGGTTTAGGATTTATAACCATTTCTTCTAAAGGCGGAAAAATAAAGGTTCATGTTCCACCACAGATTTCTGTCACAATAAGAGAAGCCATTATA
The DNA here is from genome assembly GCF_002160865.1 of Massiliimicrobium timonense. GTDB lineage: Bacteria > Bacillota_I > Bacilli_A > Erysipelotrichales > Coprobacillaceae > Allocoprobacillus. Next base: position 8,612 of record NZ_NFLJ01000051.1, read on the forward strand.
TAGGAGGGAAAATAATGCTAACAGGTAAACAAAAAAGATATTTAAGAGGAGAAGCTCATCACTTAAAGGCTATTTTTCAAGTCGGAAAAGATGGGGTTTCTGCAAATCAAATCAAAGGTATTCTTGAAGCATTAGAAGCTAAAGAACTCATAAAAGTAAAAATTTTAGATAATTGTCCAGAGGATGTACATCATGTGGCATTAGATTTAAGTATGCATACAAAGGCAGAAGTTGTTCAAATCATTGGCCGTACAATTGTTTTGTATAAACAAAGTGATGAAAGAATTTATCGTCTACCATGAAAAGAATAGGTCTATTCGGTGGGAGTTTTGATCCCATTCATCAAGCACATGTAGATGTTGCTTTGTGTGCCATTGAACAGCTTCATTTGGATGAAGTACAATTTATTCCAACACGCCATAATCCTTGGAAAAATAAAAGTCTTGCTAGTGCCAAAGAAAGAGTCGAGATGATTCGTATTGCTATCAAAAATCATCCTTTACTTTCTATAAATACCATTGAAATTGATAGTGAAGATGAGCAAAAAAATTATACCATTCATACAATTGAAAAATTAATTCAACAAAATCCTCAAGTACATTATTACTATATTATGGGAATGGATCAAGCCAATGCTTTTGATCAATGGAAAAAAGCAAAAAAAATATCTCAACTTGTTCAATTAATTGCTTTTCAAAGAGGTGGATATAAGCCCCATTATTCTATATTAGATACATATCATTTCCAATTATTAAATAATCAGCCTGTTTATGCCTCAAGCAGTGATGTGAGAAATGGTCATATAGAAATGTTGGATCAAGACGTTTTAAGATATATATCATCTCAGGGATTATATTTAGATACAATGGTACGTTCAAGAATGAAAGAAAAACGCTGGAAACATACTTGCAGTGTTGCTAAACTGGCTAAAAAGATAGCCAAAGCAAATCAATTAAATCAAAAACAAGCTTATATTGCAGGAATAATGCATGATGTCGCCAAAGAGATGGATCAAAAAGAAGCTCAAAAAATAATGGAAAGCTATTTTCCAGAATATTTATCTAAACCTTATCCTATCTGGCACCAATGGCTATCACGTTATGTCAGTGAACATGAGTTTTTAATTGATGATCCTGTGGTATTAAAAGCCATTGAGGATCATACAACTGCTTCAGTTGGTATTTCACCAATTGGAAAATGTTTATATGTTGCTGATAAGCTCGATCCTTTAAGGGGATATGATTCTTCGCAACAAATTGAAACATGTCAAAAAGATATTCATCAAGGATTTAGAGATTCTTTAATTGATTTTTATGAATTTTCAAAGAGGAAAAATCGTGAAATAGATGATTGCTTTTATGAAATTTATGATTATTATGTCGTGAAAGGAGAAAAATAAATGACGAAATTAGAATGTGTGGTTAAAGCAATGGATGATAAACTTGCAACGCATATTACCGCAATTGATATGCGTGATGTCAGCCCAATGTTTGATACATTTGTTTTATGTACAGCCAGCAATGAAAGACTCATGCAGGCCATTACAGAAAATATTAAGGAAGAATGTGCAAAACATAACTTTGAGGTGAAAAGCATTGAAGGTTTAAGAAATTCTAAGTGGATTTTAATTGACTTAGGAGATATTGTTTGCCATATTTTTGAAGGTTCTGAAAGAGAAAGTTATAATTTAGAAAAACTATGGGGAGATATGCCACGTATCAATGTGGAAGGAATGTTAGCAAAATGAGTTATGAAAATTTTGCCTATTACTATGATAGTTTAATGGATGAGCAGTTTTATGAAGATTACTATCAGTTCATTTTGCAACATTGTCAATTTGATGAAGTTTTTGAATTAGGCTGTGGGACTGGCGAAATGGCTATTCGTTTGGCTAAAAGCAAAAAAACGGTTTACGCTTCAGATATTTCCAGTGATATGTTAGAAGTTGCTAAACAAAAAGCAATAGAACAACAAGTCAACCTTGTTTTACAAAGAGTGGATATGTGTGATTTCACTTTATCTCGTCCTGTGGATTTAGTTTTATGTTTATGTGATTCTTTGAATTATTTGACTGATCCTCAACAGATGACTCAAACATTTTTGAATGTTTTTCAATCATTAGGGGATGGAGGAACATTTATTTTTGATGTCGATAGTCTTTATAAAATGGATGTTATTTTAAAAGATTATCATGAAAAGGAAGAAGATGAAGAATTTATTTTTGATTGGTCAGTTGAAAATATTTCAGAGGGTTATATTCATCATCATGTCTATATTGAAGATAAAAAAGAACATGATATTGTGGACGAAGATCATTATCAAAAGACTTATCCTGTATCACAATATCTTTATTGGCTTCATGAAGCCGGTTTTCAAAACATTGAATATTATAGTGATTTTACAACATATCATGATGATTGTGAAAGAATTATTTTTGTATGTCGAAAGGAGGAAGTTTCATGATTGGGATTATTGGTGCTATGGAAGAAGAAGTTGAAGCAATCTTAGCTTTGATGGAGATCAATAAAAAAGAAATGAATCATGGTTATACTTTCTATGAAGGAACAATGGCAAAAAAAAACATTGTGCTTGTTCAAGGGGGCATTGGTAAAGTCAATGCATCCATTTCAACAACTTTATTATTAACACAATATCCTATTGATTTCGTGATTAATATTGGTTCGGCTGGAGGACTTTCATTAAATCAAAATGTCGGTGATGTCGTAATTTCAACGGGTGTTTTACATCATGATGTTGATGTCACTGCTTTTGGACGTCAACGTGGAGAAGTACCAGGTATGCCATGTGTTTTCCAGCCAGATGCAGTGGCTTTAAAACAAGTTGAAGCTATTTTACAAGATTCAAAGCAACCATATCATCTTGGTCTAATTGCTTCTGGAGATCAGTTTATATGTCGTGAAGATCAGGTCTTACAAATTTTAGATTTTTTCCCAGATACTGTCTGTGCTGAGATGGAAGCAGCTTCGATTGCTCAGGTATGCTATGTTTTTGATATTCCTTTCATTATCACAAGATCTTTAAGTGATATTTATAGAAAAGGAGAAAATCATATTCAGTTTGATGAATATCTTAAACATGCAAGTCAATCTTCTGCGAAGATGTGTTATCGTCTTGTTTCTACATTATCGCAATAACAAACGTTATTGCTTTTTTATTGGAGGATCATTATGAAAAAAATTGAATTGTTAGCTCCTGCTGGAGATCGAGAATCATTTATAGCTGCTGTGCAAAATGGAGCAGATGCGATTTATTTAGGTGGGACTTTATTTAGTGCCAGAGCCAATGCAAAAAATTTTAATGACGAAGATTTACAATGGGCTGTTTCATATGCTCATTTATATGGAGTTAAAGTTTATGTCACGATAAATACATTATATAAAGATAAAGAAATAAATGCTTTGACATCTTATGTGACAAAATTATATGAGCTGCAAGTTGATGCTTTGATTGTCCAAGATATAGGTTTATTTGATTTGATTCGCACATTCTATCCAGACTTTGAAATCCATATCAGTACTCAAGCCTCTGTGATGAATAGCTATGGAACACGTTATTTTGAAGAAAATGGAGCTCATCGTGTTGTTCTAGCACGTGAAAACACTTTAGAAGAAATACAAAACATATGTCGTCAGACAAACTTGGAAATCGAAGTCTTTGTACATGGAGCAATGTGTGTCTGTTATTCTGGACAATGTTTAATGAGTAGTATGATTGGTAAACGTAGTGGAAACAGAGGTCAATGTGCCCAGCCATGTCGTTTACAATATCAATTACTTAAAGATGGTCAATCTTTACCAGAAAAACATCCATATTTATTATCACCTAAAGATATCATGACCATTGAATATTTAGGTGAACTCATTGAAGCAGGAGTATCTTCTTTAAAAATAGAAGGGCGAATGAAAAGACCAGAGTATGTCGCAAGTGTAACAAGAGCTTATCGAGAGGCTATAGATGCCTATTATCAAAATAAAAAAATAGATTTTCAACCTTATATTCAAGATATGTCAGCTATGTTTAATCGTAATTATACATCTGGATATTTACATCATGATTTAAAAATTGTTGATGGAGATTATCCCGGTCATAAAGGTTATATTATTGGAGAAGTTGTATATTATCATAAAAAACAAAAGAGAGTTGGTATTCGTTTAACACAACCACTTTTACAGGGTGATAGTATTGTTTTTGAAGATATTGATAAAGGACGCCCAGTCAATAAGATTTATCATAAGCATAAACTGGTCAAAACAGGTCAGCCTCAAGATATCATAGAGATAGAATTTGATTATTATGTGGATCGTGGCTTAGTAAGAAAAACATTGGATAAACAAGTTGTTGAGAGAATGCAAAAAACATATCAGATACCAACAAGAAAAATTGAAATTGATATGTCTTTTGAAGCAAAAATAGGAAAAAAAGCAAAATTAAAAATTCAAAAAGAAGATCATAGTGTGATTGTCGAATCTAGTCAAGATGTTGAAATAGCACATCAAACACCACTAGATGATAATCGTATAGCACAGCAATTATCAAAACTAGGATCGACACCATTTATCATCAACAATCTGTATATTGACAGTGATGAAAAAATATCTATGCCTATCAAAGACATTAATGAAATGCGAAGAAAAGCCTGTAATCAATTCATAGAGATACTTTCTCATCAAAAGATTCATCATCAGATAATACATGATATTCCACAACTTACAATTCATCAATCATTATTTCACTCTCAACTCTATGTTTGTGTGCATTCCCTTCAACAATTAGAAGCTGTTCTTCAATATCCTGTTGAAGTTATTATTTATCCTTATCAAAAGGATATTGAAATGGCTTATCAGATGTGTTTGAAATATCATAAAAAGATGGTGATGATGACATCACCAGTTATCAAAGATGATGAAATAAAAGATATTCTTCATTCTAAAATCTATAATGATATACAAACAATTTTAGTTAATGATTATGGAACTTATAGAGCCTTTCAAAAGAAAGAGTTAATCATTGGTCATGGTTTAAATATTCATAATTCCTATGCTGCTCATCATTATCATGAATTATTTTTAACATCTTTAGAAATGTCTGCTCAAGAAATCAAAAACTTAAAAACTGATTTATCAAAATGTATTGTTCAAGTCTTTGGAAAAACAACAAATATGATTAGTGATTATTGTCCAATTTCACAGTATTATTTTGGTTATCAAAATAAACATTGTCAAATGTGTCAACAAGGACATTTTGCATTAAAAGATCGTAAAAAAGAAGTGTTTGACATTATGGTTGATGAACATTGTCGTATGCATCTATTAAATGCTCATACATTGTTTTATGATCAATGGAAGCAATTACCAGTAGGAGGCTATTTGATTAACTTGACTCATGAAGATTCACAAAAGATTCAAATTATCATGGAACATTTTATCTTTCAGTCATCTCCAGACAAGATTCGACAAATAGCAAAATTAACTTCAGGTTATTTTAAAGAATAATGTTTAAATATTGATATTTATGTCTTTCACAAAAATATTTTTTTCATACTCTAAATTGCTATCGTTATTTATTCATGATATAATAAAATTATGGAGGTGAATTTATGGCAATAGATATGGATTTGGCAAAAAGATTGAAAGTCTATCGTAATTTTAAACACCTGACTCAAAAAGAAGTGGCTTCACATTTAAATGTTCCTCATTCTGCTATTTCAGATATAGAAAATGGAAAAAGAGATGTCACTGTTAGTGAATTGAAAATACTTTCTCATCTCTATGGACGAAGTGTTGAAGAAATTATGAGTGGTAAAAAATACGATTATTATAATATTGCAAATATTGCCCGTTTACTCACTGAACTACCAGATGAAGACTTAAAAGAGGTTATGTTTATTATTGAGTATAAGCGTAAAAGAGTAGAAGAAAAAAATAAAAATCATCAATAAAAAGAAATTAGTCAAAAGCTAATTTCTTTTTATTTCAATAATTGTTTAAATTCTTCTAATAATTCCATGCCTTCATCGAGAATATCTTGTTGACATAAGGCATCAGTGATACAATGATGGAATTCTACATGGATATCCTTACCATTGACATCAATCAAAGCATATGTTCCATATCCATAGCTTCCTCGATTCATCATTAAGCTTCCGGGATTGACAAAAGTAATATCTTGATGTTTTTGAATTGTTGGTACATGAGTATGACCATGAAGACATAAATAACAATTTTCTTTTTGACAGAGCTGAATTAACTGCTCATATCCATAATACACCCCATAACAATGTCCGTGAGTGACACATATATGCTGGAATGTCTGATAAATAGGGAAGGGGGCATCATCATGATTGCCTTTGACAACGACATCAAATTTTTGAATATATGAATCATTGAGAGGCAGTGAAGAATCACCACAATGAATCATATAATCGACTTTTGTCATGTAATGATTAACAACTCTTTGCAAATGGTCAGCATACAAATGACTGTCACTAACAACTAATAATTTCACTTCGATCATCTCTTTCTTTATGATTATTTTAGCATATTCTTTTTATAAATACATATTTATATTGATAAAATCAAGCGATTTTCTGAAATAGAAATTTTTTGCTCGTAAGTGTTTACAATTCG
>NZ_NFLJ01000052.1 GCF_002160865.1 Massiliimicrobium timonense
GAACATTATACAAGTAATACAACATTAGCTGCATAAAGAAAAATGAAGTTGTCTCCTCGGCAACTTCATCAAAAACATTTTTAATTATTTCACCTGTCTACTTGACAGGGGCGGTTCATGTGATATAGCTTAACATTTTATAAATATTAATAATGTTAAATACACTTCTTGTCAACAAAATCATTGAAGCATATAATCCTTGTTATTCATAGAACATAACAACATAATATTCAATAACTATTTTGAAAATTATTATTCTATTCAATATATTTATTAATGATTTTCAATAAACGTCTTATACCAATAAAAACTATCTTTTTTATATCGGCTATAATCTCCATTTCCTTCGTTATCAGCATCTACATATACGACACCGTATCTTTTTTCCATTTCACAACTTCCTGCTGACACAATATCAATAATTCCCCACATGCAGTATGCTAATACATCCACACCATCTTCAACTGCTTCTAAAATTTGATTAAAGTGTTGTTTCAAATACTCAATACGATAAGTATCATGCACAGTAAAATCCTTTTCTAAAACATCATGTGTACCCAAACCATTTTCAGATACCATAACTGGTTTTTGATAACGATCATATACTTTATTTAAAGTAATTCTCATACCAATAGGATCAATTTGCCAACCCCAATCTGTAGCTTTTAAGTAAGGATTTTTTGTTGTTACAACTAAATTACCAGCAGTTTGAGGTGCTTCTTCTATTGTTACCACACTTGAAGAATAATATGAGAATGAAACAAAGTCACATGTATTGTTTAATAGTAATTCTTCATCTTCAGGTTCCATATGAACATGAATATTTCTTTCTTTAAAAAAACGTTTCATATAGTAAGGATAATATCCTCTAGCTAATACATCTGAGCAAAACCATTGATTGACATTTTCATCATGAACAAGTTTCATATTATCTTCAGGCTTAGCAGTCAACGGATAATAGCAGAAACAAGAAATCATACACCCAAATTGTCCTTTAACAATTTTTTTACCATACTCAATTGTTTTGGCACTCGCTAAGAATTGATGATGTAATGATTGGAAAACAAGTGATTGATCATATGGTTTGTTTTCTTCCTTCACCAAGCCAACACCATTATAAGGACTAAAATATCCTGCATTTATTTCATTAAAAGGAAGCCAAAAATCAATATCATCTTTCCAACGATTCATAATTGTTTTAGCAAATTTAAAATAAAAATCAACCATTTTTCTATTCGTCCAACCACCATACTTTTCTACCAAATGTAATGGAACAGCATAATGATTCATTGTCAAAAAGATTTTTATTCCACTTTCTTTTAACGACTTAATAATTCCATCATAGAATTTCAATCCTTCTTCATTTGCTTCTTCTTCATCTCCATTAGGAAATATTCTTGCCCATGAAATTGAAAATCTATAAATATCTAATCCTAATTCTTTAATAAGTGCTATATCTTCTTTTATATGATGATATCCATCACTTCCCATACGAAAAGGATAATTTCCAACACCTTGGCATTGTTTTGATTTTTCTATAGTTTCATAACTTAATAAACGTGTTTTTGTTGTTGCTTGTTCTGTTCTAGGAAGATAAGGACGACAATCTTGAGTATCTAAACCCTTACCTCCTTCTTTATAAGCACCTTCATATTGACTTGAAGAAGTTGCACCTCCCCATAAAATTTTCTTTACCATTTTATTTCCTCTTTTCTTTATAATTGTCTATTTTTCCAAGCATAAATGCGCCATATTCTGGTGAATGAATAGGAGATATAAGTTCACAAGGTAAAAATTTTAATTGTTCTTTTAAAGGATTTAATATATAGTGTCCAGCATTAAATACTCCTCCTATATAAGAAACCTTAAAGGGAGAACTGAATTCTTTTGCTAACGTTCTGATAAGCAAACTAATTTCATAAGCGGCTTCTTGATATATTTGTAATACATGTGGATCTCCACAATCAGCAGCCATTGCTGCTATATAAGCTAACGAAGCGATAGAACTACGATCATTATTTAAGTTATTCATAAATGTGATTATGTCATAATCATTTATCAAACGACATTCTTTTTTGAGAATATCATATAATTGTGTTTTTTCTAAGCGTCCATCAATTTGTCGACAATAAACAGATAACATTTTTTTTACAATCCAAAATGCACTTCCTTCATCTCCTAATTGATATCCCCAGCCCCCGCATCTTTTAAATTTATGATTAATATTCGAAAGAGCAATAGATCCTGTTCCAGCAATGACTACAATTCCATCTTCTCCATTTAATGCACCTTGAACAGCAATTTCGACATCATTATATAAAGAAAATTGTCTTTTACCAAATGCACGATTGCAGACATTCTGAATTTTATCACGTAATTCTTTTTGTTGTCCATATCCAGCCAATCCTGCAACTACATAACAATTTTGGTCTGGATCCAATTCATTTACGCCTTCCTTTAAATATTGAACACATTTCTCCTCAGATTGATTTAAAATATGAACTGTCGGTTTTAATACATCTTTTTCTTTTTTTCCCTCTTCATTAAATAGAGAAAATTTGGTCTTTGTTCCGCCACCATCTATTCCTATATATTTCATATTTCTCTCCTATACATTATTAAAGATAAAGAGAAAAAGGAAAATCCTTCTTCTCTATTCTGCTGGTGCTTCTTTTTCTTCTGCTAATAATTCGTTATCATACATTTTAAAGAATGGATAATAAATAATAATTGAAATAATAATTAATATGACATTCAATACTGCAGCTCTCCAATCACCACCACAAGCCAAATAAGCACCAATAGGTCCTGGTAATGTCCATGGAGCAATAGTAACTGCACAATTCACTAAATTCATAGCAGTTGCTATCCAAGCAATTGTTGCCAAAATAAGAGGTGTTACAATAAATGGTATTAATAACATTGGATTTAATACTATTGGAGCACCAAAAATCATTGGTTCATTAATATTAAATATTGATGGTAAAATTGTTGTTCTTCCTAATGTTTTTCCATATTTAGATTTTGCTTTTACACAGAATAAGATTGCTAAACCTAAAGTAGCTCCTGACCCTCCAATATGTACAAACCATTGTAAAAATGGTTCTACACCAATATGTGTAGCGACTCCACCTGATGCAACAGCAGCTGTATTTTGATCTAATAAAATCAACCAAATTGGTCTTGCCAATGAACTGACAACTGAATCCCCATGAATTCCAAAAGACCAGAAGAACATAATTAAGAAAATAATTAACAACGTAGATGGTAATGTATCTGTAACACTAATTAATGGTTTAATCAAATTACCAACTAATTGATGTACATTTATTCCCAACCACATAGTGATTGTTGAAACACCTAAAATAATTATAATTGTTGGTGTTAATGATTCAAATGAACGAGCAACAGCTGGTGGTACAGCAGCAGGCATCGTAATCTTAAATCCTTTGACTTGTGTAAAACGATAAATTTCTACACCAATAAAAGCTGAGATGATACCAATAAACATTCCAGCTGATCCTAAGTATTCTGCTGGTATAACATATCCTGATGGCAAAGCACTAAGGAATGTACTTAATTCTGCATTTGTTTCTGCTAAAGCTGAAATAGATTCAGTAACATCAGGTATTGAAACAGGTACAATAGTTAATAAGAAAGTTAATTCAGCTAAAATAGCTCCACTTAATCCATCTAAATCATATGATTTAGCTAATGAATACCCAATACCAAAAACAGCATATAATGTCATAATATACATTGACATTCTATATGGCAACAAAATAGCTACGGCATTATCTTGAATTACTTGTCTAATACCCCATGATTCTGGCATTTGATTATAAGAAAATGCAATAACCATCAATAATGAACTTACAATAATTAATGGTAATGTCGCAATGATACCATCACGAATCGCTCTTAAATGTCTTTGATTTGATAATTTTTCCAAAGGTCCTGCTAAACGACCTTCGATCAATTTCGAAATTTTCTCAAACATTTTAATCCTCCTAATTATTTAAATAATAAAATAATGAAAAAAGCAACACAACCAAATAAACATCCTACAATCAAAAAATCTTTACAAATTCCTTTTTTCGTTTCAATAAAAAACTGTGAAAAAGCTACACTAAACCCACATACAATTCCAGTAATAATTGCATTTGGTAAACGATAATCAATATGCAACGCAACACATACATTAATGCAAATAATCAACGATAAAAGTGTCATAGCAGTAATAAATATTGCACTTTTAAATCCAAACATAGGTATATCATAATCAGTTACACCAAAAACATTTTTATATTTTTTATTATTTGCATCCTTAACCACATATTTTCTCATTTTATAGACTCCTTTATTTAAGATGTTTGACTGCAAAGCTAATATTTTCATTATTATTTTTTAAAGCTTCTAAACATTCTTCTTCTGTTTTTCCTGTCAATCCCCTAAGAATAGCAACTTTTACATTATAATGACTTTCCTTCAATAATTTTTTTGCATCTTCTTCCGGGATATCGATTGCTTGATGAACAATATTAATAGCTCTTAATCTTAATTTCTCATTTGTTGGTTGAACATCAACCATTAAATTCCCATATACTTTTCCCATCTTAATCATCGATGTTGTTGAAAGCATATTTAAAACCAGCTTCTGTGCTGTACCAGATTTCATTCTTGTTGAACCTGTAACAACTTCCGGTCCTACAATAACTTCAATTGGATAATCAGCATATTGCGAAAGCTCCCCTTGATGAACACAACATATCGAGATTGTTGAACACCCTTTTTGTTTTGCATAAATTAATCCACCTATAACATATGGTGTTCTTCCAGATGCAGCAATTCCACAAACAACATCATTTTCATTGAGTTCGATTGATTTCAAATCAAGAATGGCCAGCTCTTGTGAATCCTCAGCACCTTCAATAGCTGTTGTTAATGCCTCTTTTCCACCTGCGATCAATCCCTGGACAAGAGTAGGTTCGACTCCATATGTTGGAGGACACTCAGAAGCATCTAAAATTCCTAATCTTCCTGATGTTCCCGCACCTATGTAAATCAATCTGCCACCACAACTCATCTTCTCATAGATACAATCTACAGCTTCTGCAATTTTAGGTAAGACGTCTTTTACTGCTATAGCAACTTTTTGATCTTCATTATTGATGACTTTCAAAATATCTAACGTATCCATTTCATCAATATGTAAAGATTCTTTATTTATCTGTTCTGTATCCAAGGCATTTAATTTCATTTATTCTCCCCTCTCCTTCCAAAATTATTATATCATTATTAAAATATGATTTCAATATATATTTTAAATATTTGAAATTATATTTTAATAAATCCTATAAAAATATTCTCCTATAAGAAACATGATATATCTTTGCTCACAAACTAACCAATTAAAAATCATCCCACTAAATATTTTCTAACATCAAAAAAGGTACTCTTTTTATCATTAAAGAATACCCTTAGACTTTTATTTGAATATAATACTTATTAATTTTTATTTCAACAATCTAGAAACAAGATCTTTTGTTTCTAAAAGCTTATCTTTATTATCTTGTAAATCGTTCTTATAAACACCATAGTATAAAAGATCCGTCATAACTAAAGAAGCTGATCTTGACGAAATTGCTCCAATTCTAATTTCTTTCTCTTCTAGAGGTACAAAAAGATTAACAGTTGAATTTTTCGCTACAATATTCTTAGAATTCTGTGTAATAGAAATACATGGTATACCATCGGACTTAAGCTTTTTAGCCATTCCTGTTAATCCTGTTGTCATTCCAGAGTAACTAATAAAAACAGCCACATCATTTGGACTCATGCTTTCTGCAAATGTCATTTGAACATGAATATCTGAGTTGTAGATAGCTTTCTTACCTATTCTAATTAGTTTTTGTGAAAAATCATAAGCCACAATGGCAGAACTACCTACTCCAAATAAATAGACAGTTTGAGCATTGATAATATATTCAATAGCTTTTTGTAAATTCTTTTCATTAATCATCTGATATGTTTTTTGAACAGTTGAAATATTCAATTGACAACATTTATGAATCAATGTTGAAAGATCATCTGTTTCCTCTAAAACAGCATCAATATTTTCTTCTTCATTTTGTTGAGATCCTGCTAAACTGATTTTTAAATCACTAAATCCTTTATAACCTAGTTTTTTAGAAAAACGGATAACTGCAGCTGCAGAAGTCTGTGTTTTCTTCCCCAACTCCTGTGCTGAATCATTTAATATATCATGAGCATGTTCCAAAATATATTCAGCAATTATTTTCTCTGTTGTTGTATAACTTTTTTGAGCTTCCCTTATCTGTACTAAACAATTCACAATATCATCACCTAATATTTATTATATCAATCAAAAAAGAAAATTACTAGAAATTATCTAGGTTTAGGTGTGATATTTCCTAATACGACATAGTCTTTTGCGCCAGTGGCACTTTTTACATTAGAAAAATGGTGATGCAATGTTTCATTTCCCATAATCACAAATGCGATGGCTTCCTTTGCATCACTTGAATAGCCCATTTCATCTTGTGTGTAAACTTTCACAGGTGATAATTCTTGACGAATCATATTCATTAATGTCAAGTTATGACTACCACCGCCACCAATTACAACTTTATCTAAAGGATAATTTGGCAAAATATCACGTTGATAATGATACGCTATAGATTTTGCCGTAAAATAAGTCAATGTTGCTATAATATCTTCTGCTTTTTCATACTTATAATGATGTAAAAGCTGTTGAACATAATTTTCTCCAAAATCTTCTCTACCAGTAGATTTTGGTGGCTTTTTTGACATATAAGGATGCTTCATCAACATATTCAAAAGTCCATCTATAGTATGTCCCTTGGCTGCAATTTTTCCTTGATCATCATATTCTAAACGATAAAGCTGACGACACGCTTCATTAATCATCATATTACCTGGTCCCGTATCGAAAGCCTGAATCGCATCAATATCTTGTCCCACTAACAATGTCACATTGCCAATACCACCAATATTTTGCAAGGCAATATTCTTGCATGGTTCACTATATAACAAATATTCACTATAAGGTACTAATGGTGCCCCTTGTCCACCTGCAGCCATATCCATGACCCTAAAATTAGAAACCACTGTGGTATTCAACTCATATGCCAACACAGCTGGTTCTCCTATCTGTAGTGTGGATGGTATTAATTGATTTTTCAAAAAAGGAATATGGTAGATAGTTTGACCATGTGTCGCAATAAAAGAAATATCTTTTTGTGCTACATCATATTTTTTAAGCAAAATTCTCACAGCCTCAACAAACAAATACCCCAATTCAAAATTCAAACTACATATCTCATCAACACAAGAATTCTTTTCATCACATGTTTTTTAATTTTCTCTTTCATATCTATTGGCATAGGATACTCATGATAACCTATAACTTTCATCTTTGTTTCCATGCCAAACCCATCAATATCCACTAAAACAGTATCAATTCCATCCATAGATGTACCCGACATGATTCCAATTGCATACATCATCATCACCTCAAAAAAAATCATACACTTATTAAAATAAAATTTCAATATTCTAACTTTGTTTTTAAAATATTATTTATTTCAATAAAAAACAGTAAGATTTGACTCCTACTGTCTTTTATTATGATTATAATCCTTGTTCAGTTAATTCTCTTGCAACATCATCTTTGATTGTTACACCTTCTGCTTCAAGCTCGGCAATCTTATCTGCAAATTGTGGTAAGTATTTTTTATGGGCAAGTAATAATTCATCTAATACTCTTTTTGCTGTGGCTCCTGATGGAATCTGTGGATTTAAAATAAATGCCTGTAATGCTTTTCCATAATCTCCTGTAACAGCTGCTTCTTCTACACACCATTCCATATTTTTCATGCATTGTAACCATCCTCTTTCTGCTGGTTGCAATGGTCCAAAGGCAATCGCTCCTGCTCCTGTAGCTCCAATAAATGAAGAAACTTCTACAGCTGCTTCAGCTGGTAAATCAGGGACTGCTCCATTGTTTCTTGTTGTGACAACAATATGTGTATTCTTATTAGCATAGATAGATGCAATTGTTTCACAGGCAGCATCACTATAATGTGCTCCGCCACGTTTTGCTAATTGTTCTGGTTTATGATCTAAATCAGGATTTTTATATAATTCAAACAATTCTTCTTCAGTTTGTTTGACCTGTTATGCTCTTGTTCCAATTGTATTGTATTCTTCAAGTCCATGTTTCAACATTTCTTCTTGACGATAATAATATCTATGATATCCACATGGAATCATTTGCATTGTATCGAGCTGTTCTTTAAAGAACTTCACATTAAAGATATTCTTTGGTATTCCATCATCAACATCTGGATCATAGATAGCATCAATGATTTGTTGTGTAACTTCATTTCCATGTTCATCAAAAACTTTATGCCAATGGAAATGATTCAATCCAGCAAATTTGTATGTTAACTGGTCTAAAGTTTTTCCAATTGTTTCTGGTTCTTTCATCATTGCTCCTACAGGAACATTACATAATCCAATCACTTTATCCCATTTTCCATATTTCATAACAGCTTCAGTGACCATTCCAATTGGATTTGTAAAGTTAATTAACCATGCATCTGGACATAATTCTTTCATGTCTTCGACAATGCTTAAAATCACTGGATTTGTTCTAAAAGCTTTAAAGATTCCTCCAGCACCATTTGTTTCCTGACCTAACATGCCATATGAGAAAGGAATTCTTTCATCTTTCACACGGGCATTTAATAGTCCAACTCTAAATTGAGTCGTCACAAAGTCTGCATCTTTTAACGCTTCTCTACGGTCTAAAGTCAAATGCACTTTGACATCATATGGTGAAGTATCCCACATACGTTGAGCCATCGCTCCAACGATTTCAAGTTTTTCTTTTCCATCTTCAATATCAACTAACCAAACTTCTTTAATTGGAAGTTCATTGTATCTTTTAATGAATCCTTCCATTAATTCTGGTGTATAGCTACTTCCTCCACCAATTGTAACAATTTTTACAGGTTTCTTTTCCATTATTTTTTCCTTTTTTGATTTTTATAGTTAACAACAACATCAATATTTAAGGAGTCATAAAACAATCCAAGAAATGTCCCTCTATTATATATATACGCAATAAACGCTTCATTTTACTTCCTATTTAGACAAAAAAGTTTAAAAATCTTTTTCTAAGACAAATATAGCACAATATTTGCTTATTGTAAATATTATGATATACTATCTTTCTTTTTAGTCATTCTTTACATAATACTCAAAGCATTATTCTTCATTAAGAATCGTTAAATTTATAACACAAATAATATTTAATTATACTTTTAAATGATTTTAACATTCCATTCATTTTGACAGATAACTCTTTACATAATTTTAACCTATACATTAAATCCTTTAAAACACATTATCTCTATAAATTATAAATAGATAACATAATTTAAAAATGAGTGATCATATTTACTAATTCATGATAGTAAAACCAATAAAAAAAGGATTCGACATTTAATATCAAAATCCCTATTGCTCTTATATAGAATTTATTTTTGAGATCGTGCTTCTTTTGCAGCTTTCTTTTCTGCTTTACGTCTTTCTTTACGATCTTTCTTTTCCAAAATACGATATACATCTGTATACTCTTTAACCGTACAATGGATTCTTTTATTTGCTTTTACGACTTCATGTACGAATTCCACTCTTTCTTTAGGGAAGAAACAATACCTTTTCTTTGTATCAGTATAAATTTCAATAGCATGTGGTCTTGTCACTAAATCTGCCCATCTTGGAACAGGATCACAAATAGTTTCACAATGCATTAAATCAACATGACTGTTTTTCCATAAAGCATAATGAATTGTTAATTCCTTTTTTTCAATTGAATATTTATATGGACGCATACCAATGAAAACGACAAAGCAAAGAATAGTAAAGATCCCAATAATAAGAACTGTTTGTAAATCTTGTGTAAATGCAGTAAATAATGTATAAAAAACTAATGCTGCTAAAAAAATAATTGTTGCAGTATTGATTCTATATTTGAACGTTTTTACTTCTTCCATAAAAATCCCCACTTTCCTTGTCTATTATACATGATATTGACATAAATAACAATTTAAAAATTTCTCTTATCTTACATTTTATATATTTTATTCATCATCAATTAATCCACCATTTGAATGGATAACATTTTTATACCATTCAAAAGATTTTTTCTTATATCTATTCATATCTCTTAGATTATTATTATCTCTATTCACATAAATCATTCCATAACGTTTATTCATATCTGCTTGTGATGATAATATATCAATAGGACCCCAAACAAGATAACCTCTACAATCCACACCTTCTTCAATAGCTTTTCCAACTTGCTTAATGTGTGCATCAAGATAGGTTATTCTTTTATCATCTATGACTGTTCCATTTTCAAAAATATCTTCAACACCCAAACCATTCTCAACCACCATAACTGGTAAACGATACTTTTCATAAATATCTCTTAAAGCGATGCGAAGACCCACAGGATCAACTGACCAATTCCACTGAGATACTTCTAAACATGGATTATTGAGGATATGATATGAATGATGAGAATCGTACTGTACAATATCACTGTTATAATAACTTAAAGAAATCCAATCCACCGTATTTTCCTTCATTATTTTCAAATCATTATCTTCCATAACAGGCATTGTTTGATCATGTTTCATCTTCTTTAAAAAATAAGGACTATATTCACCATGAACAAATACATCCAAAAAAACATTTGTTTTTGCCATATGATTTCTTGCTGCCAATTCATCCATAGGATGACAAGATGCACTATAGTGAGGAATATACAAAACCATACCTAACATTAAAGCATTTTCAATTGTATGAACCTTTTCAGTCACTTTAGCATGTGCATATAATGAATTATGCATCAATTGATGGAAAAACAATTCTTCCTTAACCCCCTCAGGGCAAATGGCCCCATATGCTAATTTATGACCATCCAATAAAATTCCATTATGCTCATTAAAAGAAATCCATTTTTTGACTCTATCACCATATCTATCAATCATTTTATAGGCATATTTAATAAATTGATCAACGACAATGCGTGAATAAAACCCATTATATTTTTCATATAATACCATCGGCATTTCAAAATGATATAAAGAACAAATAGGTTCCATTCCATGAGCAATCATACTATCAATAAAGCGATCATAAAATGCCATTCCTTCTTCATTGAAATGAAAACCATCTGGCATCACTCTTGACCAATCTATCGAAAAACGATAACTTTTAAATCCCATTTCTTCAAATAACGCAAAATCTTCATCATAGCGATGATAACTATCTACACCATCATGAAAATTTGAAGCATCATCTCTAGCCAATAAATCACATACTGAAGGCAACTTTCCATCAATATCATATGCACCTTCACTTTGGTGAGCAGTGACTGCACCACCCCATAAAAAGTTTTCTGGAAATCTCATTTTCTTCTCCTTTATAAATTATGAATGTTCAGATCAAAATTTTAAATGAAAAAAGGTTGATGCTATTAATAGATAAACTATTTTAGCACAACCTTTTATTTTCAATTTAAATCTTATTCAGCTTCAGCAGCTTGTTTATTTTGATATCTTTCATAGAAGATAACAAATGGAATGTAGATAAGAGTTACTAAAACTACTGCTAAAATTTGACATACAGCACCCATTGGGTTACCACCTGTTGCTAAGAATCCATAGAATACTGGTGGCATTGTCCAAGGAACTTCAAGTACAACGATAGGCATGATTCCCATAAGTGTTAATACATAACCTAAAACGATACTTGCTACTGGAGCAATAATAAATGGAATACCTAAGATTGGGTTCAATACTAATGGAATACCAAATGTTACTGTTTCGTTAATATTGAATAATCCAGGAACAACTGATAATGTAGCGATTGCACGGTTATCAGCACGTTTACCAAAGATAAAGATTGCAATAACTAAACCGATAGTAACACCAGAACCACCGAATTCACCAAACATTACTAACATACCTAAGTTTAATTGATACCAACCATGAGCTTTGATTTCAGCAGTTAAAGGCATTGTTTCACCATTTGTAAATAATGCAGTATTTGCATATAACATAGGTTTGAAGATTGGTTCCTTAACAGCTGCCATCATGTTGTTACCATGAATACCAACTAACCAGAATAATGAGATTAAGACATACATTAAGCATACGGCAAAGATATTACCACCAATAATATTAGTTAATGGTTGTTGAATGTAATAAGAAATTAAGTCATTTAAATATTTACCAGTTGCTAAGTATGCAACATGACCAATTAATCCAACGATAGCTAACATTAAGAATGCTGGAATTAAAACTTCGAATGCACGAGAAACACCTGGAGGTACTTGTTCAGGCATTTTGATTTTTAATGCATCTTGTTTTCTTAACCATCCATAAATTTCCATAGCTAAGATACCAATGATTAATGCAGTAAATAAACCAGTAGCTCCTGTATAGTTAGCACTAATACCAGAGAATGCAGCTGGAGTTAAATCACCTAATTTTTCTCCAATTGTAACAGCTACACTTTCTCCATCTACTAATTTAGTAACAGCAGCACCAGCAGCGTCAGTAAGACCTAAACCTGCTACAGAGTTACTATTTGGAGTAACTACTAACCAAGCAATAAATGATAATACTGCTGGGAAAGCACCAGTTTCACCATTAGCTTCAGCAATTTCTTGCCCAACTAACATAACTACACCAATAGCGATACATGAAATAGTTGCAAATTGAATTGCAGCAAATACAGGGTTAATAACTTCTAAAGCCATGATTGGTTCCCATAAAGCTCCTAAACCGCTTGAACTGTTAACCAATACGTTTGTCCATAAAACCCCAATGGCACCAGCGATAGTTGCTGGCATAAAGTTTTGGAACGCATTTTTAATTGAACCTAAGTACTTGTTTTGACCGCACCAAGCTCCAATACGCCCTAGCTTATCAGCAAAAGCATCCATAAAATTTTTCCTCCCTTAAAATATTTTTGACAATATAAGTATAAATTCTTTTCATATAAAAGTCAATGCTTTTATATGAAAAGTATGGTACTTTTCCAATAAAATGTGGTTTTAATTAATATTTTTACTTTATTTTTAGTTTATTTTACTTATTTTTTTATTCCAAATTTATATATTTTCATGGTTTTACAAATAAAAAACAAGTCATTACAATTAAGATAGGTGACTTGTTTTACTAAAATATCAATCTTTACATTTTGTTATATAACATTGTTTTCGATAAAATGATATACCATATCCTAAAACTTTTGGATATCCCTGTCTTATAAATATTTCACGATAGCCTTTTTGAACAATCTGGTCAGCTGCAATTTGACTATCCTGTATTAATGTTCCTACACTCTTACTGTGCTTACATTCAAGAATAATACATTCTCTTGTGATTCTTCTTGGTACTAAAGCTATGTCAAATCGTCCTTCGCCACTTTCTTTGTTAGACTGTATTTCATATTCTGTTTCCTGCAGAAAGCCTACCATAAAACCATGATAAAAACTTTCCAGACTATCATAATAACTAATACTTGATTCCAGCACATCATTCAATAAATCTATAGCTTCAATCATTTCACCTTTTATGAGCTTATCAATAAACTTTCCCTTTCGTTCTCTTTGATAACTGTCAAACCATTTCATGAAGATATCTTCATAGATATATTTGACTTCTTTATTAGGAATCACAAGTTCATAGGTATAAGGATGATCATTATCAACTTTACTCTTGATTTTTAGATAGCCAGTAAACAACAGAAAACTATACACATTATCATTCATTGTCTGAATACTATGAAAGTCCATTTCTCGATACGTCAGTTCAGGAACAATCTTTTTGATGATGCTTTGATCATTGATTAGTTTTTCAAATTCTTCCTTCATTGTCATCGT